>CAIZNP010000149.1 GCA_903934375.1 uncultured Synechococcaceae cyanobacterium
ACGGCCGCCTGCCGGCTGGTGCCTTGCCCATGCAGGGCCTGCAGCAGTTGAGGGCGGCTGCTCAGGTCACGGATGGGGCCCCGCAGGCTGTCGTCGGCGCCGAGGGCGTCGATCAGTCGATTGGCGATCGCCTGGCTGCTGCGCAGCCGCTCCGGTTCCAGCTCAAGCCAGCGCCGCAGCTCCAGGCCGAGCTGCCGTCCCGGCCCCGTGGCTGCGGGCGCGGCTGCATCACCAGGTCTCGTCACCGATCTGCTGGAGGGATTTGAAGCGGTTGCAGCCGTGCCGGCAACCGGGCAAATGCTGTGGCTTCAGTGTCCCACGGGCGGTCCAATAAAAAAGCGCCCCCTGTGAGGGCGCTTGCGCAACGCGGCTTGGGCAGCCTGCGCTACTGCTTGGGCAGGTCGCTCAGCTGAGCTTGGTGGCCTGAACGCGGGCGCGGGCGCGGGCCAGGTCCTGCTGGGCCTTCACCTTTTCGGTGCTGGCGGGCTGGCCGTCGAACGGGGCGGCGGCTGCCGAAGCGGCTTCCAGTTCCCGGGAGGCGGTTTCGGCGTTGATGCTGGTGCCGAGCTCTGCGGCGTTCACCAGCACGGTGACCTCATCGGCCTCGACTTCGGCGAAGCCGCCCTGCAGGGCGATGGCTTTCCAGCCACCACCTTCACGGACGCGCATCACGCCGATGTCGATCGCGGTGAGCAGGGAAACGTGGCCAGGAAGGATCCCGATCTGGCCGGTGGTGCTGGGCAGGATCACTTCGTCGGCGATGCCGTCGAAGACGCTCTGGTCAGGGGCCAGAACACGAAGGGTGAGAGACATGGCGTAAGAAGCTCAGAGGGAAGAGGGGATCAACCCTTGGCTTCGGCCTGGATCTTGGCGGCCTTGGCCTTGACCTCGTCGATGTTGCCCACGAGGTAGAAGGCGGCTTCCGGAAGCTCGTCCAGCTCGCCGGCCAGGATCATGTTGAAGCCCTTGATGGTGTCGTCGAGCTTCACGTACTTGCCAGGCATGCCGGTGAAGATCTCAGCCACGAAGAACGGCTGGGACAGGAACTTCTCGATCTTGCGGGCGCGGTCCACCGTGCGGCGGTCGTCTTCGGACAGTTCGTCCAGACCCAGAATCGCGATGATGTCCTGCAGTTCCTTGTAGCGCTGCAGGGTGGACTGCACGGCGCGGGCGGTGCGGTAGTGCTCGTCGCCCACGACGGCGGGCTGGAGCATTGTGCTGGTGGAATCCAGGGGATCCACAGCGGGGTAGATGCCCTTGGAGGCCAGGCCGCGGCTGAGCACGGTGGTGGCGTCCAGGTGGGCGAAGGTGGTGGCCGGAGCGGGGTCGGTCAGGTCGTCCGCCGGCACGTAGACGGCCTGGATCGAGGTGATCGAACCTTCCAGGGTTGAGGTGATGCGCTCCTGCAGGGCGCCCACGTCGGTGCCGAGGGTGGGCTGGTAGCCCACAGCCGAGGGCATGCGGCCCAGCAGAGCGGACACTTCAGAGCCGGCCTGCACGAAGCGGAAGATGTTGTCGACGAACAGCAGCACGTCCTGCTTGTTCACATCGCGGAAGTGCTCGGCCATGGTCAGCGCCGACAGACCCACGCGCATGCGGGCGCCGGGGGGCTCATTCATCTGGCCGTAGCAGAGCGCCACCTTCGACTTGGAGAGATCGTCGGCGTTGATCACGCCCGATTCCTTGAATTCCTCGTAGAGGTCGTTGCCTTCACGGGTGCGCTCGCCCACGCCGGCGAACACGGACACACCGCCGTGCTCTTTGGCGATGTTGTTGATCAGCTCCTGAATCAGCACGGTCTTGCCGACGCCGGCACCACCGAACAGGCCCACCTTGCCGCCCTGGCGGTAGGGAGCCAGCAGGTCGATCACCTTGATGCCGGTCTCGAACACCTTGGGCTTGGTCTCGAGCTCGGTGAGCTTGGGCGCCTCGCGGTGGATCGGAGCGGTGAGGGTGGTGCTGACCGGACCCTTCTCGTCCACGGGCTCGCCGAGCACGTTGAAGATGCGGCCGAGGGTGGCTTCACCCACGGGCACGGAGATGGAGGCACCGGTGTCGAGGGCTTCCATGCCACGCACCAGGCCGTCGGTGGTGCTCATGGCCACGGCGCGCACGCGGTGGTCGCCGAGCAGTTGCTGCACTTCGGCCGTCAGGGCAACGGTCTGCCCGGCGGAGTTTTGGCCCTCGATGCGCAGGGCGTTATAGATCTTGGGCAGCTTGCCGGCTGGGAACTCAACGTCGAGAACCGGGCCGATCACCTGCCGGACGATGCCTTTGGTGCCGGTGGCAGTAGCAGCAGCCATTTATGGGAGAAGTCGCGGGGGACGCGTAGCGGGACCAATCCCGCTTGAAGCGCCGAAACGTTACCACTTCAGGCGACCGGCCTGGCTGATCCTGCGGTGGGCCTAGGCCGGGGTCCGTGCGGGTGTTCGGTCAACCGCCCAGCCCGGTGGTTGTGGCCGGGGTGCCTGCGCTCATACCTTGGCACTCAGGGCCAGCGAGTGCCAACTCGCGGTCCCGCAGGCGTGCACACGCCGCGACCCTGGCAGCGTCATTGGCGCCATGCCAATGGTTTCGCATCCCTTACCGCATTCCATCCATGGCAGCTGTTTCTCTCAGCGTTTCCACCGTCAAGCCTCTCGGCGACCGCATCTTCATCAAGGTCTCCGAATCCGAGGAGAAGACCGCCGGCGGCATCCTTCTCCCCGACACCGCCAAGGAAAAGCCCCAGGTGGGCGAGGTGGTCCAGGTGGGCCCCGGCAAGCGCAACGACGACGGCACCCGTCAGGCTCCTGAGGTGAGCGTCGGCGACAAGGTGCTTTACAGCAAGTACGCCGGCACCGACATCAAGCTCGGCAGCGACGAGTTCGTGCTGCTGTCCGAGAAGGACATTCTCGCCATCGTCAACTGAGCGTCGCTCAGGTCCCCGTGGTCAGCGGTGTTGACGCTCCTGGCGTCTTCGTCGGCTGACCAGCACCGGCAGACCGCTCCCCGTTTTTCCTCCTAACCAAACCCAAGCGAGCACCGCCTTCCATGGCTAAGCGCATTATTTACAACGAGCAGGCCCGTCGCGCCCTCGAGAAAGGCATCGACATCCTGGCTGAAGCCGTCGCCGTCACCCTCGGCCCCAAGGGCCGCAATGTGGTGCTGGAGAAGAAGTTCGGCGCACCCCAGATCATCAACGACGGTGTCACCATCGCCAAGGAGATCGAGCTCGAGGATCACATCGAGAACACCGGTGTGGCCCTGATCCGTCAGGCCGCCTCCAAGACCAACGACGCAGCCGGTGACGGCACCACCACCGCCACCGTCCTGGCCCATGCCATGGTCAAGGCCGGTCTGCGCAACGTGGCCGCCGGTGCCAACGCCATCACCCTGAAGAAGGGCATCGACAAGGCCT
>CAIZNP010000150.1 GCA_903934375.1 uncultured Synechococcaceae cyanobacterium
CAAGCCCAACACCGACGACATGCGCGAGGCGCCGTCGCGCGAGCTGCTGGAGGCTCTCTGGGCTGATGGCGCCTCGGTGGCGGCCTACGACCCCAAGGCCGCTGAGGAAGCCCAGCGGCTGTACCCCGAGGCTTTGGCTGATGGGCGGCTGGTGCTTGCCAGCACCAAAGAAGAGGCCGTCGAGGGCGCCGATGCCTTGGTGATCTGCACGGAGTGGAAGCGGTTCATGGCCCCCAACTTCGATCAGCTGGCCACCGCCCTACGCCAGAAGCTGATCGTTGATGGGCGCAATCTCTACGACCCTGAGCGCTTGGCGGAGCTGGGGTGGACGTATTACGCGATTGGGCGGGGGGCTTCTGTTAGCCCGGTGGTGTGAGGGGCTGGGCGGGGCTGGTGCCCTCCGGGAGGGGGTGGGGCGCAAGGTCCATGTCCGGCGCAGGCGCTTGGCTGGAAAACCAGTGAAAACACGGAGGCCTTGCGCGGCAGTACAGGTGTACTGTGACGAGATCGGGATGTGGAGGGCTGATCAGTGTCAGTGGGCGGGGCTTGAAAACCGATCACTGGTTCTACGGGCTGTTCCAGGCCGCCGCAGACTTGGTCGCACTGCTTGCGGGGCGGCACGCCAGTAGCTTGTGGGCTACAATTGGGCCATGAGGGTCATTCAGTCAGGTGCCTACCGGGCCTGGATTGATGGCCTCCGGGATCAAGCCGGAAGGGCCCGCATCCTCATGCGCGTTGACCGTCTCATTCATGGCAACGCAGGAGCCTCTCGCTACCTAGTCGAAGGTGTCTCTGAGTTAAAGATTGATGTAGGACCTGGCTACAGGGTGTATGACGCGCGCCACGGAGATCGCCTTCTGCTTCTCCTTGCCGGAGGCAATAAGTCGACCCAGTCTAACGACATTGCCAAAGCTCTTGAGTTGAATCGTCAGTTTCTGGAAGACCGCCAATGAAGCATGCGCAACCCAAGCCCCAAATGCCTCCAGAAACGTTCGCTCCCTATGACGTTGCTGAACATCTGCGAACGCCTGCTGAAATGGCGGCTTACCTCGACGCATGGCTGGTCGAGGCGCCCGATGATGTGGCCGGTATCGCAAGAGCTTTAGGTGATATCGCCCGAGCCCAAGGGATGGCGCAGGTGGCCAAGGATGCGGGCCTTAGCCGAGAGAGCTTGTATCGATCTCTTTCTGCCGAAGGTAATCCCAGCTTTGCCACCGTTCTGAAGGTTGCCAAAGCACTGGGGCTTCGCCTGCAGGCCCATCCTGTGGATAGCCATCAACACTGAAGTCGCAGGGGGCTCGATCACCAGGGCTATCCCGTCGGCCGTGAGGGGATACCTTCCTTAAGAGTTTGCGGAAAAACCGTTTCAGAGGCCGCGGTTTTTCCTCCCGAGAGCCGATCATTCGTAGTTCGGCTCGGATTTTCGGTGATTCAGCAGCTCAAAACGCTCGATTTCTGCCGTTTTGCCCCGTTGGGGCTGTCTGATCGCCGCCGCATGGCCACACCTCTGGTCAACCGGCTGTTCATGCCGCTGCCATTGCCGGGTTGAGCAGGTTGCCCAGACGGATCAACTTGTAGGCGATCACATGCAGTCCAAACACCGCGCTCACCTTGTTTGTGCCGCGCAGTTTGAACTGGCGCAGGCCGCGCCACTGTTTGATCCAGCCAAACACCTTTTCAATGCCCCGGCGAGCATTGATCGACTTGGCATACCCCTGGTGACGGGTGGTGCGGCCATCGATGGCAGAACCACCGGGGCGGCTGGTATTTTGCGCCACATGCGGTGTCACTCCGATCCGGCGGAGTTCGGCAACCATTCCATTGGTGTCGTAGTTCTTGTCGGCACCGATGGTTTTCTGATGGGCACCGGGGATGTCAGCCGCCATCGCTTTGGCGGCATCCCGCTCCCCGGTGCCCGTCGCTCGGGTGACGCGGCAGTCCACGATCAGGGCATGGCGGATGTCCATGAGCACATGGCCCCGGTAGCTGGGCAGTGCCGGATGGGCCTTGGATTTCCGGCACAGCAAGGCATCCGGATCGACGCTGGAGCGATGGGTCTTGTTGCTGAGCTTCATGCCGCGGAAATCCCCTTTGGCCCGTTTCTTTCCAGCCTTGGGCGAGCCGAAACCCTCGCCAGGGCCTGATAGTGGTGGCGGTGGATCGTCCTGCCCATCAATCCGCTCCA
>CAIZNP010000151.1 GCA_903934375.1 uncultured Synechococcaceae cyanobacterium
TTCGCCAGCTTCAACGACGGCCGCCGCCGTTTCGCCTGAGGGGCGACCGTTCAGGGCAGTTCGCCGCCGGCACTGATCTCCCGGTCCCAGGCGGCCACCAGTTCATCGCGCAGCCAGCTCGCCTGCCCCAGGGCCGCATCCAGCCCCCCCCACCAGTTGATCAGCGCCACCGGCACCGGCATGGCGTTGCACTCCAGCTCGAACGACTGGATCACGTTGTCGTCGTCCGCCAGCACTGTGATCGTGAACTCCAGCAGCCCCTCCCGCCAGGGGTGCAGGGTCACGGTGGTGACGTCCGTGCCCAGGTCGATCGTCCACCACGGGCCCGGTGGCGCCGGCCGTGGCACACCCGGCTGCACGTCCAGCTTCGCCCAGCCGCGCTGCACCAGCTGATTGAGCAGATCTCGGAGGCTGGAGCGCATTGAGGCAACCTGCGCTGCTGTGCCTCCGTCATGGCACCGATCGCCGGCGCGCAGCAAGCCGCCGCGTGGGATGCGGCAGATCGGCGGCCCATAAGCGGCGCTTTGCCGGTGCATAGGTAACGCCTTTGCAGCAGCAGGCCCAATGGCCTGGCGCGGTTTCTACTGTTCCCCTCACTCTGCGAACACCCTGCGTGTCCTGGATCGGAACGGCCTGGCTGGTTCCCCTCTATCCCTTGGTTGGATCGGCCTTCAGCCTGCTGTGGTCGCCGGGGTTGATCAAGCGCAGCGGCCCCAGGCCTGCCGGTTACATCAACCTGTTGATGGTGGCGATCGCCTTCGCCCACAGCCTGCTGGCCCTGATCAGCCTCAACAACAACTCGGCGGCCGGGGCCTCAGCGATCTATGCCCCGCCCACCTTCGGCTGGACCTGGATCAACACCGCCGGCCTGCGCATTGGCTTCGATGGCCTGGTGAGCGAGCCGGCCCTGATCGCCATGACGGTGATCACCGGTCTGCATGTGCTGGTGCAGATCTATTCCATTGGCTATCTGGAGATGGACTGGGGTTGGCCCCGCTTCTTCGGGGGCCTCAGTTTCTTTGAGGCCGGCCTGTGCGCCCTGGTGCTCACCGATTCGGTGTTCTTCAGCTACGTGCTGCTGGAGCTGCTCACCATCGGCACCTACGTGATCGTGGGCACCTGGTACAACCAGTCGTTGGTGGTGAAGGGGGCCCGCGATGCCTTCCTCACCAAGCGCATCGGCGACATTGTGCTGCTGGCCGGGGTGATCGCCCTGCTGCCCCTCACCGGCACCTGGAATTTTCATGGCTTGCAGGGTTGGGCTGCCGACCTCACCAACAACGGCCAGCCCCTGCCCCCCGGCTTCCAGCTGATCCTGCTGGCCCTGATCGCCGGCCCGATGGGCAAGTGCGCCCAGATCCCTCTGCACCTCTGGCTGGATGAGGCGATGGAGAGCCCACTGCCCTCCACGGTGCTGCGCAACTCCGTGGTGGTTCTGGGCGGAGCCTGGGTGCTGCTGCGCCTGGAGCCCCTGATCGAACTGAGCCCCCTGGTGCAGGGTGTGCTGGTGGTGGTGGGCGGCACCACGGCCCTGGTGGCGGCCCTGATCGCCCTGGGTCAGATCGATGTGAAGCGGGCGATGAGCTTCCTGGTGAGCAGCTGGCTTGGCCTGCTGTTCGTGGCCGTGGGCCTCGGCGGCATCGATGTGGCCGATCACCTGCTGCTCGTCTACCCCCTGCCGATGGCCCTGATGCTGATGGCGGTGGGGGCGATCGTGATCAGCAACGTGTCTCAGGACCTCACCCAGCTGGGGGGTCTGTGGAGTCGCCGGCCTCTGATCGGCATGGCCTTTCTGGCGGGAGCTTTTGGCCTGATGGCGCTGCCTCCCTTTGGTGGTTTTGCGGCCCTGCGCGAACTGCTGGAGCTGGCCATGGCCAGCAAGGCACCCGTGCTGCTGGGCGGCCTGGTGCTGATCACCAACACCCTGCTCTGCGCCTCGATGATGCGGGTCTTCGGCCTGATCTGGGGTGGCGTGCCCAAGGCATTCACCATCCGCTCGCCTGAGGTGCTGTGGCTGATGGTGCTGCCCACCCTGTTCCTCATGGGCCTCGTGCTGCACATCCCGCAACTGCTGCTGCATCTGGGGGTGTATCAGCTGAGCCCCCTGCCGGGCTGGGGGCCGCTCGGCTGGCCCCTGGTGGTGTCCACCCTGCTCGGCGCCGGCAGTTCGCTCTGGTTCTATCTGCGGCCGCACCCGCTGGCAGAACTTCCCGCCGGCCTCGGGGGCATCCAGCACTGGCTGGCAGAAGACATGCACACCGAGTCCTTTTATCACCGCACCGTGGTGGCCTTGGTGGTGGGTCTGGCCCGCTTCAGCGCCTGGAGCGACAGGGCTCTGGTGGATGGCTTCAGCAGTGGAACCGGTGGTGCTGCCATGGCTGGTGCCCGCCAGCTCAGCTTCACCACCAGCGGCAATTCCCAGGCCTATGCCCTCTCACTGGTGCTCGGTGTGCTGGTGATGTCGGCCTGGCTGCTCGCGCGTTGATCCGGAGGACACCATGACCCTGCTGTTGCTGTTTCTGATTCCTCTGGGCGCCGCCTGCGGGCTGCAGCTCCTGCCGGCTGGAAGCCCATGGATCCGCCGCACGGCCCTGGCCGCGAGCCTGGCGCAACTCGTTACCGGTGTTGTGGCCTGGCGGGTGCCCCCCAGCGATCTCTCGCTGAGCTGGCTGCCCAAGCTGGGGCTGCGGCTGGATCTCGGGCTCGATGGCCTCAGCCTGCCGTTGGTGCTGCTGGCTGCCCTGATCACGGCCATGGCTGTGCTGACCACACCGCTGGATCAAACCCGCGCCCGCCTGTTCTACGGATTGCTGCTGGCCACCAATGTGGGCCTGATGGGGTCGTTCCTGGCCCGCAATGCCCTGCTGTTCGTGCTGGCCTATGAGCTGATCCTGATTCCCACCACCCTGCTGGTGGCGATCTGGGGTGGTGAGCGTCGGGCTGGTGCCGCGATCCGATTCCTGATCTACGGAGCCGTGTCCGGCATCGCTCTCCTTGCCGCGGTGCTGGCCTTCGGCTGGCTCAACCCCGGCGGCCTGGATTTCAGCTTCTCGGCCCTGGCCAGCCACAACCTCACCCCGGATCAGCAACACATCCTGCTGGCCCTGGTGCTGCTGGCCTTCGGCCTCAAGCTGCCGGTGGTGCCGCTGCACGGCTGGCAACCGCTCACCTACAGCCAGGCCCCCACGCCGGTGGCGATGCTGCTGAGTGGTGCCGTGTCCAAGCTCGGGGCCTATGGCCTGCTGCGCTTCGGCATCGGCTTTCTGCCCGACGCCTGGAGCGATTGGTCGGCCTGGATTGCTGCCATCGGTGCGGTGAGTGCGATCTATGGCGCCCTGAATGCGATCGCGCAGCTGGATATGCGGCGTTTGGTGGCCTACAGCTCCCTGGGGCACATGGGCTTCCTGCTGCTGGCTCTGGCCGCCGCCACACCCCTGAGCCTGCAGGGGGTGATGGCCCAGATCCTGGCCCACGGATTGATCATCGCCCTGCTGTTCTGCCTGGTGGGTCTGGTGGAAACCAAGACAGGCACGGCGCAGATTCCTGAGCTTTCGGGTCTGTTGAATGCGCAGCGGGGTCTGCCGTTCACGATGGGCCTGATGCTGATGGCCCTGATGGCCGCAGCCGGCGTGCCCGGCCAGGCCGGATTCGTGGCTGAGTTGCTGGTGTTTGAGGGCAGCTGGGTCGCCTATCCCATCCCGACGCTCGTCTGCCTGTTGTCGTCTGGGTTCACGGCCGTGTATGCGGTGCGCCTGTTCAACCGTGTGGGCTTCGGCCGACTCGACAACGCCAAGGCCAACTGGGTCAGCACCAGCTGGACAGAGCGTGCTCCTGCCCTGGTGCTCACCGCTCTGGTGTTGGCGGGTGGCATCTGGCCCCCCCTGCTGACCGGCTTCAGTGAATCAGCCACCGCGCCCCTGGCCCTGCGTTCCAGTGAGTCGGTCACCGTGATCGCTCTTGCGCCCTCCTCCACGTTGCAGCTCCCCGCATGACCGCCACCGTCGCCCCGGAGCGCACCCAGGCTTCGTTGATTCCCCCCTCCAGCCATCGCTATGCCGAGGTGATCCATCGCCTCGAGGCCGGTGGTTCGATGCTGCCGGACTCAGAGGAGAACCTCAAGCAGATCATCGGCATCTACAAGGCCTATGCCGTGCCGATGGATTTCTACTGGCGCGATCTGCTTTACATCGCCGAGCGTGTCTTCCTGAATCCGCTGCCTGCCTTCAAGTACTTCATCTCGCAGGAGTACCTGGATCGCCCCAATAGTTACTCCGGTGATCAATCGAAGCTGCGCATCTGGCGTGGCACCGAGAAGGCCCATCCGGAGCTGCTTGAGTTCATGGCCCGCGGCGAAACCCGCGCCATGCCCAAGCTGCTGCATCACCTCTGGCACGACCGGGTGAACATGGAGTTCGCCGAGGCCTGCATGCAGGCGATGCTCTGGCACCAGGGCATGGGCGGCCGCTTCAACGATTACCTGGAGAGCGACGCCTACAAGGCCAACGCCGATCGGGCGATCAAGGCCTACTTCAAGGGCAACCCCCTGATGCTGGGTCTCTACAAGCTGTTCCCGGAGATGTTCCTGGAGCAGGTCCGCCAGCTTTCCTATTACGCCAACCTTGGCCTGGTCTGGGAGGTGATGGCGCCCGTGTTCTTCGAGATGAGCGACATCTACGACGAAGGCGGCTTCAAGGGTGTGCCTGATGCGATGGACTTCCTTGTGAATGGCATCTTTGCCGTTGCCGGCCGACCGATCTACCATCACCTCTATATCGGTGATGAGTGTTACGAGATCATCCCCAAGAGCGAGGGATTCACCTGGCTCTATGAGGCAGCACTGCCCTATGTGGAGGCGGTCTTCTACCGAACCGCACCGTTCCGCGGCACCAAGAGCTACAACGCCCAGGCCGGCCAGGTGCCAGCTGATCAGGCTGACTTCCACTACGGCATCCTCTACGCCGATGTCTACCCCGTTGGCTCAGCCGGCATCCCGCCGACCCTGCTGATGCAGGACATGCTGCATTTCCTGCCCCTTTACCTGCGCGAGATCTATCGCGAGCATCGCCGTGGTGAGGAGGACGAGCTGGTGCAACTGGGCATCACCTTCCAGCGCTCGATGTACAACGTGACCTCGGCTGTGATTCAGGCCCTGCGTTGCGCCCTGCTCTATCCGCTTGACGACACCGACCCCGAACACCTGATGGCCAACCGCCGCTTCTTTGAGGCGCAGATGGACCGCTTCCTGCGGCCCGAGGCCCGTCTCCCCGACGTCCAGACCCAGGATTACCGCTGAGCCCCGCTGCGTCGAACCCGATGGCCACGATTCTCGACACCGCCGCATCCGCTGGCGCTTTCAACACACTGCTGGCGGCCGTCGATGCCGCTGGTTTGCGCGGCGCGCTGGAGGGGCCTGGGCCGTTCACCGTGTTTGCGCCGGTGGATGAGGCCTTTGCAGCTCTCCCCCCTGGCACCGTGCAGACGCTGGTGGACAACCCGCCGCAGCTGGCCCGCATCCTCAAATATCACGTGCTGGCGGGTGCCCATTCCCAGTCTGAACTGGTAGCACAGCCCCAGTGGGACAGCCTGGAGGGAGCCCCGATCCCGATCCGCCGAACCGAGCCGTTCGAGGTGAAGAATGCCACCGTTGTCAGTGCCGATATCGTTTGCGATAACGGCGTTGTGCACGTGATCGATCGCGTGATCCTGCCGGGCTGATCGGGCTGCCGGCGCAGCCAGGAGATCGCACTCATGGGATCCTCGCTGCTCAGCATGCTGCTGTTGCTGCTGTTCGGCGTTCTGCTGGCGCGGCTCACGGCCTCCCGCCTGGCCCGTTGGGCGGTTCCGGCCATCGTGCTTGAGCTGCTGGTGGGGGTGGTGCTGGGCAACACCGTGCTCCCCTACACCCGCATCGCACCGCTGGCTGGTCTCACCGAGTTGGGGGTGCTGAGCCTGTTCTTCCAGGTGGGGCTTGAGGTACGCGGCGGTCTGCTCGGATCGAGGCCGGCCAGCGTGCTGCGCACGGTGCTGCTGTCGGCCCTCACGCCACTGCTTCTCTGGTGGCCGCTGCAGCGGCTGTTCGGCCTCTCGACCCCCACCACTCTGCTGTGGCTGGCAGTGCTAGCTGCCACGGGCACCGGCGTGACCCTTCGGGCCCTCGCCGATGCGGGTGCACTGCACACGCCCTCGGGGCGGATGCTGCTCGGGGTCTCGGTGCTGGACGACCTGCCAGCGATCGGACTGCTCACCTTCTCGATGCTGCTCGTGGCCCCGCGTGCCCTGCCCGGTGCTGGCACCGCGGTGGTGGCCCCGCTGCTGGGCTTGGCGGTCATGCTGCTCAGCTTGCCCCTTAGCCGCTGCTGGCTGCAGCAGCGTGGGGCCTGGCGCCCGGGCCTGCTGGGGGTGCTCACCCTGCTGATCGGCTGCAGCTGGCTCGGTGAGCTGAGCGGCCTCACCAGTCTGCTGGGGGCGCTGTGGGGCGGTGTGCTGCTGCAGCGCCTGGCCCCGATGCCGGAGCAGGGGGATGCGGCCCGCGATCTGCGCGGCCAGCTGGCGCTGCTCTCGGAGGTGTTTCTGCCGCTCTATTTCCTGAGCGTGGGGATGCGGGTCCAGGCCTCCAGCCTGCTGCAGCCCGGCGCCTGGTGGATGGCCCTGGTGCTGCTGGTGCTGGCGCTCGTCAGCAAGCTGATCTGCGGCTTAGGGATCGGCGCGGCCGACCGGGCTGCCGGTGTGGATCGCTGGCTGGTGGTGTTTGGTCTGATTCCCCGCGGTCTGCCGGGTCTGGTGTTCGCCTCCACCGCTTTGGCCGGCGGTCTGATCACGGCGCCCCAGTACGCCGCGCTGGTGCTCATGGTGAGTGCCACCACGGTTCTGGGACTGCTGTTGCTCGGCCGCCGTCTACAGGTCGTGATGAGTCAGTTCGCTGCAGATCGGCTAAATTGAGCCTGATTTGGACCTTCGACCCGTCCTCAATTCAAGCGGCAAGTTTCAAGCGGTAAGTTAAGCGGTAAGGCCTCACAAGCCGGTAACCCTCCTGCGGACAACTCCATTCGGAGGGCATGTAGCGCGATGTACAGTGATCCCTGCCAATTCGATCAGCCGTGGCGGACGGGTGCTCTCGGCATGACCCTTGTGCTAGCTGGCGCTCTGCCGGGTTGTCTCACGGGAGGTGATCCTGCATCTCCCACCCACAGCCCCAACATGTATGACTGCCGCTTCCAGAACAACGGGCACCTGCATCTGCATCTTTCTCCCGCCCGTGGCAGCGGCAGCGTGATCACCGGTTACGAGCCCGGCCGCCAAGCGGACCATGCTGCCGATCTGCGGGCGGGCCGTGAAAGTGAGGGGCGTCTTGTGCAGCCGGGTCCAGGCAACCGCTACGCCGTTGAGCTGTTCCTGCTCAATGACCATTTCGGCGAGCGCCCCAGTGAGAAGGTGGTGATCCGTGTCGGCGAGGATGGTCGCTCCCGGGTCGAAGCCACGGGCGTCGAAGTCAATCCACGCGTGATCGATTTCGGGACCTGCTCCAGCGCCGGCTACCAGCACAGCAGCGCCCACTGAAGGGTCCTGAACGTTCGATGAGAGTGCCGGCAGACAGTCATCGAGGGGCTGTCTGGAGCGCTACCGTTCCCATGGACGAAGAAACGGATCGCTGACCTTTGGCTGGTTCCCGCCGCTGGATCGATCCCCTCCTCAGTCCCCGGATCGCCAAGCCGGGCCTGCGCAAGCTGTGGGGCCTGATCTGGCGCCCCGAGTCAGTGCTGTGGCTCCTGCTCGCCAGCCTGCTGCTGCTGCCGGTGGTGATGGTGAACTCCATGTCGGCCGCCACCGTGGCCCAGATGGAGCTCCAGGCCGATGAGATCTCCACCCTGGCCTCGGGGATCCGCGCTTACTACGCCGATAACGTGATCGCCCGCCTTCAGGCCGCTGACGGCCAGGCGACATACTCGGAGAACTACCGCGACATCCACGGCGGCATCCCGATTCCGGCAACGCTCTCGATCGAGCTCGGCGCCCTGTTCGATAACGCGCACAGCGACGGGCGTATCTCCTACCATTTTCTTTCCGACTATCCCTTTGCCAAGAGGCTCTCCAAGCCGCTCGATTCCTTCGAGCAGGAGGCGATCCAGTCCTTCCGCGTTGATCCGCAGCGCAAGACCTTCACCCAGCTCCGCGGCAATGGCCTCGGGCGCTCCTCCTATCGGCTGGCTACGCCGGTGATCATGCGTCCGGCCTGCGTTACGTGCCACAACGCCCACCCGGATTCCCCCAAGCGCGACTGGAAGGTCGGCGACGTCCGCGGCATCCAGGAGGTGTCCGTCAACGGGTTGCAGGTGGATGGCTTCGGAAATCTCACCGGTCTGTTCGCCTACGTGGGCGTTGTGGGCCTCACCTCGGTGGCTGCCACCAGCGTGTTCCAGCGCCAGAGCCGGAAGCTCTCCCAGGCGAACCGCCAGCTGATGGATTCCAGTCAGCGCGAATCGAACCTGGCGGCCCGGCTGGCGGATCAGCTGCAGGAGCTTTCGATCTTCGGCAGCGTCGTGGACGACTCGGTGATTGGAATCACCATCGCCGACATGCGCAGGCCGGATGCGCCGCTGATCTACGTGAACAGTGCTTTCATCGCCATCACCGGCTACCCCCGCGATCTGGCGGTTGGCTATAACTGCCGCTTCCTACAGGGTCCGGAGACCGACCCAGCCGAACTCCAGATCCTCCGCGACGCCCTGAAAACGGGCCAGGCCTACAGCGGCGAGCTGATCAACTACAAACAGGACGGCACCCGGTTCTGGAATCGACTCACTCTGTATCCGATTCGGCTCGGCGAAAACGACACCCCTGACTACTACGTCGCCAACCAGGTCGACGTCACAGCCCTCAGGCAGCGGTCGGGTCTGCCCCAAGGCACGCTGGATGCTCTCCAGCAGGACGCGGAGGACGCCCGGCTTGCTCTGCGCGATGCCGACCGCTTCTCGGAAGCCCTGCGCCAGCGCGTAACACAGTCTGACTCGAGCAGCCCTGAGGTGGAAGCCTTCTTGCTGGCGGATCAGCAGGCCCATGGCCGACTTCTTAAACTCATTGAAGCACTTCGGCGCCTGACGGCTAACGGACACCAGTTCTGATGCCCGATCTGTCCAAGCCGCTGCTGCAAACGAATCGGTTTCTGCGCAACCTTCTGGTTGGCTTCTGGCTGGGAGGAGCTGCCCTTTGCACTGTGCTGCTCGGCACGATCGATCTGGTGGAGCGCCACCGCGAGGTGCTCAACGATGCCGAGCACGTGCGCGACGTCGTCGCGGCTTCCCTGATGACACCGATGGAGACGGCCAAGCGGCAGATGCTGCTGCAGTCGTATATCAACACCCCACGCGAGGACGAGCTGGATGGCATGAACCTGATGCTCGTTCTCAATGCCTCCGGTCGGGTGATCTACAGCTCAAGACCCAGTTGGCTGGGTCTGTCGGTCACTGACCCCCTGCTGAACCTCAGAGAGACCAGCGACCCCGATTTCCAGGAACTGGCGGCCTGCTTCGGGCGAGCCGACCCCGACTGCATGACCTACAGCACCTCAGCCCTGGAGCTGCGACTCGGCAGCTTCACCGTGGTCCGGCCGCTGGAGCGTCCCTCCCGCGACATCGGCATCAGCCGCGAGAAGCTGCTGTTGGTGGCCAACTATGACCCCGGTGTTGTGCTGATCGACTACAGCCACGACCTGGTGATCCTGCTGCTCTCCAGCCTGGCCACCATGGGTGGTCTCACCCTGGTGCTGGCCTATCTGCTCTATTCATGGCTGCTGCCTCAGCTCACCGAGACATCCCAAACCGACGGCCTGACCCAGCTGATCAATCGCAACCTGTTCATGGATCAGGCCAAGGAGCTGCTGGCCGAGGCGGAGGAGCGTCAGGCCGAGATGGTGTTCGCCATCCTCGACATCGATCATTTCAAGCTCATCAACGACACCTACGGCCACGCCTGCGGCGATGCTGCATTGGCCCATGTTTCGGCGATTTTCCGCACGGTGACGCGGCCGGATGATCTGTTGTGCCGGTTTGGTGGCGAGGAGTTCGCCCTGCTGCTCAACGGCTCGCGTCAGGCCACCGGTCGCGCCCTGGATCGGATGCGGCTTCAGCTGGAGATGAGCCGCCTGACCTTCGCCGGACATCAGCTCAAGCTCACCGCTAGCTTCGGCGCTGCAGCCACGGCGGATTGTGGCTACAACATCGATTATCTCTACACAACGGCCGATAAGGCCCTCTACATCGCCAAGCAGACCGGTCGCAACCGTCTGGAATGGAGCGATGGGCGGGTCCTCAGTCGGTTGGCCCGTTGAGCACCATGCGCTTTCCCGCCATTCCAGAGGATGATCGGGCCCGGCTGCAGGAGTTGCATAGTTTCGGGGTGCTCGATACAACCGCCGATCCCGATTTCGACGACATCACCGAGCTCACCCGCCGTGTGGCGGGCACTGAGATCGGCATCATCAGCCTCGTGGATCAGGATCGGCAGTGGTTCAAGAGCTGCGTCGGTGCCCCGCTGGCTCAGCAGGAAACACCACGCTCAATCTCGTTCTGCGGCCACACGATCCTGCAACGTGATCCGCTGATTATTCCTGACGCCCGCGAGGATCCGCGCTTCGCCGATAACCCCCTGGTGGCCGGTGAGCCCGGGATCCGCTTCTACGCTGGCTTCCCATTGATCACCCCCAACGGCTTCGCCCTCGGCAGCCTCTGCGCCATCAGCCGGCAGCCCCGGCAGCTCTCCCCCGGTCAGATTGACAGCCTGCGCCGTCTGGCCTCGATGACGGTCAATCACCTCGGCCACCTCCGCGAATCCGCCCTGCTGAATGCCTCGGAGCAATCGCTGAATGCGGAGCGCCTGAAGCAATCAAGCCTGAGGCAGGGCTTCGCCTCCCTCGATCAGCTGCTCAGCCGCGAGCAGTTGCTGCAGACGGTTGAGCTGATCATGGCGATGGAGGTGGGCTCCCCCTTCGCGCTGCTGCGCTGCCGCTTCCGCGACTACGACCGCATCAACGCCACCTTGGGCGGAGCGATCGCCGAGGAGTTCATCAACGAAGGTGCACGGCGGATGCTGGCGGCGGTGCCGCGCGGCAGCACCGTGGCCCGCTTCTCCGAAGCCGAGCTGGTGGTGCTGCTGCCATTCGACGAGGAAGATGCCGATGTGCAGCGGGCCGCGGAGCGGATCATCGGCTTCACCAACCAGACCTACCGCAGTGGCGCGCAGTCCCTGTCGATGGGGGTGGCCATCGGCATCGCCGTGTTCCGCCGCGACTACGACACGGTGGAGGCGATCCTGGCCGACACGAGCATGGCCGTACGGCTGGCGCTGCGTTCCGCCGGCAGCGCCTTCCGCTTCATCGACGCCGAAACACGGGTGCTGGCACGCGAGACCTATCGGCTTGAATCCGATCTGCGCGAAGCCCTCAAGAACCGCCTGCTCGAGACCCACCTCCAGCCGATCGTGGATCTCAGCAGCGGCGAGCCAGTCGGCTTCGAGGCCCTGGCGCGCTGGCAGCGGGGCGATCAGTTGCTCAGTCCGGCCGCCTTCCTGCCGACGCTCAACGAGGGTGGCGTCACCGGCGAGCTCGATCTGCTGATCATCGAGAAGGCGCTTGCCGCCGTGCCCCTGCTGGCCCTGCCCATCCCTCAGCGGCCGATGACGATGAGCGTCAACCTCTCCGGGATCCTGCTGGAGGAGCCCGATCTGCGTGCCCGTCTGCTGCAGCTGATCGAAGACAACCCGCTGCCGATCGGCTGGACCCTGCAGGTGGAGCTGCTGGAGGATGCCTTCCAGGACAGCAGCCCCGCCTTCGATCACTTCCTCGAACAGCTCGTGGCCCGATCGGTGGCCATCGCCATCGATGATTTCGGCACCGGCTATTCCTCTCTGGCCCGACTGATTTCCCTGCCGATCCATGCGGTGAAGATGGATCGCGCCTTCGTGCTGCGTCTGGATGAGGCGAGCGAATCGCCGCGCACCCTCCTGCGCACCATGCTCACCATGCTCAACGACCTGGGCCTCGCCGTGACGGCCGAGGGGGTGGAAACCGCCACTCAGAAGCGATGGTTGCTCGATCAGGGCGTCCGCAAGGCCCAGGGTTACCTGTTCCACACGCCCCTGCCGGTGGATGCGGCGATTGAACTGCTGCAGGCGCTCGACTACCGCCCCAGAGCCATTCCCGTGGATCCCCGCCGGCTCAAGGCGATCCGGCGCCGGCGACAATCGTTCTGGCGCCTGCCCTTCTTCGACCGTCGCCAGCCCGGCGGATGACCACAGCCTGCCGAAGAGCCGGGGAGCCGTTCAGGCGGCTGCCAAGGCCTGCAGGGCAGCGGCGATCGCTCCGTAGCAGCGTTGCAGCTGCTCCTCGCTGATGCCCAGGGGAGGCAGCAGATACACAACATTGCCCAGGGGCCGCAGGTACACCCCCTGCTGCATGCAGTGGCGCTGCAGCTGTTTGCCGATCGGGTTGAGATAGCTGGCCTCGCCGATGCACACGTCGAAGGCGGCCATAGTGCCGAGGCAGCGGGGCCGCTGCACCGCCGGCAGGGTGCTCAGCTCCTCCAGCAGGGGCCGGTGGCGGCTCTCGAAGTCCTGGTAGCGGGGAGGATCGGACTGCAGCAGATCCAGGCTGGCCAGGGCGGCGGCACAGCCGAGCGGGTTTGCGGTGAAGCTGTGGCCGTGGAAGAAGGTGTGGCCGGGCGTTTCGCTGATGAAGCCGCGGTGGATCCGTTCGCTGGCCATCGTGACCCCCATCGGCAGGAAGCCGCCGGTGAGGCCTTTGGACAGGGCCATCAGATCCGGCTGAATAGCAGCCCGCTGGCAGGCAAACAGGGCGCCGGTGCGTCCGAAGCCGGTCATCACCTCATCGGCGATCAGCAGGGCGCCGCTGGCGCGCACGCGCTCCTGCACCCCCCGCAGGAAGGCCGGCCGCACCAGCCGCATACCGCTGGCGCCCTGGATCAGTGGCTCAAGGATCACGGCAGCGGTGGGGGTCTTGAGTGCCTGCTCGAGCTGATCGAGCGCCTCGCGCTCGCGCGCCTCCACGCCCTCGTCGTGCCAGTGGGTGTGCGGCCAGCCCACATGCCTCACCTCGAACAGCAGCGGCTCGTAGGCCGTGGTGAACAGCGAGCGCTCCCCGAGGGCCATCGCGCCCACGGTGTCGCCGTGATAGGCGCCCTCGAAGGCGATCAGCTGGCGCCGCTCCGGCGCATCCGTGCCTCCCTCCCGGTTTCGCCACCACTGCCAGGCCATCTTCAGGGCCACCTCAACGGCCGTGGAGCCGTTGTCGGAGAAGAACAGCCTCTCCAGGCCAGTGAGTGCGCTCAGGCGTGTGGCCAGCAGCTCGGCGGGCTGGTGGCTGAAGTTGGCGAAGATCACCTGCTCCAGCTGCAGCGCCTGCCGGGCGATCGCTGCGGCGATCGACGGTTCGGCGTGGCCGTGCAGCGTCACCCACCAGCTGCTGATGGCATCAATCAGCCGCCGCCCATCGGCCAGCTCCAGCTCGCAGCCCCGTGCCGAGCGCACCAGCAGGGGTTCCGGGGCGGTGGCCACCTGGGTGGTGGGGTGCCAGAGGTTGGGGTGCCAGCTCACAGCGTTGTCCTGCCTGTTCTCGTGTCGATGTCCTGTGCTTTAAAGGCAGGATTCCGTCCAGTAACGCACCCGCTGCATTGAGGGGAAGAAGCTCACCCGCTGCAGGCGGCACTGCCGTGTTGCCTGGCCTGGGGCACTGATGGCCACAGACCCGTTCAGACAGGTGTACACGGGCATGCGGTAGGGCGACAGGCGCACGCTCTGATCAGCGCATTCGTTGATCTCGGCAAAGCGCAGACGCTGGTTGTTCGGCCAGTCACGCTTGGCATTGAGCCAGCGCTCGAATGCCGATGGCAGGGGATCGAAGGGCAGCGCCAGGGCTTGCTGTGGGGCTAGGAGCGTGTCGCGCGTTGCGCTGAGGCCAGGAAGTGGTGATTGAGCTCCTGTGATTCCGGAATATCCGATTGCAGCCGTGCCTGGTATCCGCAGGCGCCGATCTATCCCGTTGTGCTTCGCCCTGGCGGCGACCCCGACAGCCTCTCCGGCCTGACCCGGATGGATGCAGCCCAGCGTGTTGCCCTGCGCATGGCAGAGGCTCCGCCACCCGGCAGCGAACCACCATCGCCTTCCTCGAGGGGATGCTGCAGCATCACGGCGATGCGCTGGCGATGGCCCATGAGGCCCTCGGCCGCAGCCACAACAGCACCATCCGCCGCTTGGCCCGCCTGATCGTGATCGACCAGCGGCGGCAGATCCTCGAGCTGCGGGGCATGCTTCACAACGCCGGGCTGAACAAGCCCGAGTACCACCGCTTCGATCCGTTGTTCCGGCTCTGACGCCACGCCTGGCTAGGCCTGAACCAGCCCATTGCGCGCGTCAGTCTGCAGAATCAGCACACCTTGGCGCTGCTGATGAACTACACCCAGAGTTTTCTCGAGATCGTGGTGGGGATCCTGCTGCTGTTCGGCGGCGGTGAGTTGTTTGTGGCCGGCTCGGTGGCCCTGTCGCTGCTGCTGGGCATTCCCCAGATCGTGATCGGTCTCACGGTGGTGTCGATGGGCACGAGCGCCCCGGAGCTGTTCGTGAGCCTGCTCTCCACCATCCAGGGGGGTGCCGGAGGCGATGCCATCGCCGTGAGCAACGTGGTGGGCTCCAACATCTTCAACGTGCTGATCGTTCTGGGTGCCAGTGCGGTGGTGATGCCGCTGCGCGTGAAGAGCCGGCTGGTGCGCCGTGATGTGCCGCTGCTCCTGGCCGTGTCGATGGCCACCTGGGGCATGGCCTCCGGTGGACGGCTCACCTGGGTGGCGGGTCTGGCGCTGCTCACCGGCACCGTGATCAACCTGCTCTGGGAGATCCGCTCGGCCAAGGAGGAGCCCGCAGAGGCCGCCGAGGAGCTCGAGGCCGATGGTGCCTCGCCGGCGCCTCAGGCGGCGATCAAGCTGGCGGCGGGCCTCGGTCTGCTGGTGTGGGGCTCGCAGCTGCTGGTCAAAGGTGCCATCGCCGCCGCTCAGGGCCTGGGCGTCAGTGAAACGGTGATCGGTCTCACCATCGTGGCCGCCGGCACCTCGATGCCGGAACTGGTCACCTCGCTGGTGGCGGCCTACCGCGGCAAGGCCGACCTGGCGATCGGCAACGTGGTGGGCAGCAACCTGCTGAACCAGCTGGTGATCCTTGGCCTCTGCGGTGTGGTGTCAGGCGGGCGCGGGCTGGCCGTCGATCCCGTGATGGTGGTGCGCGACTTCCCGATCATGGTGGCCACCACCCTGGCCTGCCTGCCCATCTTCTGGACCGGCGGCGTGATCACTCGCCTGGAGGGCTGGATTCTGATGGGCCTCTATGGCCTGTATGTGGTGGAGCAGCTCCTGTCCAACTCCGCCTCCACCGCCACCGATGAATTCCGGCTGCTGGTGCTGGTGGGCGTGCTGCCGTTGCTGCTGGTGTTCTTCACCTGGGCAGCGCTGCGCTGGCGCAGTCAGCGGCAGCAGCTGCCCGCTGGGTGATGATCGAGGCCTGTCCCTGCAGGCCTGTCTCCTTGCTGCCACCTCAGGCCCTCGATCGCAGTGCCATGGCCCTGGGGCTCACACTGCTGGCGGGGCTCTCCACAGGCATCGGCAGCTTGATCGGCCTGGGCTCGCGTCCGTCCAGCCATCGCTTCCTCACCCTGGCGCTGGGCTTCTCCGCCGGCGCCATGGTGTACGTATCGCTGGTGGAGATCCTGCCGAAGGCGCGGCTGGTGCTGGTGCCGCTCCTGGGGGCCCGCCTCGGTTATGCCGCCGCCGTGCTCGGCTTCTTCGTCGGCATCGTCAGCATGGCGCTGATCGATCGCTGGCTGCCGGTGCACGATGCATCCGGCGCTCTGCAGCAGCTCGCCCCCGGCAGTGATGGTCGGCAGCGTGGGCCATCTGTTCTGAACAGCAGTGATCCGACTGAGCGCCGCCGTCTTCTGCGTATGGGGTTGTTCGCTGCCCTGGCCATTGGCATCCACAACTTTCCCGAGGGCCTGGCCACCTTCCTCGGGGCCCTGGCCAACCCTCAACTGGGGGTGAGCATCGCCGTGGCGATCGGCATCCACAACATCCCTGAGGGATTGGCGGTTTCGGCCCCGGTTTACTTCGCCACCGGCAGCCGTCGCCTTGCTTTCTGGGTGTCATTCCTGTCCGGTCTGGCGGAGCCGATCGGTGGTCTGGTGGGCTATGTGCTGTTTCGCTCCCTGCCCAATCCGATCGCCTTCGGCCTCGTGTTCGCCGGCCTGGCTGGCGTGATGGTCTACGTGTCGCTGGATGAGCTGCTGCCTGCCGCCCGCGACTATGGCGATCAGCACCTCACCATCCTCAGCCTGATGTCCGGGATGGCCGTGATGGCCATCAGCCTCGTGTTGCTGGCCTGAACCTCTGACCTCAGGCGAGTGGTTCAGGGGCAGCTGGTGCTGTCAGCCGCTGCACCCTCAGGCCTGCTGTCAGGGCATCGTCCTGAAGATTCAGGCTGGAGTCTGCGCTGATGCGCACCTGGCCTGAGCAGATCAGATCCCAGGTGCTGGCTTCGAAGTGGGTCTGCAGCCACAGCATGCCGATCACGCTGCCGGCACAGAGCTGAAAGCTGTCACCCCGGCGGATCAGGGTCAGATCAGCAGCCATCGGCGCGTCATAAAAAAGCTCCACCCATTGCAGGCGGAGCTTGGGTCGCGCGAGGTAGCCAATGCGACCGCGTGAGCGGGATGCTCTCAGGCCTCGTTCACGGCGTTGGCGGCCTCGGCGGCGCGGTGTTGATACACGTGGCCGCGGTAGTGGAGCTCGGTGCTGGTGTCGACATCGGCAGCCTCATGGCGCAGGGGAGCGCTGTAGTGCTGGCCCCGGTAGGCGTGGTCCACCGGTTGCTCGCTGGGCTGCTCATGGCGGCTGCTGTCGTAGCTGACGCCGCGGTACTGGAGTTGGGACATGGGATTCGGGCCTCGAAGGGTGGGTTGACGGTCTGCCGGGGCAGACGGGTCCGCTTCGTGGGAAGGAGCGTTGCTTCGCCTTGCGGAGGGGCTACTTCCGATGAGCCAGGGCCCGGGGGCGACTCATCCAACGTTTTGTCCTTCGGGCTGATTATGGGCATTTGCTGCTGTTCATGGCGAACAAAACGCTGATTCCTTCTTGATTTGTTGTGATCGAATTGTGTGCTTCCGCGTACTTCGATGGCCCGAGAGCGTAGTGCCGAGCGCAGTAGCACGATTGCGAAACTTTTTGGTTTCGTAACGCTTGCTACGACAGCTCCTTGGCCTCTGGCAAAAAATGCGTCGCATGGTGGCCTGAGGTCGCCTTCCCCGTTCGCACAGTCCATTTCGGCTACCCCATGACCGTTGCCACCCCTGACGCCAGACGGCCTCAGGTGCGCAGCCTCCAGCAGGCCAGCCTGCTGGAGGCTCCGTCGCTCCTGCTGCGTAAGTTCCGAGGCCTTTCCTCCAGCCGTTCCCTCACCTGGCTGGCCTGTGTGCCGATCGCCCTCGCGGGTCTCGGTTTGTTCAACCTGGCGGCCCATGCCGCTGAGCTGCCTGAGCTCACGCCGGCCTTTCTGGCCAATAACACGTTCCTGCTGATCTGCGCCGTTCTGGTGATCTTCATGAACGCCGGCTTCGCCATGGTGGAAGCCGGGATGTGTCGCCAGAAGAACGCCGTCAACATCCTGGCCAAGAACCTGATCGTGTTTGCCCTGGCGGCAACCGCTTACTGGTTCATCGGCTACAAGGTCATGTACAACGCTGATTGGGTGATTCCCGGTTGGTTCAAGTTCGGTGGCCTGTTCTTTGACCCAACCGTCACCCCGGAGATGGTGACCGAGGGCAAGCTGGTTCCCAGCGTTGACTTCCTCTTCCAGCTGGCCTTCGCCGGCACTGCTGCCACGATCGTGTCCGGTCTGGTGGCCGAGCGAATCAAGTTCGGCGAGTTCATCATCTTCTCGCTGGTGCTCGTTGGCATCCTCTATCCCATCTCCGGATCCTGGCAGTGGAACGTGGGTGAAGGTTGGCTGAACAAGCTCGGCTTCATCGACTTCGCCGGCTCCACCGTGGTGCACTCCTTCGGCGCCTGGGCTGGCCTGGTGGGTGCCCTGCTGCTCGGCCCCCGCATCGGCAAGTTCGTGGATGGTAAGCCCCAGGCCATCCCCGGCCACAACATGGCCATCGCCACCCTGGGTTGCCTGATCCTCTGGATCGGCTGGTACGGCTTCAATCCGGGCTCCTGGCTCTCCATGGCCCCTGAGGTGCCCTACATCGCCGTGACCACCACCCTCGGCGCAGCCGGCGGTGGTATCGCCGCCACGCTCGTGAGCCAGTTCACCGGTGGCAAGCCCGATCTCACCATGACCATCAACGGCATCCTCGCGGGCCTGGTGGGCATCACGGCTGGCTGCGACGCCTTCTCCATGCCTGCGGCCTGGGTGGTGGGCTTCATCGCCGGCGTGCTGGTGGTGTTCTCCGTCGCCTTCATCGACAAGCTGAAGATTGATGATCCGGTGGGTGCCTTCTCCGTTCACGGCACCTGCGGCATCTGGGGCACCCTGGCCGTTGGCCTGTTCAACACCGACAAGGGCCTGCTCACCGGCCACGGCTTCACCCAGCTGGGCTATCAGATCGTTGGTGCGGTGGCCGTCGGCATCTTCGCCATCGTGACCTCCTGGATCGCCTGGTCGGTCATCGGTGCCCTCTTCGGTGGCATCCGCGTGACCGAAGCCGAGGAAACCGAAGGCCTCGACATCGGCGAGCACGGCATGGAGGCCTATCCCGACTTCGCCTCCGCCAAGTAGGCCTCACCGGCCTCATCTCCCCCATCAGCGCCTGGCAGTGCCAGGCGCTTTTTTTGTGCCCGTTCTCAACCGACCTGCTGCAGCAGATCGCGCAATGGTTCGTTCTGGACAGTGCGGGCGCCCTCAGCTCTTCAGTGTGGAGCTGACGAGAGGACCGTCATGGCCTGCCCCCACTGCGGTGAACACCTGCTTCACAAGCGCGATGGAGCCTTGCTGTGCTGTCGCTGCGGCCGTGTGCGCCACGACCTGGCCTCCGTACCGCTGCTGTCGTTGCTGCACCGGCACGGCATCGTTCTCGCCGTGCTGCTCGTCGGTGCGCCCCTGGCCCTTGGCGCGGCCGCCATGGAGGGGATGCGCTCGCAGGTGACGCAGTCATCCGCAGAGGCGGAGACGATTGAGCGATCCCGGCAGGCCGAGCAACCTCAGCTCGCTCTTCCCGAGGTGTTGCAGGTTTCCCAGGTCAGGCCGGCAGAGCGCTGATCTGTCAGGTCCCCCTGCTGCGCGCCACTGCTGCGCGCCACTGGTTCTGACGCCTGGCAGCCTGGGATGGTTGCCTGATGCGAGCTTCTTGGCCTGTCCCTCCTGTGGCGCTCGTCTGGTGGCCAAGACCAGTGATCGTCCGCCTCGGCTGATCTGCGTGAGCTGTGGCCGCCTGCTGCCGCAGACGACCCAGCCGCCGCTGCTGGGCCTGCTCAATCGCCATGGGCTGGGACTGCTGGCGCTACTGCTGCTGATCAGCATGCCTCTGGTGCTCACGAGCCTGTCCCCCTGGCTCGAACAATCGCCATACCGAGGCAGGGATCACGGCCGTCGAACCCAGCGGCAGGGCAGCCTGGAACCCTCCCGCTGGGACTTCCGCACAGGGGTTGTGAGGCGAGGCCAGCGCTGAGGGCGACGCCCTCAGGCATCAGCGCTGGCACCTCGGCGCCACAACCTCCAGATCTTCTCGAGCTCCAGATAGAGGAACAGCAGCAGACTGAACCCCACGCAGATCAGCAGGTCATGGCCGCTGAGGGGTTGCGTGCCGAAGAAGTTCGCCAAAGGGGGCACGTAGAGCAGCAGCAGCTGCAGCCCTGAGGTGAGCAGCACCGCCCAGATCAGCCAGGGGTTGGAGAACGGCGCCACCTGGATCAGCGGCAGGTCGCTGCGGGCAGATAGGGCATGGCCCATCTGCGCCAGGCAGAGGGTGGTGAACACCATCGTTTTCCAGTGATCGCCGCTGTGCTCGGAGGCATAAAGCATCAGGGCGATCACGATCAGCGCGAACACCACGCCGATCCGCAGGATGTAGCGGCCGATGCCGCGGGCGAAGATCGATTCACCGGGTTCCGCCGGCGCCCGATCCATCAGGCCCGCTTCGCCGGGTTCCAGGGCCAGGGCCAGGGCTGGAACGCCGTCGGTCACCAGGTTCATCCAGAGGATCTGCAGCGGCGTCAACGGCACGCCGACCAGACCCAGCAGCGGTGCTGAGGCGATCGTGATCAGCTCACCGACGTTGCTGCCCAGGATGTACTTCACGAAGCGACGGATGTTGGCGTACACCAGCCGCCCCTCCTCCACCGCATTCACGATCGTGGCGAAGTTGTCGTCGAGCAGCACCATGTCGGCCGCTTCCTTGCTCACCTCCGTGCCGGTGATGCCCATGGCCACACCGATGTGGGCCTGCTTGAGGGCTGGGGCGTCGTTGACGCCGTCGCCCGTCATCGCCACCACCTGGCCGTTGGCCTGCAGGGCCTTCACGATCCGCAGCTTCTGCTCCGGCGCCACGCGGGCGTAGACGCTGCAGCGGGCCACGGCCTCGCGCAGGGCCGGCTCCTCCATCGCCTCCAGCTCGCGGCCGAGGATCACTTCCCCGTCGCTGTTGGTCAGGCCGATGGCGCTGCCGATGGCAAGGGCCGTGAGCGGGTGATCGCCGGTGATCATCACCGGCCGGATACCGGCCTGGCGGCAGGTGGCCACGGCGGCAGCCACTTCCGGCCGGGCCGGATCGAGCTGGGCCATCAGGCCCAGGAGCACCTGCCCGTTCAGGTCCTGATCCGGGCTGGCGTGGTGTGGAGCGCAGGCGAAGGCGAGAACCCGCAGGCCGGAGCCGGCCAGCTGGCGGGCCTGTTCCAGCCACCACTGGCGTTGGGGCTCGCTGAGGGCTACCACACCGGCGCCATCAATCCAGCGGCCGCACTGGCCGATGATCACCTCAGGGGCCCCCTTGCTGATCAGCAGGCGGCTGGACCCGCTGGCGCTGCTGCCAAGGGGAGCCTGCAGTTCGCCGCGGGGATCGTCCACCCACACCGCCATCAGCTGGCGCTCGGAGCTGAAGGGGATCTCCGCGGCCCGCTGGAAGTGGCTGCGCAGTTCGAAATCGTCGATGCCGGCTTTGGCGGCCACCACGGAGAGAGCGCCCTCGGTGGGGTCGCCGAGCACATCCCAGCGGCCATCGTCCTGTTGCTTGTGTTCCGCGTCGCTGCAGAGCACCCCTGCCTGCAGCAGCAGCTGGCGGGCACCGGCCACGCAGCCGGGTGTGGCGCCCTCGGGAGGTGTGAGGGGGCTGGCGGTCAGGCTGCCGGTGGGCTCATAGCCCTGGCCGCCCACGGCAACCGCTTCGGTGCCGAGCCGCAGCTCCTGCACCACCTGGCGGTTCTGGGTGAGGGTGCCGGTCTTGTCCGAACAGATCACAGTCACCGAGCCGAGCCCCTCCACTGCAGGCAGCCGGCGGATCAGGGCGGCGCGGCGCACCATGCGCTGGGTGCCGATCGCCAGGGTCACGGTGATCACCGCCGGCAGGCCCTCGGGCACGATCGCCACCGCCATCGACAGCGACACCTCCAGGAGGTTCAGCGGGTCCTGGCCCAGCAGAAGGCCGAGGCCCACCACAACGGCCACCAGGGCCAGGGCGCTGCCCACCAACACCTTGGCCAGGCCGTCCAGCCGCTCCTGCAGCGGCGTGCTCTCGCCACCGGCCGTGTTGATCAGTTCAGCGATCTGGCCCAGTTCGGTGGCCATGCCGGTGGCGCTCACCAGGGCCACACCGCGCCCGCGCACCACCTCGGTGCCCTGGAACAGGCAGTTCTGGCGCTCCAGCACCGGGGTGCTTGCCTCCAGGAGCAGGCCTGGCTGCTTGAACACCGCTTCGGCCTCACCGGTGAGAGCCGCTTCACGCACCCCCAGGTCTGCCGCCTCCAGCAGGCGGGCATCGGCCGGAATCTTGTCGCCGGCCTCGAGGCGGATCAGGTCGCCGGGAACCAGAAGTTCGCTGGAGAGGCGCTGCCACTCGCCATCCCGGCGCACCACCACGAGCGGCTGGGCCATATCGCGCAGGGCCAGCAGGGCCTGCTGTGCCTTGCTCTCCTGCAGGTAGCCCAGCAGCCCGTTGAGCACCACGATCACCAGGATCGCCAGGGCATCCTTGGGGAACTCCTGCTGGTGGAGCGACACCGCGCTAGACACGGCCGCCACCGCCAGCAGCATGATCAGCATGACATTGCTGAACTGATCCCAGAGGATCTCCCAGGTGCTGCGGCCGGCCGAGAGCTGCAGTTTGTTGGCTCCGCCGTCCGCGAGCCGCCGAGCCGCGTCAGCAGTGCTCAGGCCATCACGACTGGCCTGCAGCTGTTGCAGACAGTCGTCTGCGCTGAGGGCATGCCAGGGGGAGGACGGTGCTCGGTTCAAGATCCAGACGTGGATTCAGTTCCAGGGATTCAAGCGGACCCCTGAGGCGATTGGGACGAAGGCCGCGGATTCCGCTCGGACCAAAACGGTATTGGTTGCGACGAATTTTCGTGTTATCGCGGAAGGTAAGCCAAGCCCATTGTGTTTGGGTCGGTGAAACGGTTACAGCAGCTACAAGACGCTGTCCTGTCCTTGTCGGACTGTGGCCTGGCGAACGTTGGAGAGGTTTTCCCCCTTCATGGCCCATGTCCCCTTGGCGGGCGGTGGTTCCACCCCGCTGGCTGTTTTTGATCGCTTCCGCACCAAGGCACTCGCCAAAGTTCAGGAGCCTGAGCTCAGGCGTTATGCCGTGATGCTGCTGGCCTTTGGTGCCGGTTTGCTGCCCCTGATGGCCGGTTCGGCCAAGGCTGCACTCACCAAGATGCCCACCGATGGCGCTGACACCCTGCTGATGCTGATGGGTTCAGCCCTGGTGCTGCTGATGACCCCCGGCCTCGCGTTCTTCTACGGCGGCTTCACCCGCGCCAAGAACGTGCTGAACACGATGATGATGAGCTTCTTCCTGATGGGGCTCATCGGCGTCGTATGGGTGGTTCTTGGCTACTCCCTCTCCTTCGACACCGGCTTCGGCAGCCCCTTCATCGGTGGCCTCGGCCAGATGTGGCTCAACGGCGTCGGCGGTGAGCTCGGCGATGCCCCTCTCGCCGATGGTTTCGCCATCTCCGCTTCCTCGTTCGCCCTGTTCCAGGGCATGTTCGCCATCATCACGCCGGCTCTGATTTCCGGCGCCCTGGTGGAGCGCATCAACTTCAAGGCCTGGTTCTGGTTCGCCCTGCTCTGGAGCCTGTTCGTCTACTGCCCCATGTGCAAGATGGTGTGGGGCGGCGGCTACATCGGTCCGTTCGGTGAGATCGGCGCGATCGACTTCGCTGGCGGCACCGTGGTTCACATCGCTGCTGGCGTGGCTGCTCTTGTGGCCACCGCCATCGTCGGCCCCCGCAGCGGCTTCCCCGACAGCAAGCGCCCCCCCCACAACGTGCCGTTCATCCTGCTGGGTGCCGGCCTGCTGTGGTTCGGTTGGTTCGGCTTCAATGGCGCCAGCTACTTCGCCGCCAAGGGCGCTGGTTTCTCCTTCATCACCACCAGCCTGTCCGCCTCGGCGGCTCTGCTCACCTGGTGCCTGATCGAGTGGTTCCGTGATGGCAAGCCCACGGCCGTGGGTGCCGCCACCGGCGCCGTGGCCGGCCTGGTGGGCATCACGCCCGCTGCCGGTTTCGTCTACATGCCCCAGGCGATGCTTATCGGTGTCGCCACCGCGACTGCCTGCTACATCGCTGTGCAGGTGAAGGCCGCCATCCAGTTCGATGATTCCCTCGATGCCTATGCCGTTCACGGCGTGGGCGGCACCGTGGGGGCTCTGCTCACCGGTGCCCTGGCCGCTCCGGCCCTGGTGCCCGCTGATTACTTCCCCAAATCGGCTGAAATCCTGGCCGCCGGTGGCAACGGCGCCCTGTTCATTGCTCACGTCAAAGCCGTGCTGATCAGCTATGGCTTCGTCGGTGTTGGCACAGCCGTGATCCTCTGGATCGTGGGCGCCGTGGTGGGCCTGCGGGTCACCCCCGAGGAGGAAGAGCGTGGTCTCGACTTCGTCGCCCACGGCGAAGAGGCCTACGACCCCATGACCTACTGAGGCCCGCATCACCATGAAACAGATCACAGCTGTGGTGCGTCCCTCCAAGGTGGACGCGGTCAAGAACGCCCTCGTCGCCATCGACGTGGTCGGCATGACCATCAACGATGTGCGCGGCTTCGGCCGCCAGAAGGGTCAGGTGGAGCGCTACCGCGGCAATGAGTTCACGGTGGACTTCCTCTCCAAGATCCGTATCACCACCGTCGTCGCCGACGACAAGGTGGAGGCCGCGATCTCGGCCATCAGCGAGGCCGCCCGCACGGGTGAAATCGGCGACGGCAAGATCTTCGTGACCTCCGTGGAACAGGTGGTGCGCATCCGCACCGGCGAACGCGGCGACGCTGCGCTCTGAGGCCGTCTCTCCCGAGCGTCCCCACCCTCACCAGGACTGACCATGTGTCCTGCTTTCGCCCTCGGCATCCGTGCCGGGGGCTTTGTCATGGAGCCATCCGGCACTGGCCGGATGGCCATGCCATCAGGGCTCGGACTCCACAGCGCTCTGCTCGCCTGTTGTCTTGTCACCGGGCTTGGATTGTGAGCCCTGCGGCGTCATGTCAGCCCCCAGCGCCTTGCAGGCGCTGATCGGATCCACCCCCGGCGCCACACCCAGAGCCTTGCGCAGGGCGTCCATCTGCGACATCGACTGCATGTCAAGGTTAGTGGCCGCATGCTCGCAGGCCAGCTTCTGCAGGGCAGTGCCATCGGGAGCCTGGCAGCCGGTCAGCAAGCCGGTGATCAGAATCACCCCCAAGGCGGCAGGGGAGCGGTGGCGAAACACTGGCCGCATCAGGTGGCGCATCACGGTTGGATCATTCCTGTCTTCAGGCTAGGGAAACCCGGCCAGCAGAACTAGGTTGCTGACATGGCTCCCGATCGGCCCATGCCGCGCCTGCGTTTTGATCGGCTCAAGGCCGCCCTTGTCGGGGCACCGCTGCCCACCAGCGCCCATGCCGAGGAGCGGCTGAACAATGCCGAGGCGCTGGCGATTGTCAGCTCCGATGCTCTTTCCTGGGTGGCGCATGCCACCAGGAATCAGATGAAGGCTGATCAGATGAAGGCTGATCAGATGAAGTACATCGCCTGGGCTTGCAGCCGCTGATCCCGCTGTTCCAGCAGGTTCGCCAGGGTGGTGCTCTCCAACTGGGCCAGGCGGGTGCGGGCCAGTTCCTCCGCCAGGGCATCGATCACCTGGAACTCGGGGCTGCGGGTCGACTGGTCGGGGCTGACGGCCGGATCTCCCTCCAGGCAGTGGATCACCTGGGCCAGGGTCACCGCTTCCGGTGGCCGCGTGAGCTGATACCCCCCGCGCGGACCGCGCAGGCTGCGCAGCAGACCACCGCGACGCAGGCTGGTCATCATCTGTTCGAGGTAGCGCTCGGGGATGCCCTGGCGGCTGGCGATCTCGGCCACCTGCAGCACCTCGCCGCTTGCATGCACGCCGGCAAGCTCCATCAGAGCGGCGATGCCATAGCTGGTTTTGGCGGGGAATCCCAAAGGGTTGCCGGTGCGATGCAGCCAGTCTGACCGATACCCCGGTTATCTGGTGGGAAACAGAATCGGACGGAGCGCGGTTGCTTGGACGAGTGGACCGAACAGCGGCCGGGAGCCGTGGCAATCTGCCTATAAAATCTATTAACCCGATCCAGCTACCGGTGTATTATGGGCTCCGTTTTGTTCGCCTTGCGCCATGGAGGCCTTCCTTGCGGCCGCCCGCGAGCCCGCCGGTGCCATAACCCTGGTGGTGTTTGCGGTCTCCATCCTCCTTTTCGTGACCGGCTGGCTAGCGCCTGAGGTCACCGCTCTGCTGGCGGCTGCCCTGCTGGTGGCCTTCAAGGTGCTCAAGCCCGATGAAGCGGTGCAGGGGTTTGGCAGTCCGGCCCTGATCACCCTGATGGGTCTGTTCGCTGTGTCGGCCGGTCTGTTCCGCAGCGGCGGCCTGGATCGGTTGCGGGCCTTGATCGCCAGCGATTCCGTGCGCAGTCCCCAGCGCATGATCGCTCTGATGGTGGGTGTGGTGGCGCCGATCTCCGGCTTCATCCCGAACACGCCGATCGTGGCCACCCTGCTGCCGGTGGTGGAGAACTGGTGCCACCGCCGCGGCATCTCCCCGTCCAAGGTGTTGCTGCCCCTCTCGTTCGCCACGGTGCTGGGGGGCACGATCTCGCTGTTGGGCACCTCTACCAACCTGCTGGCGAGCGATGTGAGCCGCCAGCTGGGCTTCGGCCCCCTGGAACTGTTCAGCTTCACGGCGATCGGCGTCCCGATTTGGCTGCTGGGCGGGCTCTACATGCTCTGGGCCTCCGACCGGCTGCTGCCGGATCGCGGCCTCGACAATGGCGATCTGCTTGGCTCCCTGGCCCGAGAGGGCTATCTCACCGATGTGCTGATCCCCGAGGGCTCCGAGCTGATCGGCCAGTCGTTGCATCGAAGCCGGCTGCAGCGCCGCTTCGACATCGACGCCCTCGAACTTCACCGCAGCGGCCAGGCCATCAGTGCCCCCCTCGCCGATGTGACCCTCCAGGCGGGCGACCGACTGCTGCTGCGCTGCAACCGTGAGAACCTGCTGCGGCTGCAGCAGGATCACACCGTGGCCCTGGCGGCCGTGGGCGATGAGCGCAACGATTTGAGCGAGCTCAGCGGTGCTCTCGACACGCCAATGCGGGTGGTGGAGGTGCTGCTGCCCAACGGCTCCACAATCGCTGGTACCAGCGTGCGCGACCTGCGCTTCCGCCAGCGCTACAACGCCACTCTGCTGGCGGTGCGCCGTGGCAACCAGGTGCTGCGCGAGCTGCTGGGGCGCGTGGTGATGCAGCCCGGCGACGTTCTGCTGATCCAGGCCCCCCTCGATGCCATCCGCGGGATGCAGGCCAACAACGATCTGGTGCTGCTGGATGAGCTCGAGAAGGACATGCCCACCATGAATCGCAAGTGGGTGGCGGTGCTGGTGGCGGCGCTGGTCATCGTGCTCCCGCTGTTCAAGTTGCTGAACCTGATGGCCGCCGTGCTGCTGGCGGTGGTGATCATGGTGGCCACCGGTTGCCTCCGGCCAGGCGAGTTGCAGCGCTCGATCCGTTGGGACGTGATCCTGCTGCTCGGTTCGCTCTCCTGCTTCAGCGCCGCCATGCAGAAGACGGGCCTGGCCGAGGCTCTGGCCAAGGACCTGCTGCACGGCCTGCAGGGCTGGCATCCCTACCCGGTCCTGCTGGTGGTGTTCGTGCTCGCCCAAGTCTTCACCGAGGCTCTGAGCAACGGCACCACCGTGGTGCTGTTGATGCCGATCGCCACGGCCATCGCCACCGGCCTCGGGCTGCCGCCGATGGCCTTCATCTTTGCGATCACCATCGCCGCAAGCCAGAGCTTCCTCACGCCGATCGGTTACCAGACGAACCTGATGGTCTACGGGCCAGGCCGCTACCGCTTCCTCGACATGACGCGCTACGGCGCGCCGCTGACCATCGGCCTTGCCTTGGTGGTGCCGTTCCTGATCTGCCGCCACTTCGGACTCTGATCCCGGTGTCCGCAGGGACCCCGCGGCCTCACCCCGACCGCCAGCATGGACGGGTCCCTCAGCCGGATGCGCGACCTCTCGGGTGATCGATCAGTTCCGCTCACGCTTCAGCACCAGGGTTCGCCAGCGCCCGCGCAGCCTGCGGCTGGGTCAGCTCCGCCGCCTGCGGGCCTACCTGCGCTGGCTCTGGCGCCAGGAGGGAAGTCACGGCCAGCAGGCCCGTGGGTTGGCCGCCGGCATCTTCACCGGCTGCTATCCCTTCTTCGGTCTGCAGATCCTGCTGGGGGTGGGGCTGGCCACGCTGGTGCGCGGCAGCCACATCCTGGCCGCGGCGGGCACCTGGATCAGCAATCCGCTCACCTCGCTGCCCCTCTACTGGTTCAACTACCAGGTGGGTAGCTGGTTGCTGGGCCCCGGGCCCGGTTTCCCCTCGCTGCAGCAGGTGCAGGAATCGGGGCTGTGGGATCTGGGCCTCGCCTTCAGCGGCCGCCTGATGCTCGGCTCCACGGTGGTGGGCCTGCTCAGTGCCATGGCCATGGGGGGTCTGTACTGGTGGTGGATGAAGCGGCGCCAGCGCAACCGCCTGCAGCCCTGAAGCTCAGGGCTGCTCCGCCGTCGGCTCGGTGGTGGCCACGCGTTTCCAACCCGCCAGCACGCCCAGGATGTCGGCGGCGCTCACCAGCCCCACGAAGGCGCCGAACTCATCCACCACCACGCGGACGGCGCTGCGGTCGCCGCGGCGGAAGGTTGTGAGCAGCCGATCGGCACGGATCATCTCCGGTACGAAATGGGGCGGATCGCACACCTGGCTCACCAGCTGTGCACCATGGCCCCGCAGCAAATGGGTGAGGGCTTCTTCGCGGCTCAGAACACCGAGCACCTCATCCACCTCCTCCCCCAGCACCACCCACCAGGCATCCTCAGGGGCCGCGATGATGTCGTCGCGCTCAGCCTCAAGGCTGCTGGCTCCCGACAGCGACGGGGTGGCGACCCGGGCCACCATCAGATCCCGGGCTGACAGGTCGTTGAGGGCGAACACCTTGCCGATCATCGCGGCCTCATCCGCCTCGATCTGACCCTGCTGCGAGCCCAGCCGTGCCATCAGGTGGATCTCGCGCTCGTTGGTGGTGAGCTCCGCCTCGGCGGTGATCGCCGGCATCAACTTCTCCAGCAGCAGCAGCAGCGGCAGGCTGAGGCGTTCGGCCACCAGCAGCACCCGCGAGGCCACCAGGCTGATCGGCATGGCGAAGCTGTTGCCGATGGTCTTGGGCAGGATCTCGGCGAACAGGATCACCATCACCGTGAAGGCCACGTTGAAGGCGATCAGGCCGGCGGCGCCGCCGAAGCCGGCGTGGAACACCCCATCGGCCTGGCTGCCCAGCAGCATCGAACCGGAGATGTTGAACAGGTTGTTGGCCACCACCAGCAGCGCCAGTGCCCGGCCTGGCCTCGCCTTGATGCGCTCCAGCGCCCGCGCCCCCGGCACCCGCTGCTGGGTGAGGGTGTGCACCTGGATCGGGTTCACGGTGAGAACCGCCGCCTCGACCCCCGTGGCTATGGCTGAACCCACCAGGATCACCGCCGCCAGGACGATGAGCGCAACAACTGGGTTCATGGGGGCGGCGAGCCTTCGTCCTGGACCGGACCTTACCTACGGTTTAGCGGTTCCACCCGCTGCGGCTGGATGATCAGCGCCACGAAGACAAACCCGCTCCAGTTTCTGTGGCGTTGGCGCCATCAGCTCACGGTGCCCCAGTTCACGGTTGTCACCGGCCTGCTGGTGATCCTGGTGGGCACCTTCCTGCTGGCCTCGCCCCTCTGCTCCAGCGACGATGTCGGCTTGTGGCAGGCCCTGTTCACGGTGACCTCGGCCATCACGGTGACCGGCCTCTCGATCATCGTGGTGGACCGCGATCTCACCCTGCTGGGTCAGGCGGTACTGGCGGGATTGATCCTCACCGGCGGCTTGGGCCTGATGGCGATCACCACCTTCCTGCAGGGCTTCGTGCAGGGCCGTTCCGGCCTGCGCCAGCGGCTCGATAAGGGCCGCGCGCTCGATGAATTCGGCGTGGGGGGCATCGGCCCCACCTTCAACAGCATCCTGCTCACCGCCACCTGTGTGATGGGCCTGGGCACGGTGGTGATCTACGCCTTCGGTTTCACCGACATCGAGCAGCCAGGGCGGCGCCTCTGGGCTTCGCTGTTCCATGTGATCAGCGCCTACAACAACGCCGGCTTCGGCCTGTGGGCCAAGAACCTCGAGGGCTATCGCGACAACGCGGTGGTCAACGTCGTAATCGCGGCGATGATCGTGATCGGCGGTATCGGTTGGCGTGTCGTCAACGACCTCTGGCTCAACCGCTTGCGGCTGCAGCGGTTGCGGCGGCTGAGCCTGCACACCCGCCTGGTGCTGCGCACCACCGCTGCCCTGATCGTGATCGGCTGCATCGGTCTTTTGATCACCGAGCACTTCGGCTATGAGGCCATGGCCCTTGGCAAGCTCTCCATCTGGCAGAAGCTGCAGATCACCCTGTTCCAGTCGGTCACCACCCGCACCGCCGGTTTCAACACGATTCCGCTCTCGGCTGAAACGATCACCGATGCCGGCCTGTTGCTGATGATCGTGCTGATGTTCATCGGCGCCAGCCCCGGCGGCACCGGCGGTGGCATCAAGACCACCACGTTCGCGATCCTGATGGGCGCAACCCGCTCCACCCTGGAGGGGCGCGATCACGTGCTGCTCCATCGCCGGCAGCTGCCCGATGCCACCGTGCTGCGCGCCGTGGGAGTCACCCTGGCCTCGGTGCTGTTTGTGGTTCTGATGGCGCTGCTGCTTGGCGTCGGACCCACTGCTGGTGGCCTGCCGGGCCATCAGACCTACACCTTCCTCGAGAAGCTGTTCACCTGCGTGTCGGCCTTCGGCACCGTGGGCCTCGATCTGGGGGTGACCGCCAACCTCAACCGCTGGGGCCAGCTTGTGCTGATGGTGGGCATGTTTGTGGGCCGGATCGGCATCCTGCTGCTGCTCTCGGCCCTCTATGGCAGTCGTCCCCAACAGCGGGTGGGCTATCCCCGCGAGGATCTGTATGTGTGAAGCGGGTGCGGCCGCTTAGAACGGTTCCATCTGCATGGGGCAGTTGTGAATCAGTGGTGGCAGTGGGGGGCGGAGGGAACCGCCCAGCAGGGCGGCTTCGCGGTGATCGGTGTGGGCCGCTTCGGCTCCTCTGTGTGCGCTGAGCTGCTGCGATCCGGCGCCGAGGTGCTGGCCATTGATCAGAGCCAGCGCGCCATCGATGAGCTCCGCCATATCGATGCGGCCATTGAGGCGCGCGTGGTGGACTGCACCGATGAGGAGGCCCTGCGCGCCGCCGGCGTGCTGGATCTGGGCACCGTGGTAGTGGCGATCAGCGATCCGATCGAGGCCAGCATCACCGCCACGCTGATCTGCAAGGACACCCCCGGCACGCGTGTGCAGCAGGTGATTGCCCGCGCCACCAGCGATCTGCACGTGAAGATGCTCTACCGGGTGGGCGCTGACCGGGTGGTCTTCCCCTCAAAAATGATGGGCCAGCGCCTCGGCATGGAGCTGGTGCGGCCGAACCTGCTTGAGCAGCTCCGCCTCGACGACCGCAACTCGATTGAGGAGATCAAGGTTCCCGCGTCGTTCGTGGGCCACTCCTTGCGGGATCTCAACCTGCGCAAGCACTACAACATCAGCGTGCTGGCGGCCGGGCCGAGCGGCCAGCTGCATGTGAATCCGCCTGCATCGCATGTGCTTGCCGAGGGGGAGCTGCTGGTGGTGATGGGCTCGTCCGAGGCCCTGCGCTCCCTCCCCGGCAGCTGATCCGCAGCTGATTCCACAGCGGCAGAGTGCCGGGCCCCTGTGGGGGTTTGCGCACAGCTTTCTTAACCGTTGTGGGCGGGGGCTCCCCAGTGGACCTCAGCCGCGCTAGCGAGGGGTGCATGGCTCGGCAGGAGGCCGGGTATGGCAACGCTTGCATCGGCTGCTCCGTCAGCCCCGGTTCCACTCTCAGGCTCGGCAGCGGATCTGCCGCCAACGCTGCGTGAGAACGGCCAGCGGGAGGTGTTCTGCGGCCTCACCTCGATCGTGTGGCTGCACCGGCGCATGCCGGATGCCTTCTTCCTGGTGGTGGGCTCGCGCACCTGCGCCCACCTGGTCCAGAGCGCCGCCGGGGTGATGATCTTCGCCGAGCCGCGCTTCGGCACTGCGATCCTCGGCGAGCGCGATCTGGCGGGCCTGGCCGATGCCAACGAGGAGCTCGATCGCCTGGTGGCCCAGCTTCTGGAGCGGCGCCCGGAGATCCGCACCCTGTTCCTGGTGGGCAGCTGCCCGAGCGAGGTGATCAAGCTCGATCTGGCCAAGGCGGCCGAACGACTCAACCGTCAGCATCTCGGTCGGGTCACGGTGCTGAACTACAGCGGCAGCGGCATCGAAACCACCTTCACCCAGGGGGAGGACGGCGCCCTGCAGGCCCTGATCCCGCTGATGCCTGCCAGCGGTGCCGGCGGTGAGTCGGATCCGGAGCAGCGCCTCGATCAACTGCTGATCGTCGGCACCCTGGCCGATGCGGTGGAGGAACGCCTGATCAGCCTGTTCCACAGGCTCGGCATCGAACGGGTGGCCAGCCTGCCGCCGCGGCGCTCCACCGAGCTGCCGTCCGTCGGCCCCGGCACCCGGCTGCTGCTGGCGCAGCCCTTCCTCTCCGGCACCGCCCGTGCCCTGGTGGACCGGGGCGCCCAGCTGATCCAGGCCCCCTTCCCCTTCGGCGTGGAGGGCAGCCGCGCCTGGATGGCAGCGGCTGCGGCGGCCTTCGGCATCGATCCGCAGCGGGTGGCCGAGGTGCTCGATCCGCTGGTGGAGCGCAGCCGCCGCGCCCTGGAACCCCACCGCCAGCTGCTGGCCGGCCGGCGCCTGTTCCTGCTGCCTGATTCCCAGCTGGAGATTCCCCTGGCCCGTTTCCTCGCCCGCGAGTGCGGCATGGAGCTGGTGGAGGTGGGAACCCCCTATCTCGACCGTCAGCTGATGGCCGCGGAGCTGGACCTGCTGCCGCCCGGCACCCAGCTCAGCGAGGGCCAGCACGTGGAGCGCCAGCTGGAGCGCCTGCGGGCGGCGCGGCCCGATCTGGTGCTCTGCGGCCTGGGGCTGGCCAATCCGCTCGAGGCGGAGGGCATGGCCACCAAGTGGTCGATCGAGCTGGTGTTCAGCCCCATCCACGGCATCGATCAGGCGGCCGATCTGGCCGAGCTGTTCGCCCGTTCCCTGCGCCGCCGCGCCGCCCTCTCATTCGCCTGATCCCCCCTCATCCCCAGCGATGGAACTCACCCTCTGGACCTACGAAGGCCCGCCCCACGTGGGCGCCATGCGCATCGCCGCTTCGATGGAGGGGGTGCACTACGTGCTGCACGCCCCCCAGGGCGACACTTACGCCGATCTGCTGTTCACGATGATCGAGCGGCGGGATCGTCGACCGCCCGTGACCTACACCACCTTCCAGGCCCGCGATCTCGGCGGTGACACCGCTGAGCTGGTGAAACGCTCGATCGCTGAGGCGGTGGAGCGCTTCAAGCCCGAGGCGCTGCTGGTGGGCGAGAGCTGCACCGCCGAGCTGATCCAGGATCAGCCCGGTGCCCTGGCCGCCGGCATGGATCTGGGCGGCATCCCGATGGTGAGCCTGGAGCTGCCCGCCTACTCCAAGAAGGAGAACTGGGGCGCCGCTGAAACCTTCTATCAACTGGTGCGGGGGCTGCTCAAGCCGCAGCTGCCACCACCGGGTAGCCCCAAGCCCGATCCGGCCCGCTGGCGCGCCGAGGGGCGCCGGCCGCGGGTGAACCTGCTGGGCCCCTCCCTGCTCGGCTTCCGCTGCCGCGACGATGTGCGCGAACTCAGCACGCTGCTGGGTAGTTACGGCATCGATGTGGCCGTGGTGGCGCCCCTGGGGGCCCGCCCGGCGGACCTGATGCGCATTCCCGCCGCCGATGCCAACGTGAACCTCTACCCGGAGCTGGCGGGGCCGGTGTGCAGCTGGCTGGAGCGCCAGTTCGGCATGGCCAGTGTTTGCACCGTGCCGATCGGCATCGGCGCCACCGTGGCCTTCCTCAGGGAGCTGCACAGCGTGCTGCAGCTGGAGCTGCCGGCGGAGCTGCAGCAGGGTGCCGATGGCGTGTGTGAGGCGGAGCGCCGCTCACGCCTGCCCTGGTACTCCCGCTCGGTGGATTCCACGTACCTAACCGGCAAGCGGGTATTCATCTTCGGCGATGCCACCCATGCCATTGCCGCCGCCCGCATCGCCAGCCGCGAACTGGGCTTCGAGGTGGTGGGCCTGGGCAGCTACAGCCGCGAGCAGGCCCGTGAGGTGCGCGCCGCGGCGGCCGAGCTGGGGCTGGAGGCCCTGATCTCCGACGACTACCTCGCCGTGGAGGCCGCCATGGCGGCGGCGGCGCCGGAGCTGGTGCTCGGCACGCAGATGGAGCGCCACAGCGCCAAGCGCCTGGGCCTCCCCTGTGCCGTGATCAGCGCGCCGCTGCATGTGCAGGACGTACCGGCCCGCTTCAGCCCGCAGATGGGCTTCGAGGGGGCGAACGTGATCTTCGACAGCTGGGTGCACCCGCTGATGATGGGCCTGGAGGAACACCTGATCGGCATGTTCCGCCACGACTTCGAGTTCGTGGAGGGCCACCGCAGCCACCTGGGTGAGGCGCCGCCACAGGCCACGGCAGCCACCGTCACTCCCACCGCCACCGCCACCGCCACCGCGGCCATGCCGTGCGTCGACGACTCCATGACAACCACGGAGACCTCGGCGGCAGCTCCGGGTGGTGAGCTCCGCTGGAGTGCCGATGGTGAGGCGGAGCTGGCCCGGATTCCTTTCTTCGTGCGTGGCAAGGTGCGTCGCAACACCGAAGCCTTCGCCAAGGAGCGGGGGCTGGCGGTGATCGATGGTGAGGCTCTCTATGAGGCCAAGGCCCACTTCAGCCGCTGAATGGGTCGCTGAACGGGCCGCTGCTTCACCCGCACGTGAGGCTGGAGCACGTCTGCCGCATCTCCTGCGGTCGATCGCAGTGGCTCGCCAATCAGCACGCAGGCAGACCAACTGAGTATTTCCACTCAGTTGGCTGTTGATCAGCTCGATGGATTGTGGCCTGCATATGTATCGCTTTGCCCACGTGTCTGTTGCGCTTGTGCGGTGGAGGTCTTGGATGGAGAGATCACCGTGGTCCGCCGCGCTGGCACCGGTGAACTCCCTTCAAGGCCATTCCCCATGACCACCACGCTCACACGTCCCGACGGCGAGGGCAGCGTTCAGGTGCTTCAGGATCCCGGCCTGCACATCGAGGAAGGAGCCCTGGTGATCGCCGTTTATGGCAAGGGCGGCATCGGCAAGAGCACCACCAGCTCCAACCTCTCGGCCGCCTTCTCCAAGCTGGGCAAGCGGGTGCTGCAGATTGGCTGCGACCCGAAGCACGACAGCACCTTCACGCTCACCAAGCAGATGGTGCCCACGGTGATCGACATCCTTGAAACCGTGGATTTCCACACCGAGGAACTGCGCCCGCAGGATTTTGTGTTCGAAGGCTTCAACGGCGTCATGTGCGTCGAGTCCGGTGGTCCGCCGGCCGGCACCGGCTGCGGTGGCTATGTGACGGGCCAGACCGTGAAGCTGCTCAAGGAGCATCACCTGCTCGAAGACACCGATGTGGTGATCTTCGACGTGCTTGGTGATGTGGTGTGCGGTGGTTTCGCGGCGCCGCTGCAGCATGCCCACTACTGCCTGATCGTTACGGCGAATGACTTCGATTCGATCTTCGCCATGAACCGGATCATCGCCGCCATCCAGGCCAAGGCCAAGAACTACAAGGTGCGCCTCGGTGGTGTGGTGGCCAACCGCTCCAA
>CAIZNP010000152.1 GCA_903934375.1 uncultured Synechococcaceae cyanobacterium
ATCGCCTTCCAGGGATTGCTGCGTGATGGCGTGGCCGGGCTGGTAACCCTGCTCGACGACCACTACGCCATCGGCGATGTGGTGGAGGTGAATGGGGTGGTCGGCGAGGTGATGGATGTGGGTCTGCTGATGACGGAACTGCGTACCACCGATCAGCGAGCTGTGCAGTTCGCCAACAGCTCCCCCCAGCAGCTGATCAATCACACCAAGATTCGCTCCGGCATCGAGCTGCTGATCCCGCTGGACCCGCAGGAACAACAACTCGATCAGGCCATCGCCCTGGTGGAGCGGGAATGTGAGGCGTTCGCCGCCGATCCCCGCTGGAGCGCCGAGCTGCTGAGCCCGCCCTGGGTGCGCGGGCTGAAGCAGGTCACCCCGATCGCCCTGGAGCTGAGCGTTGTGCTCACCACCCGCACCGGCTGTCAGTGGGAAGTGCAACGGGCCCTGCTACGTCGTCTGGTAGTGGCCCTGCAGGCAGCGGGCCATTCCCTGGCCTGCGGAACCAGAACCTCCGGCACCTGAACACGCTGATGGCGACCCCGGCGGGATATCGCAGCGCTCCGCGTGGATTGGCAAGCTGGAGAGGCAAGGCGAAGGGCCACGACTGCAGCCACTGCTGCACAGCAATGATTTCGGCGCCTGGGAGGAGGTGGTGGGCAACACTCTCGGTCACCACAGCAGCCGCCTGCTGCCGGGCTCCATCCCGTTTGAGTCCCGAATCCAAGGCGCGCAGGTGGCTGAATTCCAGGTGCTGCTGCTGCAGGGTCGCGGGAGGCTGGAACTGCTGCGCGAGCAGTGCGGCCATGGCGTTCTGTGGTTACCGCTGCAGGGCTTGAGCCATGAACGCATCAATGGACAGGAACACCTGGCCGAGCCGGGCATGGGGTTGCTGTTCCAACCGGGCGATGCGATGCACGGCGTCACCAGCGAGGAGATCAGCGGTGTGTCCATCGCTGCGACCAGAGTGATCCCCAGCAGCTGCGGGCATTGGCCGAGCGGATCGGCTCCGCCTTTGCGATCGTGGACGATGGCTCCCACATCCCTGAGCATCAGCTGCTGACTTTTGATGCCCTGTTTCGGGATCTGCTCGAACCGGGTGGAGTGTATATCTTTGAAGACATTGAGGTGTCTTACTGGCGGCGTGGATCGCTGTATGGCTATCCAACGCGCTACGGCATTCAGGATTCACATGGGCTGATCGAGGTGATGAAACTGTTGCTCGATTGGCTCAACCGTGAATTCCTCTCCGGCGCAGACAGAGCTGCCCTGCTAGCTCGATTGCAGGACCGCGGCCTGCGGGAGTCGTCCTGTTCGGCCGTAGCTTCCATCGAGTTTGCGCACAACTGCATCATCCTCAGACGCCGAGAATCATGGGAGGAGGCATTTGATGGGCGGGAGTATCTGTTTGCCGATCGGGTCTGATCATCGTCTTACGGCGATGGCGGCTTGTAGGGCGCATCGTCATGACCATTGCCCGGATCGCGACCACTGATGCCTAGGAGGTTCAGAAAGCGCTGGACGCTCATGGTTGTCTGATGCAGATCTTCGAGGGTGCGGATCAGCAGCGGCTGGCTTGCGCGCATGAGTTGCTGGGCTTGGGTGGAGGTCTGCTCGGCGTTGCTACCCGTGCGACTGATCTGACGCAGAGCCTGCCGGAGATCCGGCGCCGTGCTGGCACTCTCACGCTGCAGGGTCGCAACCAGGTTGTTCATACCGCCAAGACTGCTGCGGGCTTCGCGGAGTGTGTCGGGCAGATCGTTCGCGGTGAGCTTCGTGGTGTTGCGCAACGTGGCCTGCAGCTCCCGTTGCGTCTGCACCAGCTGCTGAACCAACGCGGCCAACTCCAGGGGCTGTTCATAGCGAATGGCTGCGCCGTTGAGGGTGTTTCGCTTGCTGCCCTGTTTGAGATCGGCACTGATCTCCAGGAAGTGATCACCAACCAACCCTTCCTGGGCCTGGCGGGCGATGCTGTTCGGCCCGATCAGCGCGGCATAGCGATTCGCCACCTCAACCTCAACTGCCACCGCTGCATCGGGCTGCAGCTTCAAACGTTGCACCTGCCCCACCGGCATCCCGGAAATGCGAACCTCCTGGCCAGGCCTCAAGCCAGTGGCATTGCTGCTGATCAGCCGCAACCTCACCATCGATTCCCCCCAGCGCTGCTCACGAGCCAGGCCAACCAACATCGCCACAACAATCACCAGGCCGGAGCCAAGGAACAGCCAGCGTTCCTTTCCCCTGTCATCACGTTGCTGATCGCTGGTCATTGGACGGAGAGACTGAGGAGCAGCGGATCCAAGACAATGATCCACAGGAGTTTGAGGCCGAGCAGCAGCGTCAATCCCTCAACCTGCAGATTGCTGCTCACCAGCGCCGGAGGCACCCCGCGATGGAGCTGGATACCACCTCGCCACTGGCTCCAACTGCAAAGGATGGACAGAAAAATGGCGGAGCGCAGGCAGCAGCGCAACAGATCGGAGAGCGACAGGCCGCGCAGCACATCGCTGAACTCCGCGAAGAGATCGGAGCGCGGACTGGCGAGCACCCCACCGGTGAGGGCCGCCAGCAGAAACAGCACCAACAGCAGAACACCCACCAGGGCGGCCGCAGCAACTCCCGGGCGCCAGGGATTCGAACGGTCCTCACACGACGCAAGCCAGCGGGGAAGCAGCAGTGCCATCGAAAGCAGCGCCACCAGCATTGGCCCCACCAGCTGAAGCACCAACAGGATCAGCAACTCCAGACTGAAACGACTGGGCTGCCCCAGGGCTCCGCTGCTCAGCTTCACCACACCGATCCCCAGCACCAAGCCGGCCAGGAGCACAGGGCCACCGCAGCGCTCACCACTGCGCTCAGCGATTTGCAGAGCCAGGGCCGTGTTGACGCGCAAACGTTGTAGGAGGTTCGGCAAGCGGCGAAATGGCGTCACACTTCCGGCACCCTGCAACACAGGGTCCAGGCTGATATAGCGATGAGCCGATTTGTAACGGTGCAACGTCGGCAGGACCAGCTGGTTCAATCCGCCTGGGCGTCCGTGCCGGCAGGCCAGCGCCGCTCCACCTGCACGAACAGCAACCAAGCCGCCGCGGCCGCCGCACCGCCCGCCCACTCCGAGCGCAGCAGTTCCACCAGCGACACGGTGCTGGCGGCGATGCGCAGACCGCGCAGCGCGAAGCGACCGAGGCGCTCCAGCCGAGGCGTGGCCATCGCCCCGCTCACGCCTCAGGTTTGAGGAAGCGACCCGCCAGGCGCACCGCCAGCACCACCGCCGCCAGGCCATAGGACGCGAACGTGACCGCCTGGCCGGCGGTGCCGGTGGCGTAGGCGCCGCGCTCGAGCAGCACCGCATCGGCGATCGAGGCCGCCGTGCCCCAGAGCAGCACCCAGACGCTCACGTAGGCGACACCCTTCAACGTGCGGTCCATGGGCAGGGGCTGAGGCGGCAGCAACCCTAGGCCGCTCCAGCCGCTCGCACCGCCGCGCCAGACTTGTTCCCCTGCAACGGCCTCCCCTCCTCTGATGACCCGCACCATCGCCATCAGCGGCGTCTCCGGCAAAACCCCGGGCGGCGGCGGCTGCGGCCGAACTCCGTGGTGCCAGACAGCCTGGCGGGCTGTGAGCAGCACCGCCTCGATCTGGCCGATGCCGCGGCCCTCCATCCCGCCCTGCGCGGCGCCGATGCCCTGGTGATCGCCACCGGCGCACGTCCCTCGGTCGACCTCACCGGTCCGATGCGCGTGGATGCCTGGGCCTGGGACGCGTGGTGCTGGTGAGCTCCCTCTGCGCCGGCCGCTGGAGCGGCCCCGACAGCCAGGAGAGCGATTCGATCCCGCGCCGCCTGGTGGCCCGCTGCTGCCTTGAGGCCCTGAACACGCCCGCCTCAATCGGCCGGATCCTGGAGGTCACCAGTGCGCCGGAGCTGCCGCTGGTGCGGCTGGAGACGGTGCTGGCGGGCTGACGCCGTCAGGGCAGGACCTGCCAATACCCGGTGCGGGGTGAGCCCTGGCGGCGCAGCCGACCCTGCCGCTGGAGAGCGGCCAGATGTTTTTCCACGGCCCGCTGGCTCACGGAGAGCCGTTCCCCCAGCTGACGTGCGGAGAGGCTGTGCTCAGCCCGCAGCAAGCCCAGGATCTGGGCAGCCAACGCCGACAGCCGCAGGGAACCGATCTCCGAACCAATCTCCGAACTCATCTCCGAATCGATCTCCGAACCAGTGCCTAGAACACCCGCCTGCTGCCGGATCGCCTCCTGAAGAGCGGTCAGGGTGGCGTCCAGCATGTAGGCCACGAACGGGGCAAGCTCGGCCTGCTGATCGGCCTGGCCCAGCGCGTCGTAATACCCCTGCTGGTGTGTGCGGATCACCTCCTCGATCGGTAGCCAGGCCAGCAGAGGATTCCAACGGCTGAGGATCAACGTCTGCCAGAGGCGACCGAGACGCCCGTTGCCATCGGCAAAGGGATGAATGAATTCCAGCTCGTAGTGCACCACGCAACTGCTCAGAAGCGGGTGCCAGTCGGTGCGGGCCAGCCAGTCGAGCAGATCATC
>CAIZNP010000153.1 GCA_903934375.1 uncultured Synechococcaceae cyanobacterium
ACCCTCGTTCTTCTGGAGATCCTCGAGCTGGGGTACGGCCGAGGTGAGGAGCTGCAGGATGATCGAGGCGTTGATGTAGGGCAGGATCCCCAGGCCGAACACCCCGAGGGTGGAGATGCCACCACCGGTGAAGATGTCGAGGAAGCCGATCAGCTGGCCGCCGCGGGCGATGAACTCCTGAAAGGCGACCCGGTCGATGCCCGGCACGGGGATGTAGATGCCCAGGCGCACCAGCAGCAGCAGGCCCAGGGTGATCAGCACGCGGTTGCGCAGATCCTTGCCCTGGATCAACTGCGTGAGGATTTCAGCGGCACTGGGATTTCGGCCCCGGCTGACGAGCATGGCGGGCGGGTACGGGCGAACAAAAAACCGTCCGGCGTGCAAGCGCAACACCGGACGGGTCTGACCCTAACGGGTCGCGGATGACACCAACAGCGCTCGGCAGGAGCCGATCACTCTGGTCAGATCTCTTCGCAGGTGCCGCCGGCGGCCTCGATCTTCTCGCGGGCGCTGGCGGTGAAGGCCGCGGCTTGAACGGTGAGCTTCACCGTGAGCTCACCATTACCGAGCACCTTGAGCGGGTGCTTGGGGCTGGTGACCAGACCGTCCTTGACAAGGGAGTCGATGGACACGGTGCTGCCGGCCTTGAGCTCGGCCAGCTTGCCCACGTTGATCACCGTGTAGTTCTTCGGGTTGATCAGCGTGAAGTGCTTGAGCTTCGGCACGCGGCGGTAGAGGGGCATCTGGCCACCCTCAAAACCCGGGCGGGTGGGACTACCCGAGCGGGACTTCTGACCGCGCATACCGAAACCGCAGCTGGCGCCCTGGCCGGCGGCGATGCCACGGCCCTTGCGGAGCTTGCGGCGACGGGCCCCCTTCTGGGGGGCAAGGGACTGGAGATTGAGCGACGTCATGGCGGGCCTCAGGAGTAGATCTGCTCGAGGGAGATGCCACGCTCCTTGGCGGTCTCCTTGTGGGTACGCAGGCCAGCCAGGGCATCCATGGCGGCGCGGGCGTTGTTCAGGGGGGTCTTCGAACCGAGGCGCTTGGCGAGCACATTCTTGATGCCGGCGAGCTCCAGCACCGTGCGGATCGAACCACCTGCGATCACACCGGTACCTGGGGCAGCCGGACGGATCAGCACGCTGGCGGCGCCGTCGCGGCCGTTGCCGAGGGTGGGGATCGAGGAGTGACGGGTGAGGGGCACCTTGACCAGATGCTTCTTGCCATCGGCCACGCCCTTGCGGACAGCGCCGATCACATCGCCGGCCTTACCGACACCCACGCCCACCTGGCCCTTCTCGTTGCCGACGACGACGATGGCCCGGAAGCTCATCTTCTTGCCGCCCTTGACGGTCTTGGAGACGCGGCGGATCTGGACCACACGCTCCTGCCATTCGGAGTCGCGCTCCTGACCACGACGGTTGTCGCGGCCGCGACCGCCCTTGCGGTCGCCCCTGCCCTCACCGCGGCCACCGCGGCGCTCCTGCTGGCCTTCGGCCGCTGCAGGAACATCGGACGCGGCCGGGATGTCGCTGGATTGAATCTGGTCGTTGGTTTCGGTCATGGTGAGAGCAGGGATCAGAACTGAAGGCCCGCTTCCCGGGCGGCGTCAGCCAGGGCCTTGACACGGCCGTGGTACAGGTTGCCGCCGCGATCGAAGACCACCTGTTGGATGCCCTTGGCGAGGGCGCGCTTGGCCACCAGCTGGCCCACGGCGACGGAGGCGTCGCAGGTGGCACCGATGGTCAGGTTGGAGCGGAGCTCCTTATCGACGCTGGACGCTGAGCAGAGGGTGCTCTGGGCGTCGTCGTCGATCAGCTGGGCGTAGATGTGGTTGTTGGAGCGGAACACCGCCAGGCGCGGACGCACAGCGGAACCGGAGAGATGGCGACGCAGACGCCGGTGGCGTTTCTGCGTCTGCT
>CAIZNP010000154.1 GCA_903934375.1 uncultured Synechococcaceae cyanobacterium
GGCCAGGTCGATCACGATGTTGTGGGGATGCCCGTGCCAGTGGCCGGTGCGCAGGGGATAGATCACGCTGAACGCCGCTGCCCCCCAGCCGAACCAGGGGCGATCGGCGATCAGGCCGAGGGCAGTGCCCCACTGGCTGAGGCGGGTGATGGCCAGCGGACGCTGGCCGTGAACGTTGAAATCGTTGAGGCGACCCCAGATCTCCTGGGGCACCAGCGCGCGCGCGGGCTCCTGCAGCAGCCCCGGGATGCCGGGCAGGGTGGCCAGGAGCACGGGCAGCAGGGCCAGGGCCAGCAAAGGCAGCAGCCACAACCAGCTAGCCGGGCCGGCCACGATCGGCACCGCCAGCAGCAGGGCACCCCAGGCGTTGCGGGAATCGGTGAGATAAAGGGCCGCCACCTGGCTGGCCGCCAACAGCAGCACCACCAGCAGCGAGGCAGCCGGGCTCAAGCTGGCCCGCGGCTCCTCCTCACTGCGCCGGCTGCGCCAGCGCTGGGCGGCGGCCAGCAGGGCGGCCAGCAGCAGCGGCCAGCTGAGCGACAGCCAGGCCGCGGTGATGTTGGCGTAATCGAACAGTCCCGAGAGCCGGCCCGGCGGGTTGCCGCCGGCCTTGAGATGCCAGATCACCAGACCGCCGAGGATCTGCCAAGGGCCGCTCCAGCCCAGGAACAGCTGAGCCAGGCCAGTGGCCACCACCGGCACACTGCCGGCCACGAACCAGAAGCTCACCCGCCGGCGGGCCTGGGGGGAGGCGAGGTAGGGCTGAAAACCCCAGAAACCCCAGAAGAAAGGCAGCCAGTTGGCCAGGCCCACCCAGGCCAGCCAGCCGTTGTACCCCGGGAACTGCCGCACCAGCAGCGCCCCGAGCAACATCAGCACACCCAGCGCCGCCAGCACCCGGTTGGCGGGATCCCGCCACCAGCCCGGCCAGCCACCACGGCCGCGGCTGCCCTGCACCAGGGCCACCAGCAGCAGCAGGGCAGCGATCAGGGCACTGGAGGGAAGAAACAGCACCCCCAGCTGGAAACAACGCCAGCCGAGGGGCGCCGCCGGCTCGGGCCGCTGGCCATCCAGCCGGCTGAGCAGCCGGGCAAGCAGCGGATTGAGCCTGCCGGCGAGGGCGGGGGGCAGCGCCGGCATCACTCGAACACCGCCGTGCGGCCGCGATACACGATCACCTGGCGGCGGAGATGCAGCCGCACCGCCCGGGCCAGGGCGAGCCGCTCGGTGTCGCGGCCCTTGCGGATCAGATCGTCCACCTCATCGCGGTGGCTCACCGACACGGTCGACTGGGCAATGATCGGCCCCCCGTCCAGCTCCTCGGTCACGTAGTGGGCGGTGGCGCCGATCAGCTTCACGCCCCGCTGCCAGGCCCGGTGGTAGGGCTGCGCCCCCTGGAAGGCCGGCAGGAAGGAGTGGTGGATGTTGATCACCCGGTGGAAGGCATCGGGCGGATCGAAGGCCGCCAGGAAGGTGGGGGTGAGCACCTGCATGTACTTGGCCAGGATCACCAGCTCGATGCCGTGTTCGGCCAGCAACTGCAGATGGCGGGCCTCCGCCTCGGCGCGGCTATCGGCGCTGATCGGCACGTGCACGAAGCGGGCGCCGAACTCGCCGGCGATGGCCGCGAGATCCGGATGGTTGGCGATCACCAGCGGCACCTGCATCGGCAGCTCACCGGTGCGGGTGCGCCAGAGCAGATCGAGCAGGCAGTGGTCCTGCTTGCTTACGAAGATCGCCACCGGCGGGCGGCAGTCTGAGAAATTCACGCGGTAGTCGCCGCCGAGGCGCTCCGCCAGGGCGCTGGCGCTGGGGCCGATGGCATCCCGCGGCAGGCCGAAACCCTCCAGCTGCCACTCGATGCGGCTGAGGAACAGGCCGGCGCCCTGATCGCTGTGGTGGTCGGCGTGCACGATGTTGCCGCCGTTGGCCGCCACCCAGCCGGAGAGCTCACGCACCAGCCCCGGCTGATCGGGACAGATCATCTGCAGGATGGCGGTGGCTGCCGTCATGGCGGAGTGGCATCAAGCGCCGGCATGGGCGCATTGTGGCGGCTCGCCGCCGGTAAAGTCCCGGGATTCACCCTTCAATTGATGGCGGCCCCGTCCATGTCCGCGCTGCTCTCCTCCCTCGGCACAGCCCTCAAGCGCCTCGGCCTGCTGGCCCTGGCCGTGGTGCTCAGCTTCGGCCTGGCCGCCTGCGATTCGGGCAAGGCCCGTGCCGCCAGCCTCAGCGCCGACGACATCGCCTATATCGAGCGCCAGGCCGAGGGCTTCCTGGCCGCCCGCGATCGCCTGCCTGAGCTGGCCACGCTGGTGAACGAGAAGGACTGGACCTTCACCCGCAACGTGATCCACGGCCCGATGCAGGAAGTGAGCCGTCAGATGCTCTACATCAACCAGCGCCTGCTCCCCGCCGATCGGCCAGAGGCCACCAAGCGCGCCACGGCCCTGAAGGCAGCCCTCGCGGATCTCGATGAGGCCGCCCGCCTGCAGGATGGCGCCAACCTCAGCAAGGCCTACATCAAGGTGGCCAGCGGCTTCGGCCTCTACGCCCAGGTGCTGCCAGCCCAGGTGCAGGCCGATCTGAAGCAGGACTGATCCAGGCTGAGCCATTCGGCGATGCCGGCAGCCCAGGAGGGCTCTGTTCTGGTGGTGGGGGCCGGCATCATCGGCCTTGCCGCCGCCTGGCAGCTGGCGGATCGGGGTCACGCCGTGACCATGGTGGATCCAGCTCTGGCCCCAGGCCACAGCCCCGCAGACAGCGGTAGCGCCGCCGCACTGGGGGTCCTGATGGGCCGGGTGTTCCAGCGCAGCAGCGGCAGGGCCTGGCGGCTGCGCCAGCAGAGCACTGCGCTCTGGCCGCAGTGGATCGCCGAACTGGAGCGGCGCGGCCACCGGCTGCCCACGCGCCGCGGGCTGCTGCTGCTCGCGGCCGAGGAGAAGGAGCTGGCTCAGCAGGAACGGATCGCCGGCGCGCGCGCCGCGCTGGGCCTGCCGATGCGGATGCTGGGCCCGGAGGAACTGAAGGCCTACCAGCCCACGCTGCCCGGCCAGCCGCTGGGGGGGCTGTTGTCGGCAGACGACGGACAGCTGGATCCCAGGCCGGTGCTGGCCGCTCTGCTGTGTGAGGCCAAGCGTGCCGGTGCGCAGGCCATCCCAGAGCGAGCCGTGGCCGTGGAACGGGGCCGGCGGTGGCGGCTCACCCTGGCCAGCGGACAGCAGCTGCAGGCGGATTGGCTGGTGCTGGCCCTGGGCCTGCAGACCAGCGGCTTGCTGGCCGGCCTCAGGCATGCGCTGCCGCTGGAGCCGGTGCTGGGGCAGGCGCTGGAACTGGAGCTACCGGCTGATCCCGGCTGGACCTGGCCCGGCGCCGTGGTGTGGCGAGGCCACAATCTGGTGCCCCGGCCAGACCTGGGACCGGCGGGCCGGCGCCTGTGGCTGGGAGCCACCCTGGAGCCCGGCGCCGTGGCCAGCGCGGAAGCCCTGGATGGGTTGCGAGAGCTGGGGGGTGAGGCACCGACCTGGCTGCAGCAAGCGGTGGTGGTGCGCCACTGGCAGGGGTTGCGCTGCCGCCCCCAGGGCCGGCCCGCCCCGGTGCTGGAGGAGCCCGAACCCGGGCTACTGGTGGCAGGCGGGCACTACCGCAACGGCCTGCTGCTGGCCCCGGCCACGGCGGCGTGGGTTTGCGGGCGGATTAGCTGAGTTAGGACGTTGGCGCAACGCTGATCCAGTCCACAAATCGGCCCAGCGCGAGTGCTTTCAGCTTATTTTGACGAAGCAGAGAACGCAGCGACTACTCCATCGGGTAATTCCCAAGGGAGTCTGGTGACCCTAAGATTCAAATTGACGAAATATGTCCATGCTCGATCAGATCGAAACTCTGTTCGGGTTCGCAATAAGCAAACAAGCAGCCACCAAAGCCAATGACCCTCAAAGCCGATCCCACGGTCCTGGAAGGCTCGTCCGCTAGGCATGCTGTTTATCTCGACGGCGATCTTCTTCAAGGTGTCAAGGTTACCTTTACCCTCAAGGTCGGCGGCTCAGCTACAGCAGGAGACGACTATCTTCAGTTACTCGGAGCATCGCTAGACCCTGCTCCGGGAGTCACAATTACATTTACGACCAACCCTGGCGATGGCTCCATCGTCGTCACGGCTGAGTATGCGACAGGCACGGCCATTCCCGGTCCCCCGCTGCCTGGGCCGGGGAATCCTGGGTTTCCTGTTCTAGGTGCGCAACTGCTTTCGTTTGAGATCCTAACGATTGAAGACGAATTAACGGAAACCGGAGAGAAGATTTCAGTCGCGATATCCAATAGCAGCCTCCCATCGATTGTAAACAATACTGTTTCTGACGTTGATTCAGTTATTTTCGACGGCCCCCTTCAGATCAAGCTGATCGGTGATTCTTCAGTCGCAGAAGGTGGTACCGCCAGCTACAAAGTCGTCCTTGATGATGGCGTTGCTCTCGGTGCTAATCAAAGCTTCTCCTTCTCACTCGATACCGCTGGCCTAACCGCCACAGA
>CAIZNP010000155.1 GCA_903934375.1 uncultured Synechococcaceae cyanobacterium
CCTTGTGGCCATCGCCTCGGTGATGATGGCCGTGATTCTGGCGCTGCTGGCGATCGCGCGGATCGATGTCACGCAGGTGCACACGCGCGATGCTCTGCGGCTCACCTCGGCGGCCCGTGCCCTGATCACCGATCCGCAACAGCTGCCCCCCAGTGGCTGGAGCACCCTGCGCGGCGATCTGCTCAGCGATGCCGAAGCGCGCGCAGATCTGCAGGACCTCATGGCTGTTCCGCACCACGTGCAGGTGGGCGTCTACGCCAACACCACCTCGGAGCTGGATCTCAGCGTGCCGAGCTACGCCGCGAGTGGTTATGTCTGGCTGCGCTGGGATCAGCCGCTGCAGCAGCTTCTGGAGGCCAGCAGGGCCACGATCGATGAGCGCTTCGGACTGGTGAACACGCTGATCACCGATGCACCGCCTGAACTGCAGCCGGTCGGCAAGGACCCAGAGCGTCTCGAAGATGGCAGTTACTACCAGTTGTTTAAATACCGCGGCCGCTACTACCTCGATCGCGCCAGCTTCCGTCACTACCCGTTCATGAGCGTCAGCCTGCCCCTGGCCCTTGAGGCCGACGACGTTGATGGAGGACTCACCTATGACCAGCTGCGGCTGGAACCCGACATCCGCAACAGCGGCATGGGGCTCTATGCACGCATCATCGGCTGGCTCAACCAGGGCTGGTCGATCGCTGAATATCGCCACCACTACGCCAGTAATTTCGGCCTGGGTGGGGCAGAGAGTGAATACAGCCTGATCCTCTTCGAGATCTCCTTTGGCACGTCCTCCTGGGCGGCCTTCTGGCGGCTGCTGCTCCCCTTGTCGGTGCTGATGGCGATGGTGCTGCTGGTGTTCAAGGTGCGTCCCGATGAACAGGACGCCCGCGCCAGCATCCCGGTCACGGTGTTGCTGACGCTGGTGTTTCTGCAGCAGACATACCGCGACAATCTCCCCGACCTGCCATTCCTTACCTTTCTTGATCAGGTCTATGTGGTGGCTTATGTGGTCACCCTTGTGGCCTTTGTGCTGGTGCTCTGGATCGGTCGCCGCTATGCCGACATGGAGGCTCTGCCCGATGGTGAATCCCGGGACAAGTTGCGCACGAAGCTGGAGGACCTCGACAACAGCTGGCCGCTGGTGGTGGTGGCCTTCGGCGGCGCCGCCATCTCCATCGCCTGGATGCTGATTCCCGCAGGCACCTGAGCGCTGAGGCGATCAGGCAGCCGCGCTCTGACGGAGAAGGCTCCGGCCCAGCAGGGTTCCAGCCAGACGTTCCCGCATTCGTTCCGCGAGCTGGCGGGGCCCGAACGTGCGGCCCAGCAGTGCCAGCAGGCCGCGCAGGTCCTCGGTGTTGAGGCGGTCATCGCGCACCAGGGTGAGCAGCAGTCGCTGGCGCAGGCTGCGACCTTGTTCCCCCAGCAGCAACTTCAGGCCGGCTCCCGCCACCGGCACCAGATCCGCGCCCGCTCCTTCATCGGCCTGCACCACCGCCAGCAGGCTCTCCAGCCGCTGAAGCTGAAGACGCCCCTCACGGTCGAACAGCACCTCCAGGAGCTTCTCGCGCATCTCGGCCGTGTCGCCGGCCAGCAGGCGGCGCGCCACGTAGGGGTAGGCCACGCGAATGATTCGGAAGCTGGGATCCAGGCGCATGGCCAGGCCTTCCTGGCTCACCACGGCCCTGATGATCAGCGCGAAACGCGCCGGAACGCGGAACGGATAGGCGTACATCAGCTCCGAGAAGCGATCGGTGATCGCCTTGAAGTTGAAGGAGCCGACGTTGTCGCCGAGGGCGCCGCCGAGGACCTGCTCGAGTGCGGGGATGATCGGCGCCAGATCGGTGTTCGGATTCAGGAATCCCAGATCGACGAAGTCGTGGGCCAGACCTGTGAAGTCGCGGTTGATCAGATGAACCACGGCTCCGGTGAGGGTGAGGCGGTCGGCATCGCTGATCGAATCCATCATGCCGAAATCCACATAGGCCACATGGCCGAGGGAGCCGCTGCGGCCCGGCAGGGCGAACAGGTTGCCGGGGTGGGGGTCGGCGTGGAAGTAGCCGAACTCCAGCAGCTGCTGCAGACCGGCGATCACCCCGGTGCGGATCAGGGCTGCCGGGTCGAGCCGCTGGGCTTCCAGTTCCTGACGCTGCTGCAGCTTCGTGCCGTTGATCCAGGTGGTGGTGAGCACCCGCCGGGCGGAGAGGCTGCGGTCCACCCGCGGCACGATCACCGCCGGGTTGCTGGCGAAGAGCCGGGCGAACCGTTCGGCGTTGGCCGCCTCCTGGCGGTAGTCGATCTCCTCGAACAGTGAGCGTCCGAACTCATCGATGATCGTGCCGAGGCCGAAGCCCAGGTTCAGCGGCAGCAACGGTGCTGCCGTCACGCCCAGCAGGCGGATCAGCACCAGATCCCGGCGCAGTTGCCGCTCCAGATTCGGCCGCTGCACCTTCACGGCCACCCAGCCGCCGCCCACCGGCCGTGCCTTGTACACCTGGCCGAGGCTGGCGGCCGCCACCGGATAGTCCGGGAACTCCTCGAACAGCTGGCCCACCGGGGCGCCGAGTTCCGCTTCGATCGTCTGCAGGGCGATGGCGTGGGGGAAGGGCGGCAGGTTGTCCTGCAGCTGGGTGAGCTGATCCAGCCAGTCGCGCCGCACCAGATCCGGCCGGGTGGAGAGAGCCTGCCCCACCTTGATGAAGCAGGGGCCGAGGTTGGTGAGGGTGGTGAAGATGCGCTGCCCCAGGCGCTGCTGCACCTTCGGATCAGGGCTGTTGGCTTGCAGCAGCAGCACCACGGCCAGGCTGACCAGCTGGCTGAGCACCACCACCAGGCGGCTGATCAGCAGCCAGGGGCGCAGCAGCAGCCAGCGCAGGTCGGCGGCCGGGTCATAGCGGGTCTCCGGCGTGGCCAAGGCAGTGGTGCGGCAGGGCAGCAGACTCTAGGGAGACCGCCCGGAGGGCCATGGGTCTGCTGCAGTGCCTCGGCAGGCCCGACTCCGCCTGGCCCTTCGGGCTGCCGCTGCATCTGCCGGCCCATGGCCGTGGCCGCGGCCTGGCACCGGGGCTGCAGCGGCTGCTGCGTCAAACGCCCGCCCGCTGGGACCTTCCCGAACTGCCGGCGATCGGCGGCCCATTGGAGGCCGAGGGGGCCGTCGCCGAGGCCCAGGTGGCTGTGGCCGCCCTGCTGGGTGCTGAGCGTTGCTGGTTCGGCGTCAACGGTGCCAGTGGCCTGCTGCAGGCGGCGCTGCTGGCCATGGCCGGACCAGGCGAGCGGGTGCTGCTGCCGCGCAATCTGCACCGCTCTCTGTTGCATGGCTGTCTGCTCGGGCAGCTGCAGCCGCTGCTGTTCGATCTGCCGTTCGATCCCGCCACGGGTCTCTGGCTGCCGCCCACGCCGCCGCAACTGGCCGCGCTCCTCGAGCAGGCCCTGGCCAGCGGCCCGCTGGCGGCGGTGGTGCTGGTGTCCCCGAGCTATCAGGGGCTTGTGGGCGACCTGCGCGGACTGATCGCCGTCGTTCATCAACGGGGACTGCCGGTGCTGGTCGATGAGGCCCATGGCGCGCACCTGGGCCTCGACCCTCGCCTCCCTGCGCCGGCCCTGGGCTGCGGGGCCGATCTGGCGGTGCAGTCGCTGCAGAAGGCAGCAGGCGGGCTTGCTCAGAGCGCCGTGCTTCTGCAGGGGGCAGGGGAGCGTGTGGCGCCGGATCGGATCGCACGGGCTCTGCTCTGGCTGCAGACCTCCAGCCCCAGCGCCCTGCTGCTGGCGTCGAGTGAGGCGGCCCTCAGCCATCTGCACAGCCTCGCCGGCCGGCGCTGTCTGGCCCGGGCTCTCGATCGGGGCCTGGACCTGCGCCAACGGCTGCAGGCGGCTGGTCTTGCCGTGGTGGACACCCAGGACCCCCTGCGGCTGGTGCTGCACACCGCCGCCATGGGTGTGAATGGGCTTGCTGCCGATGCCTGGCTGATGCAGCGGGGTGTGATCGCCGAGTTGCCGGAACCCGGGTTGCTCACCTTCTGCCTCGGGCTGCAACCCCCCCGTGGCCTGGCGTGGCGTCTGCCGCGAATCCTGAAGCAACTGCGGGGGGCTCTCGGCACAGCTCCGCTGCCCCCCTTCACGCCCCCACCCCTGCCCCCGCTGGGCCGGCCGGAGCTGCCCCTTGGCCAGGCCTGGCGGGCCTCGGCTGAGCCGCTGCCCCTGGGCGCACTCGCCGGGCGGATCGCCGCTGAACCCCTCTGCCCCTACCCGCCGGGCATCCCGCTGCTGATCCCGGGCGAGCGGATCGATGCGGCCCGCGCCGACTGGTTGCAGCGGCAGCAGCGGCTGTGGCCCGGGCAGATCGCTGATACGGTGAGGGTTGTGGCGTGACGAGCAGGGCGATGAGTGCGGCCGGCGATGGCCCCTTCCGCTGGGATTTCGTGACGCCCGGCCTGCCTGATGCCGTCTTCGCTGACGCACCCGGCTTCAGCCCCACGCCGATGGAGCTGCGGGTGATGCTGCTGGCCCACCTGCGTCCGCGGCCGGATTCCCTGGTGTGGGATGTGGGTGGCGGTACCGGTGCCCTGGCTCTGGAGATCGCCCGGCTGATGCCCGCTGGGGCGGTTCACACCCTCGAGCGCGATCCCGATGCGATCGAACTGCTGGAGCACAATCGCCGTCGCTTCGGCATCAGCAATCTGCACATTCATGCCGGCGATGCGCCGGACGATCTCTCCCAGCTGCCGCCTCAGCCCGACCGGGTGCTGCTCGAGGTGGGTCGCCCTCTCCGGCAGGTGCTCGAACAGGTCTGGGCCGCCCTGGTGCCCGCCGGGCGTCTGGTGATCAGCACCGCCAGCCTTGAGGGGCTGGTGGATGCCACCGACACCCTTGGCCAGCTGGATGCGCGCGATCTGCAGGTGGTGCAGGCCACGGTGCACCGGATGCAGCGCCGGGGCAGCCAGGCCAGGCTGGCCGCGGCAGAGCCCCTGTTCGTGATCGCAGCCGAGCGTCCGTGAGCCAATCAGAGTCGGTGATTCAGGAGCCCCGCTCCCGCACCTCCCCCCAGCGGCTGCTGAGCGGCTACGCCGCCGGGGCCTTCGGTCTGCTGGTGGTGGGCCTGGGGGGCTGGTGGTTCACCCTGGCCCTGGGCGTGATGGTGCACCTGGGGCTGCTGGAGTATTTCCGCCTGGCCCAGTCGAAGGGGATCCGGCCCGCCAGCAAGACGACCCTGGTGTTGGTGCAGCTGCTGCTGCTCACCACCCAGTGGGCCCATGGGGGTGATGCGGGGGGTATGGGCCTGGCCGACGATCTGGCGGCAGCGGTGCTGCCCCTCTCCGGTGCGGCGATCTGCGGCTGGCTGCTGCTGCAGCCAGTCACCGGCAGCATCGCCGACATCGCCGCCTCAATCTTTGCGCTCTTCTACCTGGGTTTCCTGCCCAGTTACTGGATCCGCCTTCGCGATCTCACCGATCCGGGGCTGGTGCCGCGACTGGCGGCCTGGCCGCCGGGCTGGCCGCCCCTCAGCGCCGGCATGGTTCTGATGCTGGTGGCCTGCCTGCTGATCGTCGCCACCGACATCGGGTCCTATGTGATCGGTCGCCGCTGCGGCCGCCATCCGCTTTCGCCCATCTCCCCCGGCAAGACCGTGGAAGGCGCCCTCGGCGGCCTGGCCTGCGCTCTGGTGCTCGGTGCCGGTTTCGGCGAGCTGCTGGGCTTGAACTGGGGCTGGGCGGTGGGTGGCTTGCTCGGTGCGGTGGTGGCAGTGTTCGCCCTGGTGGGCGACCTCACCGAGTCGATGATGAAGCGCGATGCCGGCGTCAAGGATTCGGGCGACTTCCTGCCCGGTCACGGCGGCATCCTCGATCGGATCGACAGCTACCTGTTCACGCCGGCGGTGTTCTTCACTGTCGTCACCCTGCTGCTGCCCCTGATTCGCTGATTGGCTTCAGGGCGACACCCTTGCGTTGCCCAGCAGTTGCAGCAGCCCACCCTCCAGGCTGGCCTGCTCGATGCGGATGTTCGGGTCGGCCGGCAGGGCCACGCGGAGATCGCTGTCCACACTGACCAGTTCAAGCCGGCCGTCCACGGCCTGGGGAAGGGTTTCGCAGCGCATGCCCTGGGCCCAGAGCAGAAGGCGATCACGCTCGATCCGCAGCTCCTGCAGGGGGGATAGCCCCAGCAGTCCATCGGCGAGCTGATCCCCCAGGCCCCGCCAGTGGGGTGTGCTGAAGGAGCGGCTCAGCCCCGGGCCGGAGAGGGCTACGGATCCACGCACCTGAAAGGGGTTCTCCAGTTGCAGGGGCTGCCCCCGCAGTAAACCGCCGATCTGCACCTGGATTGCATCGCTGCGCAGCTCCACCCGTTCCAGTTCCAGGGCGCTGAACACGACCCGGCGTGCCACCAGGCTGACCCCCTCCAGTCGCCCGCGCAGCAGCCCGAGGGCGGAGCCGTGCAACTGCAGCTCAAGGCTGTCGACCGCTTCGCATTGCTGGCGGATCCAGAACTGAAGGCCACTGGCAAGAAGCTGCAGCACGGGGCCGGAACGCCCGGATTCGGTGTCGTCAGCCATGCCAGATCCGGGCCACGGTGGCGGGTTGGTCGATGTGGGGCAGATGGCCGCAGGCCTCCAGCTCACGGATGCGCTCTCCTAACAGAGCCTGGGCTGCCCGTTTCTGTGGTGGGCGCAGGATGCGGTCGTTGGCGCCCCAGAGCACCTGGATCGGCTGGGGCGGTAACGGCTCGCCGCAGCCGGCGAAGCCGCCGCTGCGGGCGAAGGCCGCTAGGGCGGGCCCCCAGTTCGGGCATTGCAGATGCAGGGAGGCGATCTCCAGTTCGGCGGGGCCCACGTCGCGATCCGGATCGGCGAAGGCGGTGCGGCAGAGGCCGCGCCGCACCCCCGGTAGGGCCAGGAAGCGGGCGCCGAGCTGATCGAGCAGGGGCGGTACCGGCATCGGCCGGCCGGTGAGGCCTGCCGGCGCCAGCAGCAGCAGGCGCTCGATCGCCTGCGGTTGGCGCCGGGCCAGCTCCACCGCCACCGAGCCCCCCATGGAGGCGCCGATCAGCCCGATCGCCGTGCTGTCGCTGCGCCGCAGCAGCTCCGCCAGCACCGCCTCCAGATGGTCGAGCAGGGTTCCGGGCGTGTAAGTCCCACCGGCGGGCCGTGGGCAGAAGCCGAAGCCGTGCAGATCGGGAATGAACAGCTGATGGCGATCGACCAGCAGCGGCGCCAGCCGCCGGAACTCCAGGTGGGAGCTGTCGAAGCCGTGCAGCAGCAGCAGCGGCGGCCCCTGGCCCAGCACGGCCACAGGCCAGCTCCCTGGCCAGTCCGGCAGTTCCCACCATTGCACTGCTGCAGCCAGGGCACGCCCTTGGGCATCGAGCAGTTCAGCGGCGGCCCGCTTCAGCAGCTGCTGCTGCGGAGCCGGCATTGCGGTTGGCGTCACAGCGTCACCCTCAGGCCTGCCGCTGGCTGACGCCGCTGGTCTCGCAGGCGGCGGTGGTGCTCACCAGGGCAGCCAGCAGGTCAGCCGGTTCGACGCGGAAGGGCAGGTGGTGCAGGTCCGAGCCGTCGCGGCAGGCGAACGCGCACACCTGCTCCAGCTCGCGCAGGCTCGCCTCCGCCAGCCCGAGATCGGCGAGGCTCACGGGCAGGGCCAGCCTCTGGAAGAACGGCAGCAGCTGGCGCCGGGCCTGGGCTGCCAGTTTGTTGCCGCCCAGCACCTCCTCGAGGCGCAGCTGCACGAGGACGCCGAAGCCCACCTTCTCGCCATGCAGCACGCTGTGGGTGGCTTGCAGCTGGGTCAGGCCGTTGTGCACCGCATGGGCGGCCACGGTGCGGCAACGGGCGCCGCCGATACCGCCGATCAAGCCGGCCGTCAGGGCCGAGGCCTCCGCCACGCGGATCCAGGCGGCCCCGCCGGGTTCGGCCAGGCCCTCGGCCCCCTCCAGCAGCAGCTGGTCTCGCAGCACGCGAGCCTGCTGCACGGCCTGCTGCACCAGGCCATCGCTGCTGGCGCCGCTGCTCACCGAGGCCTCGTACCACTTCGCCATGGCGTCGGCGATGCCGCTGGCCAGGGTGCGCGGCGGGGCCTGCCGCACCAGGTCGTGGTCGAACACCAGCAGATCGGGGCAGCGGTTGAGCGCCACATCCCCCTCGAAGGCCCCCGTGGGGGAATACAAATTCGCCAGGGCGGTCCAGCCGGCACAGGTGGCCGCGCTGGTGGGCACGGTGATGCAGGGGAGCCCGAGCCGATGGGCCAGCAGCTTGCCGGCGTCGAGAACCTTGCCGCCGCCGGCGGCCAGCAGCGCATCGCAGCCGGCTGAACGGGCCTGCTCCGCCAGCGGCTGCAGGTCGGCCTCGCAGCAGTCGTGCTGCAGTTCCGCCGCCACAGGCGCCAGACCGGCGCCGCGCAGCTCCAGCTCCAGGCGCCTGCGCAGAGCGCGGGTGGGCTGGCTGCGTCCCAGCAGCAGCGGCCGGCGGCAGAGGGCGGCGATCGCCGGCAGCGCCGCGCTCCAGGCGCCCTCGCCCCGCAGCACCATCGCTGGAGCTATCGCATGGGCCTGCAGAGCGCTGGCAGGGGACTGGGCGCCGCTGGACATCATGGCCGATTGCACCGAAGACCCACTGTAGAAGTGGTGGCACTGTCACCCGCCGCCATGGTGGTGCGCTCAGCCTGGTTGCAGCCGCGTTGGGCCACTGCGTGTCCCAGGTGGAGTGCCGGCAGCGTCGCCATGTTTACGACGTCTTGACCGCCCCTGGGCTATGCCAAAGCGATGACCGTTCCTTACTCCGGCGAGCCCACGCTGGCGGCCTTCGGCTCCAGCCTCACCGCCATCACTCTGGCGGAGCTGGGCGACAAGACCTTCTTCATGGCCCTGATCCTGGCGGTGCGCCATCGGGTCCGTTGGGTGTTCCTCGGAGCCTTCGCTGCCCTCACGGCCGTCACCCTGATTTCCCTGGGGCTGGGCTACGGCCTGCGCGAGCTGCTGCCCCAGGCGGTGGTGCCCTGGCTGGCGGCGGTGCTGTTCCTGGTGTTCGGCGTCAAATTGCTCGTCGATGCCCAGGGCATGGCGGCCGATGCCGCCCGCGAGGAGGCGGAGGAGGCGGAGGAGGTGGTCAATGCCGCTGAGAACCGCGGGCCGATCACGTCCGCCTGGTCTGTGATCTGGGAGGCCTTCGCCCTGGTGTTTGTGGCCGAGCTGGGAGACCGCACCCAGTTCACCACGATCTTCATGGCCACCGCACCGGCCCGTGTCTTCAGCTTTGCCGGGCTGCTGGCGGGCACCCTGCTGGGTCATGCCCTCGTCACCTGGCTGGCGGTGCGGGCGGGTAAGTGGATCGGTCAGTGGGTGAATGAGCGCCTGCTGTATCGCCTCAGCGGCGGCCTGTTCCTGGTGTTTGGCCTGACTGCCCTGCGCCAGGCGCTGCTCGCTCAGCCCTGATGGCCCACGACCACGAGCATCAAGGGCACCAAGACCATCACGGGCATCACCACCATCACTCCCCCCGTTCCGGCGCGGCCTTCCGTTGGAGCGTGGTGCTCAATGCGGTGCTCACGGGCGTGCAACTGGCCATTGGCTTCGGTTTCGGTTCCCTGGCCCTGATCGGCGACGCCATTCATAACCTCGGCGATGTGGTCGGGCTGCTGCTGGGCTGGGGTGCTGATCATCTGAGCCGTCGCCCCGCCCGCGGACGCTTCACCTATGGCTTCGGCCGCAGCACCCACATGGCGGCGCTGATCAACGGCCTGCTGGTATTCGCCGCCGGTGCCGTGGTGGTGGTGGAAGCGATTCAGCGGCTGCTGGCGCCCGTGTCGCTTCAGGCCGTTCCGGTGGCCTGGGCGGCCCTGGCCGGCATCGTGATCAATCTGGCCTCGGCCCGGCTGTTCGGCCACGATCACCAGCACGACCTCAACCGCCGTGCCGCCGTACTGCACCTGCTCACGGATGCCGCCGTGTCGGCCGGGGTGCTGCTCACGGCCGTGCTGGTGGCCGTCACGGGCTGGGTGGTGCTGGATGCCATCGCCGCGATCGCCGTGGGGGCCGTGGTGATGCTGAGCGCCTGGGGGCTGGTGCGTGAAGCGCTGGCCCTCAGCCTCGACGCGGCCCCTCGCGGTGTCGATCTCGCGGCGATCGAGGCGGCGCTTCTGGCCCTGCCCGGCGTGGAGCGGGTGGCCGAGCTACACGTCTGGGGGCTCAGCACCTCGCGCCTGGCGCTGACGGCCCATCTGCTCTGCGGTAGCGAGGCCCTGCGTCAGTCGGCGTGGATGCTGGAGCAGGCGGATCAGCGGCTTCAGGCCTTCGGTATCCGCAAGAGCACCCTGCAGCTGGATTCCGTCTCCAGCCAGCATCACCTCTGACCCCCGTTCGCAACTGCCTGTCATGGCGGCCCCGTACCAACCGTCCCTGCTGCGACTGCTCCACGGCCTGGCGGCCCTGCTGATCGGTCTGTGCTGGTTCACAGGCTTTGCGGTGGTCAGCGAATTCGATGGCCGCTGGGGTCGGGTCCCCCTGCGGCTGCCGGAGGCGATCGATCTGCACGGCAGCGTCGCGGTGCTGCTGATCCTGGTCAGCGTCCTGTTTGTGCCCTATGCCCTCACGATTGGCCGGGCGCGGCTGCGGCGGCCGGCCAATGCCGTCGCCCTGCTGGCCCTGTTGCTCTGTCTGGGCAGCGGCAAGCTGATGCAGGAGGACTGGCTGCGCGATGGGGCTCTCGACCATCTGGCCTACCACCTGCATCTGCTGGCCTGGGCGGTGCTCACCGGCGCGGTGCTCTGGCATCTGATCGCCCTGCTCCAGCGCGGTGGGCCGGCCCTGACCCTCTCGATGCTGCAGTGGCGCATCCGGCCCGGCGATGCCCCCAGGCACTGGCCTGGGCAACTGCGTCGTTTCTTCGGCTTTCCGCCGTCGCCACCGCCCGCCGGACCGCCAGATTGAGAGGGCAACAGGAGCGTTGTCATGACCCCTCGCGGATGGCGCAGCCGCCTGGCGGACACCCTGATCCGCTGGGGAGCGGCCCTGCAACCTGGCCGTGCCCTGCCACCCCCGCCCCTGGCGGCACTGGCGGTGCCGCCGTCCGCCGTCGGCGAGGCCGACCATCGTCAGCAGGCCGCCACGGCCAAGCTGCCTGGCGTGCGGGCGCCCCTGTCGATTGAGCGCGCCGTGCGCAGCCGCGACCTCACCGTTCTCAAGCGTGAAGCCTGCGATGCTCTGGCGGCGCTTGGCGCCGCTCATGCTGTGGTCACCTCCGCCCGTCTGGCTCAGATCCAGAGCCTGCGCTCCGAGGTGGACCGTGGCGAGGCCAGCGAGGATGAGCTGGTGGAACTGGCCGGCGACTACCAGGCCTGGCAGAACGATCAGGTCCGCCTGTTCGATGCTCTCGCCCTGGTGCTGGGGATGGCTGTGCCCGATGGCCGCGCCTTCGAGCAGATCGATGACGGCATGGAAGAGGCTGCTCAGGCTCATCTGAGCGCCCTGGCCGCTGAGTATCAGCGTCGCCTGCTCAGCGAGCAGTTCGAGGCCGGCGAGAAGGAGGGCTGAACACTCGCGAGCCGCGGGGCTGAGAGGATCGAACCAACTGCTCCGCTCCATGGCCCGCTTCCTGCTGGTGCTGAAACCTCGGGTTCCCAGCCCGCCCGCGGAGCTGATCAAAGCCCTGGAGCCCCTGCTCCAGGGACTGCACGCTGAGGTGGATCACCGCACATCAGCCCATCTCAGCGCTCTGCTGCGCGGTGGTCAGGAGCACCTGCGCATGCAGCTGTTCGCCGATGTGCAGGCCAAAGCGGAAGGCCCGGTGCTGGAGCTGGTGCTGATGAGCCGTGAGCCGATGGGCCAGGGCGCGCCCCAGACCCGTCTGGTCTTCCAGCAGATGCTGGAGCTGGTGGCCGGCAGCCAGCCTGGCCTTGAGCTCACGTTCCGCTCCGACCGTGATGGTGCCCTGCCGGGCTGAGGGAATGGGGGCTGCACGGATGTGGCGCAGACGGCACAGACCTAGGGTGGCTTGATCGTCTGTCTGAGCAGCGTCAAGGAGCGCCCATGACCATCCGCATCGGCATCAACGGTTTCGGCCGCATCGGTCGCCTGGCCTTCCGCCGTGCCGTCACCCTGCCGGATGTGGAGGTGGTTGGCATCAACGACCTGATCGACGTGGAGTACCTCGCCTACATGCTCCGCTACGACTCCACCCATGGCCGCTTCCAGGGCGAGGTGGCTGTGGAGAACGGTCAGCTGGTGGTGAACGGCCGCGCCATCCGGATCACCGCAGAGCGCGATCCCAACAACCTGACGTGGGATGCGGTGGGTGCTGAGTACGTGCTGGAGAGCACCGGTTTCTTCCTCACCGATGAGTCGGCCCGCGCCCACATCAACGCCGGAGCGAAGCGCGTGGTGATGAGCGCCCCCTCCAAGGACGCCACACCGATCTTCGTGATGGGCGTCAACCACACCACCTACGTCGGTCAGGACATCGTCTCCAACGCCAGCTGCACCACAAACTGCCTGGCGCCGATCGCCAAGGTCGTTCACGACAACTTCGGCATCGTCAACGGGCTGATGACCACGGTGCACGCCACCACCGCCACCCAGAAAACGGTGGATGGTCCCTCGGTGAAGGACTGGCGCGGCGGCCGCGGTGCGGCCCAGAACATCATCCCCAGCTCCACCGGCGCCGCCAAGGCGGTGGGTCGGGTGATCCCCGAGCTCAACGGCAAGCTCACGGGCATGGCCTTCCGCGTGCCCACGCCGGATGTGTCGGTGGTGGATCTCACCGTGAATCTGGCCCGGCCCGCCAGCTACGACCAGATCAAGGCGGCGATGAAGGCTGCCGCCTCGGGACCGATGGCCGGCATCCTCGGCTACACCGAGGATGAAGTGGTCAGCACGGATTTCCTCGGTGAGAGCTGCACCTCTGTGTTCGATGCCAATGCCGGCATCGCCCTCACCGACACCTTCGTGAAGCTGGTGGCCTGGTACGACAACGAGTGGGGCTACAGCTGCAAGTGCATCGACCTGATGCGTCATATGGCCAGCGTCGGCTGATAGCCGTGGGGGCAAGTGGTCTGCCGGGCTGATGGCTGTGCCACTGCCCCTCCCCCCCAGGTTCCCCTCTGACTCCTTGTGCTGGCGTGGTCCTGAGCGGGCTTGGCTGTGTCGAGGAGCGAGGACGCACCTCCAGGATGCACCCTTCGCTTGCCGTGCATCCAGCGCGGCGCTATCGAGGAGGAAGGCGCTGCTGCGGTGGGATGGAGGAGCAACCGATCACCCCCCATGCCGGGCCGATCTTCGACGCACAGGGCAATCTCACCTACGTGGGTGATGACGGTCGCCGCTACGTGGTGGCGGCGATGCCCGATGCTGATGAACAGCAGGTGGATCAGGTGATGCAGCGCCTGCGCTGCGGCAACGGTCTGTTCAGCCGCCTGGAGGTGCTCGCCCGGGAGTGGCTGCACTTGGTGAGCGGGGATGAACTCGATCGCCGGGCCGCCCTGGTGCTGTTGCTCACGACACTGGAAACGGCCCTTGAAGAGGGGCCGGGCGACGGTTCCGAGTGAGGCCTGTGCCGGAACGCCTCCTGCAGTGCCTCCCGTCGCTCGACCAGTAGATCCCGCTAGCGGATCGGTTGCTGCTCGGGCATAAGCGCATGCTGGCCGTGGTGCCTCGCGTGGAGCGGGTGGCATTCGCGGGTCATCACTCCAGCAACGACCTGCTCAGCACCGACGTCAGCTCCAGCGACAGCGGGATCGTTCAGTCTTTCTCCAATGAGCGGCTCGCCGCCATTTCCCGTCTAGCGGAACTTGCTCAGCGTCGTGCACAACAGTGCGGTCGAGCTGTTGCCTCGTTTGGATCACACCCGCTGGTTGCTCGATCAGGGCTGGTGGCGCTCCTCATCGCCCCTGCCGCTGTTCTGGGGTGAGGAGCTCCTGGGGTTTCTGTTTCTCAATGCCTTCGATCCTGCCGTCGTCACGCCGCCTGCCCTGCAGCGTCTCCAGCCCCAAGGGGGAGATGCTGCGCCACGTGGTGGCCGGCCATCACGCGTGCCGGATGGCCGTGGCCATTCCCCGGACCTGCATGGCGAGCAGATCAGCCAGGACGCACGCATCCTGGCTGTGGCCGACATCCACGACGCGCTCACGCAGATCCGCGTCGACAACCTGCCCTCGCGCCGGTGGAGGCCGAGCGGATGTTGCACAGGCCATGGCAGCGCCGGAGCTGGACCGCCGCTGCGTTCAGGCGCTGCCGGAGGCCCGTGAGCAACGGCTTGCCATCGCTGCCACTCACCTGGATTCATGCCCCGAGGCGATCGACCCGAGTCTGGGGGGGGGGGCACCAAGAGGGTGCTAGTATTTTCAACTGCGAGCCAAACCGAGCCGAGAGGCAAGGGATCTGAACCGAGAGGCGAGGGAGAGGTGAGCAGGAACCGAGAGCCAGGCGGAAGCCGGTGATGTAGGTTCAAAAGGCGGTTGCGAGACCGCGCCACCGAGAGCCGGAGCTGAGGGGGGAGACCTCTGAGGCGAGCCTGAGAGGGCGACTGGTGATC
>CAIZNP010000156.1 GCA_903934375.1 uncultured Synechococcaceae cyanobacterium
GTTCACGGCCGCTGCGGTGTCGTCTGCACGCCAGGCAGGGCCCAACCGTTCCGTGATCGCCACGCAGCTTGCCGCGGCGCGATTCGCGGGTTTGTGCTCAAGGCGCAGCATGCCCTGGCCAAGAGCACGGTCGTTGCCTTCGAACAGCAGCAGGCTGCCGGCGAGCTGATCGGCGGGCCCGCTCAGCCGGCTGACGCCGCTTCCTGGCCAGAGATCCAGCTGCGCCTGGCTTGCTGCCGGGCAGGCGGCGGCGACCACCTCAAGGCTCAGCGCACTTCGGCGATAGAGGGCGGCCTCGCTGCCATCGGGCAGCCGCCAGCTGCCGGCGGCAACGAAGGCTGGCGATTGGCGCACCAGTGAGCTCAGCTGGGCCTGGCGCTCATCGCTCATCACCCCCTGATCGCCACCCTTGAGCAGGAACCAATCGAACCCCGCCAGATCCTCATCGAGGTGCTCCAGCGGAGCGACGGTCTGTCGGGCCGCCACGCGGAAGTTCTGGCGGCGGCCTTCGGCCTCCAGGTTGAAGGCATTGAGGGATTCGCTGTCCGGCAGGACCGCCAGCGTGGAGAGCTGGTTGGGGCTCTGGCTGCGGATCGTCGCGATGATCTCCGCCACAGGCCAGAGCGCGCCGCGCCGGGGCGGATGGGCGGGAAAGCCGGTGAGGTTGGGCCCGATGCTGAACTGGCAGGCCAGCAGACCGCTCAGCCCCAGCAGCAGCACTACCGCCTGCAGCCAGCGCCCGGCCGCAGCGATCAGCAGCCCCAGGGCCATCAGCAGCTGCGGCAGCAGCGGCAGCACAAACCGGAAATCCTTGGTGCTCATCAACGAGGCCAGCAGCATCCCGCCGAGGGGGAAGCTCAGCCACCAGGCCAGCCGCCAGCGGGCCGGGCCGTCGGCGGGCAGGCTGGGCCAGCGGTGCTGGCGCCAGCAGCGCAGCAGCCAGCCCACCAGCACCACGCCCACCAGCCAGGCGCCCACCATCGCCGGCAGCAGCCGCGGGTAGTAGAGCCAGCCTTCCAGCGTGTTGGGCTCCAGCCCCTCCTGGTAGAGCACGCCCCAGCGCCGGGCATTGTTCACGGTGCTGATGATCGTGAGCCAGTTCTGGCTGAACCAGCCTCCGGCCACGAGCCAGGCCAGCCCGCCGGCCAGCAGGCCCTGGCCTGCCAGGCTCCAGCGCCCCCGCAGCAGTTGGCCGATCGCCCGCAGCGCCAGCCACAGCAACGGCAGCCAGAGCAGCAGCAGCCCCGTGGGCCTGGTGAGCAGCAGCGCCCCCAGCCCCAACCCCGCCAGGGCCTGCTGCGCCAGGGCCAGCGGGCGGCCGCGAGATGGCGGAGGCTGATCAGCAGCCAGCTGGCCGCAAGTACGGCCGTGAGGCTGAAATCAATCAGATAGTCGGTGCGCTGGTTCAGCAGCGCCGGAGCCACGCTGGCCAGGAAGGCTGCCCAGAGGCCTGCCGAGCGTCGCCCGAGCAGCCATCCCTGGCCATAGAGGCTCAGCAGCAGCAGGGCCTGGAACAGGCTGTTGCTCAGGATCGCCGTGCCGTAGCCCGGCCCCAGCAGCGAGAACAGCGGTGCCGTGATCAGGTAGGTGAGCGGGCCTCGGTAGCTGGGGGCCTGGGCCCAGAGCTGGTGCCACCAGCCGCTGTCGAGCGGTTGGATGCCTTGCAGCACCTGCCAGAAGCCCAGGGCGCGGCTGAGGTGATCGCCCTGGTCCCAGGCGGGAGGCAGCGCATGCTGTTGCACCCACACCAGATCCAGAAGTACACCCAGCAGCCAGAGCACTCCAAGCCCGAGGGCATCGCGGCGCAGGCGGGCGGAGAGGGGAGCGCTCATCGGATCGGTGATGGCGTGTTGTGGCGCCGTTGTGCCAGCAGCCAGCCCTGCAGGGCCGGTTCTTCCACGGCCACCCGCCAGGTTTGCGGATCACCCATCTCGGTGCGGCGAATCCAGACCGTCTGCCCTTCGCCCACTGCCGAGGGATGCAGCAACTGCGAGGGAGTCTGCGGCGTGGCCAGTGCCAGTGAAATCAGCAGGGCATGGTCATCGCCGCTGAGCGGCTGGCCTGCGGCTGCTTCGATCGGCCCCTGCCGCAGCTCGGCCTGGGCGGCCGGCCGCTCCAGGGCACGGCGTAGTGCGGGGGTGCGGTCGCTGAACAGCCCCCCCTGGTGCAACACCACCAGAGCCAGCCAGGGGCCCAGCAGCACGGCGGCCAGCCTCCGCTGTGGCGTGGCCTGCCAGGGCACGGCCAGCCAGCTCAGGCCAAGGCCGGCCGCTGCGGCGGCCAGGGCCA
>CAIZNP010000157.1 GCA_903934375.1 uncultured Synechococcaceae cyanobacterium
CCTCGAGGCCTACCTCACCAACTACAGCGCTGGCCACGAAGAGGCCATCCAGTACCAAGTCACCAACGGCAAAAACGCCATGCCTGCCTTCGGCGGCAAGCTGAGCGCCGGCGACATCGCCGACGTGGCGGCTTACGTCGAGTCCATGTCCCAGAAGGGCTGGGCCTGATCCAACTCTTCGTTCCAGAGCTTCGATCCAGAGCTGCGTTCCAACGGTGCCCTTGCACCACGGTCCCATGGTCCGATCATCAGCCGCCCCTCAGGGGCGGCTTTTTTGTGGCTGCATGGTTGAACTGGCTGCTTCGCTAGCTGCATCACTGGTCGCCCGGGGCAGGCAGCGCCATGGTGGAGACAGCAGCGAGGCAGTCATGGGTCTGGCGGAGCGGTGGGAGGCACCCCTTGGCGAGAGGCTCAGCCCAAGCCTGGGCCGCCGAAGCACGCGACCAGCTGTGGAAGGCTGCGTCGCCATCCCTGGCCAACAGCCTCAGGCAGCGCAGGAGCAGGCGGCCCGAGCCGCCAAGGCCGCCGCCTTTCTCAGAAGCGCCGAACTCCCTGAGATCCGGCCGCTACCAGGGGCCGGGCCCGTCAGACGCTGAGTTGGCGGCGTTCGGCCAGCACCGCCAGATAGAGCTCCTCGGGCACCTCACGGATGTCGTACTCGCTGGGCAACACGCCGTGAACATGGCGATGCACGGCCATCCAGCAATTGCGCTCCGCATCACGGCTGCTGGCATCAAAGGCGAACGAGTCATGCGCCAACTGCGTCACAAGCCCTTCGATCAAGGCTGAATCCGCGTGCGTTCCCTCAGACATCCGCCACACTGAGCCCAGATTTACGGGCCATCATGACCAGCGCGCGTCGCCTCTGGGTGCCTGTCGGCCTGGCCGCTCTAGCGCTGAACATCAGCCTGGCGTCCCAGGTCCGGGCACAGCAGGGAGCCGGGCTGAACCTGATCAAGGGAGGCAGCACGCCGGCCGCCATTCAAGGACTGGACAACCTCATCAACAGCTGCCCGCTGCTGGTGAAGCCGGCGGATGCAGCCTTGCAGCCCCTGCGTATTCCAGCGGCGCAGGTTGACGCCAAGAACAAGCTGGGATGCCTCTCTTCCGCCGATGCGATCTACGGCCCGGATGGCTGCCCCAGCAAGCTCTGCGGCGCCGGCAAGGGCGTGATTCCGCTGCCGGCTGGTGTCACCCCAGCAACGCCTCAGCTGCCGCAGCCGTAGGCCGGCTGGCGTGAAGCCGGCAGGGCATCCAAGCCCTCAGGGCAGCGTCAGACTGAGGAAGCAAACGGACTGACGGTTCACCGTCCGAGCCATTCGGTCCTCCCGCCAGCGGGTGAAAACACCGAATCCAGGCGTTCGGTTCTCCCCGTCGCCCGCGCCGGATCACGGCCATACGGTTCTCTCAGAGCACCCCGCACAGGAGGTCGTCCATGCATCCCACCGCTGAGCTGTTCACCGAGAAGGCCTGGGGCGCCGTCGTGGCGGCCCAGCAGCTGGCGCAGCAACGCCGCCAGCAGCAGATGGAGAGCGAGCACCTGCTCGCGGCCCTGTTGGGCCAGCAGGGGCTCGCCGGTCGCATCCTTGAGAAGGCTGGTGTCGACGTCGGCACCCTGGTGCAGAAGGTGGAGGCGTATGTCGCCGGCCAGCCGAGCCTGAGCGCAGCGCCCGACAACGTCTACCTGGGCAAGGGCCTCAATGCCATGCTCGATCAGGCCAACGAACTCAAGAGCACCTATGGCGACAGTTACATCGCCATCGAGCACCTGCTGCTGGCCCTCGCCATCGACGACCGCTGCGGCAAGCAGCTGCTCAGCCAGGCCGGCACCGATGCCAAAAAACTGAAGGATGCGGTGCAGGCAATCCGCGGCTCCCAGACAGTGACCGACCAGAACCCCGAAGGCACCTACGAATCCCTGGAGAAGTACGGCCGCGACCTCACCAAGGCGGCCCGTGAGGGCAAGCTCGATCCGGTGATCGGCCGCGACGAGGAGATCCGCCGCACGATTCAGATCCTGAGCCGCCGCACCAAGAACAACCCGGTGCTGATCGGCGAGCCTGGCGTCGGCAAGACAGCGATCGTGGAGGGGCTGGCCCAGCGGATCGTCAACGGCGACGTGCCACAGGCGTTGCAGAACCGTCAGCTCGTGTCGCTCGACATGGGCGCCTTGATCGCCGGGGCGAAATACCGCGGTGAGTTCGAGGAGCGGCTCAAGGCCGTGCTCAAGGAGGTGACCGCCTCCGAAGGCCAGATCGTGCTGTTCATCGATGAGATCCACACCGTGGTGGGTGCCGGCGCCAGCGGCGGCGCCATGGATGCCAGCAACCTGCTCAAGCCGATGCTGGCCCGTGGCGAACTGCGCTGCATCGGTGCCACCACCCTCGATGAGCACCGCCAGCACATCGAGAAGGACCCGGCCTTGGAGCGCCGCTTCCAGCAGGTGTTCGTGGATCAGCCCACCGTGGAGGACACCATCTCGATCCTGCGCGGCCTCAAGGAGCGCTACGAGGTGCACCATGGCGTGCGCATCGCCGACAACGCCCTGGTGGCAGCGGCCGTGCTTAGCAGCCGTTACATCGCCGATCGCTTCCTGCCGGACAAAGCGATCGACCTGATGGATGAATCCGCGGCCCGCCTGAAGATGGAGATCACCTCCAAGCCCGAGGAGATCGACGAACTCGACCGGCGCATCCTGCAGCTGGAGATGGAAAAACTCTCGCTGGGGCGTGAATCCGATGCCGCCAGCCGCGACCGGCTGGAACGGCTGGAAAAGGAACTGGCCGAGCTGCGCGAGCAGCAGAGCAATCTCAACGCCCAATGGCAACAGGAGAAGGGCTCGATCGATGAACTCAGCGCCATCAAGGAGGAGATCGAGCAGGTGCAGCTGCAGATCGAGCAGGCCAAGCGCAGCTACGACCTCAACAAAGCCGCCGAACTCGAGTACGGCACCCTGGCCACCCTGCACAAGCAACTGGCCGCCAAGGAGGAGGAGCTCAATGCCGGCGGCAGCGACAAGACACTGCTGCGCGAGGAGGTCACCGAGGACGACATCGCCGAGGTGATCGCCAAGTGGACCGGCATCCCGGTGGCCAAGCTGGTGCAGAGCGAGATGGAGAAACTCCTTCAGCTCGAGGATGAACTGCACACCCGCGTGATCGGTCAGGCCGAGGCCGTGACGGCCGTGGCCGATGCGATCCAGCGCTCCCGCGCCGGCCTGAGCGATCCCAACCGCCCGATCGCCTCGTTCCTGTTCCTCGGCCCCACCGGCGTTGGCAAGACCGAGCTCTCCAAGGCCCTGGCTTCGCAGCTGTTCGACAGCGACGAGGCGATGGTGCGCATCGACATGAGCGAGTACATGGAGAAGCACGCCGTCAGCCGACTGATTGGCGCACCTCCGGGCTACGTGGGCTACGAAGAGGGCGGCCAGCTCACAGAAGCGGTCCGGCGCCGACCCTACGCGGTGATCCTGTTCGACGAGGTGGAGAAGGCCCACCCCGATGTGTTCAACGTGATGCTGCAGATCCTCGATGACGGCCGCGTCACCGACGGGCAGGGCCGCACGGTGGATTTCACCAACACGGTGCTGATCCTCACCAGCAACATCGGCAGCCAGGCGATCCTGGATCTGGCCGGCGATCCGGCTCGCCACACGGAGATGGAGGCGCGGGTGAATGAGGCCCTGCGGGGTCACTTCCGCCCCGAGTTCCTCAATCGCCTCGATGAAACAATCATCTTCCACAGCCTCAGGCAGGAGGAACTGCGCCAGATCGTGGAGCTGCAGGTGAAGCGCCTGGCGAAACGGCTCGAGGAGAAGAAGCTGGGGCTGCAGCTCAACGCCGACGCTCTCGACTGGCTGGCCAGCGCCGGCTATGACCCCGTCTACGGCGCCAGGCCGCTCAAACGCGCCATCCAGCGCGAGCTGGAGACGCCGATTGCCAAAGCCATCCTGGGCGGCCAATTCAGCGGCGGACACAACATCACGGTGGATGTTGCCAACGAGCGGCTGCGCTTCGAGCAGCAGGAACCCGCAAGACTGCCCGTGCTGGTTTGAGACTGATGTGAGGTTCAGGCGCGGGTGGGCTGCCGTTGCGCCAACCACGCAAAAAGGGGTTGGCGCAGGGCCATGGCCGGCTTCTCCACCCTATGGAACAACCCCCAGGCCAGCACGGCCGTGCAGGCGGTGCTGAGGGCAAACATCAACAGCGGATCGCGAAGATCCAGCGACTGGCGCAGCAGTTGTTGAACAGGCCAACCGAACAAGTACAGGCCATAGGAGAGATCTCCGATGCGAGCGATCCAGGCACCGATCGGGCTGGGCTGACAGCCGAGATACACCACCAAGTAGGCGCCGAAACAGGCAAAAGCCTGGTGGGGAAATCCCAGCAATGCACCAGCCACCACGGCGGCCCCGCAAAGGTAGGCGAGGGGACGGCTGATACCAAGGTGAGTCGTTAACCACCACATCACGACACCCGCGGCGAAGAAGGGAAGCGGATAACAGATCCCCGGCAACCAGCTCGACAGCGAAGGACTGAGCAACATCGCCAAGCCGGCGCCCCCCAGCACCAGCGCCACCAGACCCGGCGACGGCAGGAGCAACCAAAGCGCCAGCAGCAGCCCGTAGCTGAGCACCTCGGCCGGGAGCGACCAGAGCGAGCCATTCACAACCTGGGACACGGAACCGGTGTACTGGAACACGCCGGGCAGCGGTGAATCACCAAGGGTGGTCAGGGCGTGGAGGATGTAGCGGATCCAGGCCGCATCACGAAAATAGTCGGCGGGGGCAAGCGAACTGGCGAGAGGGCCAACGATCAACGAAGTGGCCAGAACGCAACAGGCGAAACCAGGCATAAGACGAAGGAAGCGGTTGACCAGAAAACGCATGACATTGGGGTTGCGATCCAACGACCGGGCCAGCAAAAATCCACTGATAATGAAGAATGTGAACACGCCATAAAGACCAGCAATATTCTTCTCACCCCCCAGAAGCAATTGAAGAGGCTCGGAGCCTTCACTGTTTTGGGCAATCAGGTATGCGTGCGAGAGCAGCACAGAAACAGCCCCAAGCAGTCGCAGCGTATCAAAGCCCGGCAGCATCAACGAGCGGGATTGATCCATAAACGGCGCCAGTAGTGATCGGATCAAGCGTATGGAGCAGACGCACAGGCATCCGCCTCTACCCACATCTGCAGCCTGGCTGCTGCAGAGCGACGAACACCTCAGCATCCGCTCTACTGATTCGCTGAAACAGCGAGCGGCATCAATGGAGATTAATAGATTCTCAGGGTATAAGCACTGCGACTGCCATGCGCCATCTTGTTACAGGAGGAGCGGGATTCATCGGTTCCCATCTTATCGACCTCTTGATGAAGGATGGCAACGCTCAGGTGATCTGTGTTGATAACTTTCAGACGGGCTGCCGTGAAAATCTGGCCCAGTGGCTCAACAGCCCACGTTTTGAATTGATTCGCCACGATGTGGTGGAACCGATTCGGCTGGAGGTGGATCAGATCTGGCACCTTGCCTGCCCCGCCTCACCACAGCAGTATCAGCGCAATCCGATCAGCACGGCCAAAACCTGCGTGTTGGGAACACTCAACATGCTCGGCCTTGCCAAGCGCTGCAATGCCCGCATACTGTTTGCCTCCACCAGCGAGGTGTATGGCAATCCTCGCGTGTCACCCCAGAGCGAATCCGACCTGGGCAACGTGAACTGCATCGGCCCAAGGGCCTGCTACGACGAGGGCAAGCGCATGGGTGAAACCCTCTGCTTCGACTACGTCCGCAAACACAACGTTTCGATCGCGGTGGCCCGCATTTTTAACACCTATGGTCCGCGGATGAGCAGCTCTGATGGTCGGGTGGTCACGAACTTTATGACCCAGGCTTTGCAGGGAAAACCACTCACCATCTATGGAAATGGCAAGCAAACCCGCAGTTTCTGCTATTGCGACGACCTGGTCCGCGGTCTCGTGGCACTGATGAACAGCGGCGCCCAGGGGCCCATCAACCTTGGCAATCCCCATGAAATCACCATTGCCGAACTGGCTGATCGGATTCGTGAACTTGTGAATCCAGAACTGGAGGTGATCCATGAACCCCTACCCATCGACGACCCGGAGCGGCGCAGGCCGGCAATCGAGCGTGCCAAAACACTGTTGGGCTGGCAGCCGACGGTGGAGCTCAACGACGGACTGCATGCAACCCTGACGGACCTGAGCCGTCAACTGAAGCAACCAGCCCTCCAAGAAGTGTAGGCAAAGGCTTAACTACTCAGCTGATTGATCCGATTTGATTGATCGCTCAACCTCAGCATCACCCCTCTCAATCCAACAAACAGCACGACACAACACCGCACTCAACCCTACATCAATTGATCTCATGGTGAAGAACATTTGCTGCATCGGCGCCGGCTACGTGGGCGGCCCCTCAATGGCTGTGATGGCAGACCACAGCCCCGGCATCGACATTCACGTGGTTGACCTGGATCAACACCGCATTGATGCCTGGAACAATCTCAACAACGCGCCGCTGCCGGTATATGAACCCGGGCTGGAGGATGTGCTCAACCGAGTACGCGGACGCAACCTGCATTTCTCCACGGACGTAGGCATGGCTATTGGCAACGCCGACATGGTGTTCCTGTCGGTGAACACCCCCACAAAGCTTCAGGGGCATGGTGCCGGATCCGCCTCCGATCTCACCTTCATCGAAAGGGCAGCACGGCAGATTGCCGATTCGGCCCGGGGCAGCACGATTGTGGTGGAGCGCTCCACCCTGCCGGTGCGCACCGCCGACGGATTAGGAAAGATCCTCGGGCAGGGCAATAGCCGCCACTTTGATATACTCTCCAATCCGGAATTCATGGCGGAGGGTACCGCCATTGATGATCTCCAGAATCCGGATCGAGTGCTCGTTGGGGGGCATTGCAACCGCGCCGTTCAGGAACTCGCCGGGATCTATAGCAACTGGGTGGATGAAGACCGAATCATCACCACCAATCTTTGGTCGGCGGAATTAGCCAAGCTCACCTCCAATGCCTTTCTGGCCCAACGGATTTCCTCCATCAATGCCATTGCAGGGCTGTGCGAAGCCACGGGCGCAGACGTGGAGGAAGTGCGCTCCGCCATCGGCGCCGATCGACGCATCGGCAGCGAGTTCCTGAGGCCGGGACCAGGGTTCGGCGGCAGTTGCTTCAAGAAAGATCTGCTCAACCTGATCTACCTCGCCGAGCACTACGGCCTCGATGAGGTGGCGCGTTACTGGCAGTCGGTGGTGGATCTCAACGGCTGGTCGCAAAAACGCATCTCCCGGATGATCGTGAAATCACTCTTCGGCACCCTGCGTGACAAGCGCATTGCCGTGCTGGGCTTTGCCTTCAAAGCCGACACCAACGACACCCGCGAAAGCCCCTCGATCGGCATCTGCCGTGATCTGCTCCACGATGGCGCCAGCCTTGGTATCCACGACCCGCGGGTTGGCGAAGAAGCCATCGCCCACCTGCTGACCACCGCCGAGAACGGGGTGCCAACAGCAGGGCAGTTCGAAAAGGTGAGCAGCGTGGAGAGTGCCTGCGACGGTGCTGATGCGGTGCTGATCCTCACCGACTGGCGGGAGTATCGCCAGCTCGACTGGGCCGCACTGGCGAGCCGGATGCGGCGGCCTGGCTGGGTGTTCGACACCCGACGGGGCACCAACCTCGATGCGGCGGCCGCCCAGGGGCTCGAAACCTGGGAGATCGGGCGCGGAAGTGTGCACTGATGGCCAACGTTCTCGTCACGGGCGGTGCCGGCTATGTGGGATGCCACGTGCTCGGCCCGCTCAAGGAAGCCGGTCACCATCCGGTGGTGTTCGACGATCTCAGCCGCGGCTATGCCGAACTGGTGGCTCCCCATGGGGTGCCCATCGTGGTGGGGTGCTTGGCCGACCGCCCGCTGCTGAGGCGCGTGCTGGCGGACCACGCCATCGACGCGATCCTGCATTTCGCAGCCCTCGCCTACGTGGGCGAGTCAACCGAGCAGCCGGACCGCTACTACCGGGTGAACACGGCGGATGCCCTGGGCCTGTTGGAGGAGGCGGTGGCCCATCGGCCGGAAGCGCCTCCGGCGGTGGTGTTCTCATCCACCTGCGCGGTATTCGGCATCCCGCCGGAGCTGCCGATCCGGGAACGGACGCCACGGGTGCCGATCAATCCCTACGGCCGCAGCAAGCTCGCCCTGGAGTGGATGCTGGAGGATCTCTCGCGGCAACACCGCTTCCCGGCGGCCATCCTCCGCTACTTCAACGCTGCGGGGGCTGATCCCCAGAACGGCTGCGGTGAATGCCACAGCCCGGAAACCCACCTGCTGCCGCTGGCAATTCAGGCCGGGCTTGATGGCACGCCATTCCGCGTGAACGGCGATGACTTCGACACCCCCGATGGCACCGCCATTCGCGATTTCATTCACGTTCGCGACCTGGCCAGCGCCCATATCGCCGCCCTCGACTATCTGATCGCGGGCGGCACCACCACCGATTTCAACCTGGGCACGGGTGAAGGCCACTCCGTGCGGGACGTGGTGACCTGCGTGGAGCGGGTGGGGCATTGCCGGATCGCACTGGAAATCGGAGACCGACGTCTTGGAGACCCACCGGCATTGGTGTGTGATGCCAGCAAGGCTCGGCACCTGCTCAACTGGCGACCCCAGTATTCAGGGCTGGAACAGATCGTTGGCGACGCCCTCTGCTGGGAGCAGCAGCGGCAGCGGATGGCCGGGCTCGCCCGAAATGCCCCCGGCATGACGGCCGTGGGATGCCCATGAGCACTCCACAGGCGCAAGAGCTGCTGGTGCCTGTGCTGCCGGCCGGGCAGCGGCGGATCCTGATGGTGCTGGTGCTGCTGTGGGTTGTGGGCACCCTGGCCTTCTGGCGTTGGGCCCTGCAACCCACGGTGTGGGTGAGCACTCCGGGAACCCTGATCAACCTGCTGCTGCTCATCTATGTGACGGGCATTCCGGCCTGGCCTCTGTATCTGTTTCTGAGAATGCAGCAGGTGAACCCCATGCTCCCCGTGCCAGGGGAACTGCGGGTGGCGATGGTTGTAACCAAAGCCCCATCGGAACCGTGGGAGCTGGTCCAGCACACCCTTCTGGCTGCCTTGGCGCAGGCACAGACCCACGACACCTGGCTGGCAGATGAGCAGCCCAGCGAAGCCGTTCGCCACTGGTGCCAGGAGCACGGGGTGGGGCTCTCCAGCCGCGCCGGGGTGGATGCCTATCACCAGCCCAGGTGGCCGCGGCGCACCCGCTGCAAGGAGGGCAACCTCGCCTACTTCTACGACCACTACGGCTACGCCAACTATGACGTTGTCGTGCAGCTCGACGCCGATCACATCCCGCAGGCTGGGTACCTGGTAGCGATGCTGCAGCCCTTCAACGACCCGCGCGTGGGCTACGTGGCGGCTCCGTCGATCTGCAACCTCAACAGCGATCGCACCTGGGCAGCCCGGGGACGCCTGTTTGCCGAGGCTGTGCTGCATGGACCCATGCAACTGGGTTGCAACGGTGTGTTTGCACCCCTGTGCATCGGCAGCCACTACGCCGTGCGCACCCTGGCCCTGCAGGAGGCCGGTGGTCTTGGCCCGGAACTGGCGGAAGACCATTCCACCACCCTGTTGCTCAATGCCAAGGGATGGCAAGGCGCCTTTGCCCATCGCGCCATCTGCCATGGGCTTGGGCCTGAAACCTTCGCAGACGCGATGGTGCAGGAATTTCAGTGGTCGCGCAGCCTCACGACGATCCTGCTGCGTTATCTACCGGGTTACTTCTGGCAGTTGCCGCCACCACTGCGGCTGCAATTTCTCTATGCCCAGGTGTTCTATCCCCTGCGGGGCAGCCTGAGCCTTACGGGCCTGATGCTGCCTGTGCTGGCCTTGATTCTCGACCGCCCTTGGATGGCAGTGCATTACCCAACGTTCATCGGCTTCGCCACGCTGCAGATGGTGCTCACGGTGCTGCCAGTGCTGCACGTGAGGCGTTGCCAGTTGCTGCGGCCCGCATCGGCACCGATTGTGTCGTGGGAGCAGGCCCTGTTTGAACTCAGCCGCGGCCCCTGGATCTTCGCCGGCGTCATCAAGGCCGTCGAGGAATGGATCAGGCCCCGGCCGATCACCTTCCGCGTCACAAGCAAGCAGGCGTTTGCCCAGCCGCTGCCCCTGGGCTTTTTGATGCCCTACCTGATCGCCGTGTTGATCGGGTTGTTGGCAACAGTGCTCTTCGGCGACGGCGCCCGCTTCGCGAGGGGCTACGTGCTGCTCACCCTGCTCTCCACAACGATGTTTGCGATCACGGCCCTCGCCGTGGTGGTGCTGAGCCATCGCCAGGGACCGCATCCCCTGCATGTGCATCTTCCCCATATGTGCCTAGCGGGTAGTGCCCTGCTGTTGAGCCTCGGCTGCTGCCTGTGGCGCCTGCCCGATCTCTCTAGTCCCCTGCAAAGCGCAGGGCCCCTTCCCCTTCCTTCCCTCTAGTTCGATGCGCGCTCTGGGCTCCCTGGCCCTGGTGGCAACGTCCGCCGCCACCGCCAGCCTGCTTGTGCTGTTAAGCCATGTCTCAACCCACCCTTCCGAACGCCCTCTGCTTGGCATCTATGAACCGATGCCGACGGCAATTCAGAACACGCCGCTGGGGATCGAGGTGCTGTTTCTCGACTGGAACGATAGAGAGGCGGTGACCCTGCTGCGGAGCTTCCTGGGCGAGGCGCAACGACGCCAGCGCCTACCACTGCTGACGCTCGAACCCTTCCCCGACCGTGCCGGCGGCCGAACCAACGCCGCTTTGTTGGCTGATGTGCATGCCGGGCGCCATGACCGGGCCATCGCCACCATCACGCGAACCCTGGCCTCCCACCCCGGACCCGTGTTGCTGCGCTTTGCCCACGAGATGGACAAGCCGGGGCAATACCCATGGGGCTTCGCCGATCCCGATCGCTATCTCCGTCTTTATAGCTACGTGCATGGGAAGGTGATGGCGGAGGGGCCCACCAACCTGCTCTGGACCTGGTCGCCGGCGGGAGCTCCGAATGCCGATCGCTACTGGCCGGGCGATGGCAGTGTCGACCTAATCGGCTTGTCGATCTACGCGAGCCGCGCCTGGACCCCGGATCGGTCGCTGGAGAGCTTCAGCCAGCAATTGGAGCAGAAACGCTGGCTGCACCGTCGTTTTGGGCGGCCACTGCTGGTAGCTGAGGCTGGCGTCAGTGGGCCCAGCGCCGACCAGAGCAGCTGGATCGCCGAGGCCGTGGACTCATTACGGCGCTTCCCAGAGGTGTGCGGACTCGTGTATTTCCAGGCCCACCAACCCCGCTGGATGCCCCTGCCAACCGGCCACGAAAACTGGCAGCTCAAGCAAGGCCCGCTGCGCTGGTTGCTGGCCCAGCCGCCGCTGCCGGCCCGCCGTGGCCAGCGCTGCGTGGAGGGCTGAACTGATGATCAACCGCGCGCTCGCCCATTGCTGCTCTGGCCTGACATGGGGAGCCCTACTGCTGCAGCTCTCCATCCTGGCGGAGCCGGGCCGGGGGGAAGCCCTTGACCCAAGCCAGAGCCAAACCCAGAGCCAAGGCCAAAAACAGGACGCCATGCCTCTGCTAGCGACACCCCCAGACAAGCCCGCCGCCGCCCCACCAGCCCCGTTACCGCCCTACAAGCCACCGAACCTCAACCCCACCCAAGTGCCGTCGGCCTATGTGGCCGAATGGGGCAACTACTTCGTGGCGGCCTCGGTGTACGGCTACGAGAACGGCAACGGCAGCTCCGGCCTCACCACCGATGGGGCGGTGAGCGTGGGCGTCGGTGCCGGCAATGCGCGCAAGTTTGTGGCGGTGGAGGTGGACTTCAACCTCGAGAGCCTGGCGGACACCAAAAACGGCGGCAGCCTGGATGTGCGGCTGGGCCGGGAACTGATCAGCACCCAAACCTTCGCCCTGCAGCTGGGGGCGGGATGGCTGGGGGTGGCCTCCTACGGCGACTGGCCCAAATCGGGTGGTTCGCCCTACGGGGTGCTCACCGCCGCCTGGCCGTTGCGACCCAACGATGCCCAGTTTCGGCAGGTCCTACAGGTGAACCTCGGTGGCGGCGGAGGTCGTTTTCAACGGTTGGATGGCCAGGATTTGGTGAGTAACGGCCTGATTGCGTCAGTTGGCGTGGAGCTGGCCCCGAACCTCGGCATCAGCACCGGCTGGGCGGGCCGCGGACTCAACGCCTCCCTCTCCTATGTGCCGCTGCGCGCCACACCCCTGTATCTCACGCTCTCCGGCGCCAATCTCACCAACCTGGATAGCAGAGGCCGGGCCGTAGCCCTCAGTGTGAGTTGGGGAGGTAGCTTCCGCACGGCGACCTTCCCCTGAGCCACACCCTGTTGCTCGACGAGGAGGGCGGCCAGCTCACAGAAGCAGTGCGGCGCCGACCCTACGCGGTGATCCTGTTCGACGAGGTGGAGGCCCACCCCGATGTGTTCAACGTGATGCTGCAGATCCTCGATGACGGCCGCGTCACCGACGGGCAGGGCCGCACGATGGATTTCACCAACACGGTGCTGATCCTCACCAGGAACATCGGCAGCCAGGCGATCCTGGATCTGGCGGGCGATACCGCCCGCCACACGGAGATGGAGGCGCGGGTGAATGAGGCCCTGTGGGGTCACTTCCGCCCCGAGTTCCTCAATCGCCTCGATGAAACCATCATCTTCCACAGCCTCAGGCAGGAGGAACTGCGCCAGGCCGCTCAAACGCGCGATCCAGCGCGAGCTGGAGACGCCGATTGCCAAAGCCATCCTGGGCGGCCAATTCAGCGGCGGACACACGGTGCCCGTGGATCTGGAGGCGGTGGAGAGCGGCGCTGGCAACGGCAGTGCGCCATCCGAGCGGCGCCTGCGCTTCCAGCAGAGCGATCAGGCCAGCAAGCCGTCAATACGGCGGGCCATCTCCCGATCCAGGTTGGAGAGGCCGCCGGTGTCGTGGGTGGTGAGAGCAATCGTCAACCGGTTCCAGACGTTGCTCCACTCGGGATGGTGGCCCATCGCCTCGGCGATCAGGGCCACCTTCGTCATGAAAGCGAACGCCTCCACAAAGTCGGCGAAACGCAGCTCGCGCTGCAGCTTGCCGTTCTGAAGGCTCCAGGCGGGCAGCTCGCTGGCGAGATCCTGAATCTGCTCTGGAGTCAGCGGGATGGCGGGCATGGCGGATCTGGCACTCACGCCATCATTGAGGAGGCGGGCCCCACTGCACGGTGCAGACGTAACGCGGTGAGGCGTCGACCACCAACTCCGTGCAGCTGGTGCTGGTGATGTGTGCCCCGGGTGGCATCCAAAGCGTTGCCTGCTGGATCGCAGCCTCACGGCTTATCAGCGAACCGGCGGTGCCAGCACCCCGGCGAGGGTCGCGATGGCCCGGGTTGATGGCGATGCGTCGTCGCTCAGTCCCCCAGCAGATGCAGCACGAGCCGGCGCTGATGCGCTTCAGCCCGGTGCTCCCACAGATACACCGCCTGCCAGGTGCCGAGCAGCAGCCGACCGTGAGCAAAGGCCAGGCCCAGGCTGGTGGTGGTGAGGGCGGTGCGGATGTGGGCCGGCATGTCGTCGGGGCCTTCGTCGTCGTGGGAGTAACGCAGCAGGCCGCCCTGGCCGCTGATCGGCCGCACGCCCTCCTCGGGCACCAGGGCCCGCAGGTAGGTAGCGAGGTCTTGCAGCACCCGCGGATCGGCATTCTCATTGATGGTGAGCGAGCAGGAGGTGTGCTTCACATGGCACGTCGCCAGCCCGGTGCGCAGGCCGCTGCGGGCGATCTCCGCATTGATCGCGGCGGTGATGGTCGTGAACCCCTCACCGTGGGTCTGCACCGACAGCTCGGACAGGATCTGCCGCATCCGTTTGAGGCCATCCGATGAACATTCGGCACCAGAGTGCCGTCGATTGGCTGCGGGGGACAGGTGGCCCTCATCCACCCATGCAACGAGCGAACCACGCCACTTAGCTTGTCCATCAGTCCATGTCCACATCAATGGCCCGCATGCCTTCCTCCAAAGCCATGCTGCCTCTTGCATCCGGCCTGCTGGGCCTGGCCGCCGCGGCGAGCTTCAGCTCCCCGGCCCAGGCCCAGCGGGTGGTGCCCAAGATCGGCAACATCTGCCCCATGGGCTACGTGGACATGCTCAACGGCAAGTGCTCCACCCTCGGGCTGATGACTTACACCGTTCAGCCCACCAACGGCGAGGCCTGCCCTGAAGGTTGGATGAATGTGGGCGGTGGCTACTGCCGCAGGAAGTGACGACCTCTGCCCAGCTGACGCTGCTGTACGACGGCGCCTGTCCGCTGTGCCTCCGTGAGGTTTCGTTCCTGAGGCGGCGTGATCAACGCCTGCATCCCCAGGCCCCGGCTCTGGCGTTCGTGGATATCAACGCCGACGACTACAGCCCGGCGGATTACGGCGACATCAGTTACCGCCAGGCCATGGGCCGCATCCATGCGCTCACGGCCGACGGCTCCGTGCTGCGCGATGTGGCGGTGTTCCGCGCCGCCTACCGGCTGATCGGCCTGGGGTGGCTGTACGCCCCCAGCGCCTGGCCAGGCCTGCGCCAGCTGGCCGATGGGCTCTACGGCCTCTGGGCCCACTGGCGCCTGCCGCTCACGGGACGCCCGGACCTCGATCAGCTCTGCAGCTGCCGTCCCCAGCCACACCAGGACCCGACATGACCCTGATCGACAGCACCTACCAGGGGCAGCTGCGTTGCCAGTCCAGCCATGGGCCCTCCGGCACCCTCCTGGAGACCGACGCCCCCACCGACAACCAGGGCAAGGGCGAGCGCTTCTCCCCCACCGACCTGGTGGCCACAGCCCTGAGCACCTGCATGCTCACGATCATGGGCATCGTGGCCGAGCGGCACGGTTGGAGCCTGGAGGGTGTCACGGCCAGGGTGGAGAAGACGATGAGCAGCGAGGCGCCGCGGCGCATCGCCAAGCTCACGGTGTGGATCAACCTGCCGGCGAACCTGGAGCCGCAGCAACGCGCCCTGCTGCAACGTGCTGCCGAAACCTGCCCGGTGAAGGTGAGCCTCGAAGGGGCGATCCCGATGGCGCTGCACTGGAACTGAGCTGAAGCGGAGCGGCGTGCGCAGCCCGGCCGATCAAGGCGCCATCAGCGCGCCATCCCGATGCCAGCCATCGGCAGGCCAGCCAGTCCCAGCACACCCATCAGCAGACCTGCGGCCGCCGCCGCACCGATCACCTGCAGAACGCTCCAGCGCAACCGCAGCTGGGCGAACAGGGCCACCGCCACCACCAGCGCCGCCCAGGGATTGAAGGCGCCGGCGGGCCAGAGCACCGGGCCGGCGAAGAACAGCGCCAGGCTGGCGATCACCCCCACCACCACCGCCGTGATGGCACTCAGTGGGGCCCCGAAGCGCAAATCGCCTCTGGAGGCCTCCACCAGGGGTGCGCCGGCCAGGATGAAACCGAAGGAGGGCAGGAAGGTGAACCACACCGTCACCAGCACCGCCGCCAGGGCCAGGGGCCAGGGGCTCAAGCCAGCCGCGAGCGACTGATTCCAGCCGCCCATGAAGCCCACGAAGGCCACCACCATGATCAACGGCCCCGGGGTGGTCTCCCCCAGGGCCAGGCCGTCGAGCATCTGCGGAGCCGACAGCCAGCCAAAGTGCTCCACCGCACCCTGGGCCACGTAGGGCAGCACGGCATAGGCCCCGCCAAAGCTGAGCAGCGCCACCCGCGTGAAGAAGCGCGCCATCAGCGCCAGGGTGCCGCTCCAGCCGCCAGCGAGCACCAGGGCAGCGAGGGGCAGCAGCAGGGCCAGGGCCCAGATCAACAGGGTGAGGGCCAGGCGCCGGCGGCAGAAGCGGGCGTGCTCGGGACTGTCCGTGTGGTCGTCGTGCAGGGCATCAGGGCGATTCGCGTCTGCGTTGGCCGCCGCTGATCCATGGATGCCACCACGCAGCAACAGCGCCGGTCGCCAGCGGGCGGCCAGCAGGCCGATCACGCCCGCTGCGATCACCACGAGCGGATAGGGCAGATCCAGCAGGGCCAGGGCCAGGAAACCGGCAACCGCCAGGGCCACCAGCAGCGGCGTGTGCAAGGTGCGGCGGCCGATGCGCCAGGCGGCCATCAGCACGATGGCCAGCACCGCCGGTTTGAGCACGGCGAACACCGAAGCCAGCAGCGGCAGCTGCCCCCAGAGCGCGTACACGCTGGCCAGGGCCGTGAGCACGAACATCGAGGGGATCACGAACAGCCCCCCGGCGATCAGGCCACCGGGCACGCCATGCATCAGCCAGCCCAGGTAGGTGGCCAGCTGCATGGCCTCCGGCCCCGGCAGCAGCATGCAGTAGTTGAGGGCGTGCAGGTAACGCCGTTCCGAGAGCCAGCGGCGCCGGTCCACCAGCTCGCGATGCAGCAGGGCGATCTGCCCGGCAGGCCCCCCGAAGCTCACCCAGCCCAGCTGGAACCAGAAGCGGGAAGCCTCAACGAGGCTCACGGCGCGGGTCGGGGCAGGGGAAACCGGTGGCGTCATGGGTGGTGTTGGCAGAGCAGCTCACCGTTGCTCCACAGCATCGAGCATCCGGGCTCGATGGCCTGCCAATGCTCATCGGTGGTGAGCGGCTCGGTGCTGAGGATCGTCACCACATCCTTGGAGGTGGAGACCCTGGGCTGACGGCTGGCGCAGCGCCACCACCACTCGGGGACCCATGCGGGACCCCCACACCCCAAGCGGTTCACATAGCGTTACAATTCCCGCAACGATCCGAAACACTCGTGACCGATCCCGCTCCCCGCTTTGGGTTTGTCGAATTCGCCGAGACCTGGAACGGCCGCATGGCCATGCTCGGCTTCGTGATCGGCCTTGCCACAGAGCTGCTCACCGGCCAGGGCATCCACCAGCAGATCGGGCTCGGTTGATCGCCATGGAAGCCAACTACTCCGCCGCCATCGCTGCCGTCGCTGTCCTGGTGGTGCTGCTCACCGGCATGACCGTCTTCGTGCTCAGCCGCCCCAGCGACCTCGCTCCCACCAGCAGCCGATGACTGGCGTTCTCGCTCTCCTGCTGATCGGCGCCTGGATCACCGGCGCCCTTCTACAGCCCCGACCGACCAACTGACCATTCGCCCAGGACCACTGCCCTGTTCCCACCGCACCGGAGCGTCCATGACCAACACCCCCGCCAACGACCCGTTGTTCCAGCACCGCGCCGAGCAGCTGATCCACATGGAGCAGCTCAAGCGCGTTGAACTGTTCAACGGCCGTGCCGCCATGCTCGGGATCGTGATCGGCATCGTGGTGGAAGGCCTCACCGGCTCCGGCATCGCCCACCAGATCGGCCTCGGCGCCCTCGTGGATGGCTATGCCGCCTGCCGCACCCAGTTCCTGCCCTTCTGCTTCTGAGCCACTGCTCGGCCCTAGCAGACAGACACCACCCCCGGCGCCCCCGGGGGTTTTTGATGGCCACCGCTGCATCCCTTCTCCCATGACCGGCAACCTCCAGGCCATCGGCTTCCTGTTCAGCTGGGTGCTGGGTTGGGGGATCGGCGGCTCGCTGATCGATGCCGGCCTGATCAACGCCGGCGTCTATTCGCTGGAGGGCGGCCAGCTCGGCACCGCCGCCACCTTCATCCTCTGGAGCCTGCTCTGGGGTGGTGGCGGGGTCTGGCTCTACCGGCACTGGACCCGGCCCGTCACTCCGGAGCGTTGATGCGCTGCGGCGGCCGGACCGTGTCGATCAGCAGGTTGTGGAGCAGCTCTTTGCTGCAGATCAGCAGGTGGGCCATCCAGCTGCCCGTCAGCTCCTGGCCGATGTTGCGCACCATCGCCCCGGTGGTCTCACGGGGCGTGGGGCGAGGCGGCGTCTGCATGGGCTCCACTCTGGCGGCAACGCTCAACCAAAGCGGTAGTGCTTGCGCACCGGGGGGGCACATCCCAGGTGCAGCGCAACCCGGCGTCAAACACCACCAAATCACCGGCACCAAATCGCACCGGCTCCCCGTCATCGGGAGTGACGGTCACGTCGCCCTCCAATAGCAGGCAGGTCCCCTGCTCGTCGCAGGTCCAGGGGAAGGTGCTCACCTCGCAGCCCCAGGTGGGCCAGCTGGTCACCCACAGGCCCTCCAGCTGAGCCGGATCCGGGTTGGAGGTGACCGTGATGCCGCTTGCCATGGCTGCTGCAGGGCTAGCGGTTGCATGCTTCGCAGTCAGCTGTCAGTCGAGCCCGCGCGATTCCAGTGGAACCAAGTCGAACCCATCCACCGCTGGCAAAGGGGCAAAACTGGCAGCAGTCGAACCCGTAGGTAGTAGTCGAGCCGAACCCAGCGAAATTAATCGAACAAAAGAACAATCAAACTGTGTTCTAAAAGGGGATATAGAGTGACGTCGCTAAACCGTGTCCAACGTGCTTCCACAATCTCCCAAATCCTGGAAATTGAATTGTTCTCCTGCGCACAGTCTTGCTGCAGCAGTCACGGAATCCGTCGCGCCTCACCCAACACTCCAGATCAGAAGCGGTGCGACGGAACGGCGAGCTCCATCACTCTTTGAGTAACCTGCAAAAAATGAGCCGACGTTCGTAGCAGCCATGCCAGACGAGACCATGCCCGGCGGAAGGCAATCCCATGTCGTCGTCATCGGAGCCGGATGGGCTGGTTGGGGCGCAGCCAAGGCACTCTGTGAAGCAGGTAATCGTGTCACCTTGATTGATGGGATGCCCGATCCAACAGGCAGTACACCAATCACAACCAAAAGCGGCAAGCCTTTCGAGGCAGGCACTAGAGGTTTTTGGAAAGACTATCCCAACATCAATGCCCTAACTGATGAACTCGGCGCTGGCGATATCTTCACTGATTTTACAACCAGTGCCTTCTGGTCGCCCGATGGATTAGAAGCAACAGCACCTGTTTTTGGAGAGGCACCCCAATGGCCAAGTCCGCTTGGCCAGATGGTGGCAACAATCACTAACTTCAAACGATTACCCATTCAAGACCGGCTCAGTATCGCAGGGCTTCTCTATGCGATGCTTGATCTCTATCGCAGCGACAAGGTCTTCCAGCAGTACGACGATCTCGATGCGCAATCAGTCTTTAACAAGCTCGGCATCAGCGATCGGCTCATCAATGAGTTCTTGCGTCCCACCTTGCTGGTTGGCTTGTTCAAGCCGCCCGAAGAGCTTTCGGCCGCGGTCACCATGGAGCTCCTCTATTACTACGCCCTGGCCCACCAAGACTCATTTGATGTCCGTTGGATCAAGTCGAAAAGCATCGCCGAACATCTGTTTGCACCCCTGAGTCGAAGACTGATCTCCCGCCATCATCTGCAGGTCCTAGCGGGAACGTTGGTGAGACGGGTGACTATGTCGTCTGACTCGCGGCGGGTCAGCTCGGTTGAGATTGAGAACGTGGCCACCAATACAGCTCAGGTGATTGACGAGGTTGATGCTGTGGTCTTGGCCGTTGGTGCAAAAGGGCTCAAGTCTCTGATGGCTCAATCTCCAGAACTCAGCACGGCAGCACCAGAGCTTGTTGGCGCTGCTTCGCTTGGTTCCATCGATGTCGTGTCAGCACGTCTATGGCTGGATCGTACTGTTCCCATGGCTTATCCCGTCAACGTGTTCTCTCGTTTTGAATCACTTGAGGGCTCTGGGGGCACTTTTTTCATGCTGGATCAGCTGCACAAGGATGCTCAACAGGCTCTCTGGGGTGAAGAGCAACCCCAGGGCTCAGTGGTCGCCAGCGACTTTTACAACGCATCGGCGATCGCAGCGATGAGCGATCAAGAGATCATCGATCGGCTCATGCGCGACCTGCTTCCCATCGCTCATCCAGAATTCACCAATGCCAGGGTGGTTGATTCCGAGGTACGGCGCTATCCAGGCTCGGTGTCGCTCTTTTCACCGGGCAGTTTCAGAAAACGGCCACCCTTGGAAACTTCAGTGGAGTCGATCGTCTGCGCTGGCGACTGGGTGCGGATGGGCGACAAAGAACATGGAGCCAAGGGTCTGTGTCAGGAACGAGCCTATGTGTGCGGGCTGGAGGCAGGGAACTCCCTGATCAGACGCAAGATTGTCAACGGTGCCGATCACTCGCATCCCGTCCTCCCTATTCGGGCAGACGAGCCACAAGTCGTTCTAGGCCGTGCTCTCAACAAGCTCGTCATGGATCCAATCGAAGCCCTTGGTCTGAAACTGCCGTGGTTCAACTCCTAACGAGTGATGGACTGACGGCCGACCTCATTCAGGGCCCTCTCGCTGGGGGTGTCCCGCTCGTGCAGCCGCCGCTCGACGCGGAAGTTGAGGTCACTCACAATCTTGTATTGCTGCCTGGGTTCCTGCCGCAGCTGGACCCTGCAACAGACGCCGGCCAACAACAACTGGAGCGGGGTCTGCTGGGCACCAGAGCTGGGCCTGTTGGTGGCGGTCGCCAGCAGTGGCACGGGCAACCGGGTGATGACCAGCAGCGATGGCCTCAGTTGGACGGTGCGGAGCTCCCCGGCCGATCTGGGCTGGGGCTCGCTTTGTTGGTCGCCCCAGCGGCGCCAGTTCGTGGCTGTGAGCAACAGCGGCGCTCGCAACCGGGTGATGGTGAGCCCCTGAACCATGACTGACACCACGACAACCCTGCCAGTGATTGGCTCTCGCTGCTGGCGCGATCTGATCAGCCCAGAGAGCGGCGCCACCATGCTGAGCCTTGGGGGAGACAGCAGTGACGCCGACCCGATGGTGGAGCTGGCCTACGACCAGGGCGGCAGCGGCTGGTGGCCGCTCTCCACGCTGGTGTTCGAGCAAAGCTGAGACAAGAGGCCTCCCCCCCCCTCCCCCCAGCTGATGGCGGAGGCCCGATGAGGGAGTCGCTGTAATGAGCGGAGGACTTACGACGCCTGTTGGTAGAGCTCCTCCAGCCGCTCCCGGCTGAGGTCGACGTAGAGAACTTCGTCACCGGGCTCGGGAGCCTCGGGATGGCGCCTTGGCTTGGAGCCAGTTCCTTGAGAAGCCAGCGAAGCGGAGCCGCGCAGGTTTTGACTCATCAAGGCAAAAGCTCCACCGGCGATGAGCGCAAAGAAGATCAGGTAGACAGCAGCCAGAAGGTCGTTCAAGGGTGGAAAGCTCTTTCCATCACCCTAGTGCAACAAATTGTTAAGCGCTGACCACGGTTCCACTGCTCCATTCATTCCATTTCCCGTGCTGGTGAGTTCAGGGGCTTAGCTGGCTCTGGAGTGGGCCCGCACCAGCAGGCCATCCGCCGGCGAGGGGCTGGGAATGACCCTGAGCGTCAGGTCCTGATCCGCCTCCAGCGCCAAGGTCAGCTGCTTGAGCAGCCCCCATACGGCAGCAAGGTGACCGTGGTGTCACCGGCTAAATGCCGCTGCGGCCGGAAGATCGCCAGATCCTCCGGATCGGCCCCATGGCGCTGGCTGGCGGCGATGCTCACCTGCACCACCCGATCGGCTGGCACCAGCACACCCGCCAAAGCAATGGGCTCCCGAGTGCGGCGGAAAACCCCTCCTCAGGCGGCCACGGCAAGACGTCGAGTTCCTCCTGCAACCAGGCCAGCTCGGCTGGGTGCTGCAGCAGGGTCAGAAGCAGGCAGCTCAGGGCGGAGGCGGTGGTTTCGTAGCCGGCAAACAGCAGCAGCAGAAGCTGCTCCGCCACGTCGTCGTCGCCCAGGGGGAGACCGGCTTCATCCAGGCCACCGGCCAGCAGATCAAGGCCGCCGGCGGCGATGGGTGCTCCGGAAGCCATGGCGGCCTGCGCCTTCTTGAGCACAGCGCATAGGCGCCTGAGCAGACGCTGGCGGGCTTGGCGGGCCTGGCGGGCACGGGCGTAGGGGCTGCCGGGCAAAGCGGATGGCAGGGAGAAGAGACCCTGGCACCAAGTTTCAAAATCCACGAACAGGACATCGCGATCGGCGGGGTCAAGCCCCAGCACCGTGCTCGCAATCACGCTGAAGGCAAAACGCCGCAGTTGTGGCACCAGGGCCACCGGCGCATCGGATGCCATCAGCTACTGGCTGAGCTCGTTGACCAGCGCCACGATCGAAGGGCTGTAGCGCTTGAGGGCAGCCGAGGCGAACAGGTCGCCAATCGCCTGGCCGCCGCGAATGAACACGGTCCGTTGCCCCAGCAGACTGGTTTCGACCACATCGCCGTAGCGCTCGAAGCGGGAGCGGGCGAAATCAGGATCGCGAAAGAAGGCAAGGGTCTCGAGCACTCCGCTCAGCGCTGGCGTGCTCGGTAGGGGCCGAAGGGTGGCGGGATCGGGGGGCACCGACGACATCAGGGATGTGGCAACGATGTCGGATCACAGCCGGCGCCAAGCCGTTGTGTTCCGGTTGTGCCGGAATAGGCGCCAGTCCACCGATGCCTAACGTGCTGCAAATCTGCGATCCATCGCCGTTTCCCCGACCATCCATTCCAGCTCCCATCCGAGCAAGGCCGAGCTGCTGGCCGCTCTGCCGCCCGAACTGGTTGAACTCAACCCCCGCAAGGCCTGGACCAGTCTGGGCTGCTCCGTTGCCCTCTCGTTCATGGCCTACGGGCTCGGCACCCAGATCCCTCTTGCGCCTGGCACGGCCCCCCTCTGGCTGCTCTACGGGCTGATCGCCGGCACCGTGGCGATGGGCTGCTGGGTCATCGCCCATGAATGCGGCCATCACGCCTTTCATCCCAACCGTCGTGTCGAGGCGGTGGTGGGGTTTGTGCTTCACAGCCTGCTGCTTGTGCCTTACTTCAGCTGGCAGCGCAGCCATGCTGTACACCACGCCCACTGCAACCACCTTGAGGGAGGCGAAACCCACGTGCCGCCACGGGCGGAATCGCGGACGGGCCGCCTGATTCTCGCGATGAACCAGCAACAGGGAAGCGTCCTCTCCGGCAGCCGGGCGCTGGTGAGCCATCTGCTGTTCGGTTGGCCGCTCTATCTGCTCCTCGGCGTGACGGGTGGATCGGACTACGGAGCGCCGACCTCCCACTTCTGGCCTGGGGCACCGTTTCGCAATGGTCGGCGGCCACTGTTCCCCGATTCCTTCCGCGGAGGGATGCTGCGCTCCAGTTTTGGCGTGCTGGCGATGCTGTTGCTCCTGGGGCTGGCCGCCATCCAGTGGTCGCCGGCGCGGGTGCTGTGCGTGTACGGCCTGCCCTATCTAGTCATCAACGCCTGGCTGGTGGCGTACACCTGGCTGCATCACACCGACCTCGACATCCCGCACTTTGAGAGCAGCGACTGGACCTGGGCCAAGGGTGCCCTGCAGACGGTGGATCGTCCCTACGGCGCGGTGCTCAATTTTCTCCATCACGGCATCGGGGCCACCCATGTGTGCCACCACATCAACCCTTGCATCCCCCATTACAACGCCTGGCACGGTACTGCCTTGCTGAGGCAAAAGTTCCCGCAGTTGGTGCGTTACGACTCCACCCCCATCCATCAGGCGCTGTGGAGGGTTGCCACCCGCTGTTCGGTGGTGCATCAGGAGAGTCCTGGCGGCGGCTTTTTCTATCAAAGCTAACTTTGCTTTGTCTGTTCAGGCTTTCTGCGTCCAGTCCTGAAGTGTGGTTCCGTCACGATCCCTGAGTGCTCAGGACTCTGTCGACGAGGCAGCAAACAGGGTCAGACAATCCTCAACCTCAAGGCTGGGGTCAGCCTGGCTGTCGACCCGGAACCGTCCCCAGGTCGCCATCGGTTCGGAGCTGAGCGATTGGGGCGGCCATTCGAGGCGTTGGCCGCCGTAAGTGAGCCCCACACAGGTGAGGCTGGCGTCGTCGCCCAGCAGGCTCCAGAGCACGGAGATCCGGCTGCGCTCGTAAGCCGCAGAACTCAGCTCCTCAGGACAATCGGCGATCGAGCCCAGCTGAAGGCTGAGGCGCAGGCCGCGCTCCCAGCTCAGAAAGGTGCCGTCGTGCGTGGGATAGAACCAGCAGGTGGCATTGCTCAGTTCGCTCAGCGCTACGCGATCGAGGCACTGCAAGCAGGTGGGATCCTCCGGATCACCCTGGTAGACCCCGAGCCAGTGGCGCTGGGGCTCGATCCGAACCACCAGGGCGTCGCAGAGCAACTGGGTGCCATCACTGCTGCGGCGTTGCTCACCGGTCAGACGACCATCCACGGGGAGCAGCCCCAGATCGGGATGCGCGGCACCCCGATTGAAGATCCGCAGAGCAAAACCGGAGGAGGGCCCTGCGGCCTGCGCCCGCTGAAGCGCCTCCTGTGAGGTGGTCGCATCAGGTAGCTGTGGGGCTGGAGCCAGCACGAAAATCAGCGGTGCGTTCATGGCGATAGCCGTGATGCCCCCTGGAGCGAGGGAGGTAAGTCCAGAGGAAGAGGATCAAGACAACGACGTACCGCGCTCATCCCCGGGCGCTGGAGTTGACAGTCACCGGGATGGCACGCAGCTCGCCAGTCTCCTGTGAGGAGACAGCAGGCTCAACGTCATTGGCCGTGC
>CAIZNP010000158.1 GCA_903934375.1 uncultured Synechococcaceae cyanobacterium
ATGGACCTATACGTTAGCTTATCTGGATGAGGAAACAGACAAAGCAATGTTTATTGTTGGATGCCACCATAAAAACAGAGTTTCTCTTTTAAGGATCGGTATTAAGCCCGGTGAGCGCGTGATCGGACTCTCCAAGTTCTCCCGCGTGGCCGACTGGGTGTTCTCGCGCCCCCACATCCAGGAAGAGGCGGTGATGATCCTGGCTGATGAGATCGAGCGCCTCTGCAATCCTCAGGGCTTGGCCATTCTCGTCAAGGCCCAGCACTACTGCATGAAGTGGCGCGGCGTGAAGGAACCGCAGACGAGCATGGTCAACTCGGTGGTGCGCGGCGACTTCCGCCACGACCCCAGCCTCAAGGCTGAGTTCTTCGAGCTGGTGAAACAGCAGGAATCAATGCTGGTGCGCTGAGGCCCATCAGGGCTGCACCGGCCCCAGGCTCTGCGACGCCACGCGCTTGACCTTGCCGTTCTGGTTGACCACGGCCACAACCATCAGGTTCTGACCGATGTCCACAGGGGCCGGCACATAGGTCGTGCCCTGAGCCCCCTCGATCAGCACCCAAGTGCGCTGGCCTGGGGCGAGGCGATACCAGTGGTAGGCCGCGCTGGGCAGGGCGGCCTGGGCATCAGCCACCACCGTGGCCGTGAGCATGGCCCCCACGGCCGCATTGCCGGCCAGCACAAGCTGCTGCAGGCCATTGATCTGCTGCTGCACGGCTCCCTCCAGCTGGATATCCGTGGAGATCTGCTGCTGCATCTGCAGGATCTGCTGCTGCGGGCTTTCCGTGACCCCCGGCACACACTGCAGGGTCGCCCCCACCAGCTGACAGCCGACCAGATCCTGAGCAGTGGCGGGGGCCCCAGTCGGCGCTCCGCCCGAGACAGCAGCCAGCAGGCTCAGCAGCAGCAGTGGGCGGACATGCAGGCGGGGCTGACGGGCCATGGGGACGGGATCAGGAGAGCCGATCCTGGCGGACGGCCGCCACCGCAGCCACCAGCTCGGCCACACGCCTGAGGTCCTTGTCGCCCGGCGCACGCTCCACGCCGCTGGACGCATCCAGCCCATCGGGGGGCATGGCGGCAAGGGCCGAGAGGGCGGAGGCGACCCGTTCGGCGCGGATGCCGCCGGCCAGCCACCAGGGCAGCGCTGGTCGGAACCCTTCCAACCATTCGATCGGGATGCGGTGGCCCGTGCCACCCAGCTGGTCCGGCACCCAGGCATCGAGCAGCAGGGCATCCACCGCGGCGGCGTAGGCCTCGGCCTGTTCGAGATCGCTGCGGCTGCGGATGCGCAGCGCTTTCCACAGACCGATCCCGGGGCCGAGGGCGCGGCGCAGCTCGAGACAGCGCTGCGGGGTTTCCGCCCCATGCAGCTGCAGCACGTGATGGCCCCAGCCCGCACCCAGCACCTCCAGCTCGGTATCGGCTGGGTCGACCACCACCAGCACACCGAGGCAGCCAGGGCGCGCGGTAGCCATCGCCCGGAACAGCGCCGGCCTGGCATTGGGCTGCAGCCAACGGGGTGAGGAGGGAACGGCGATCACACCGATGGCGTCCACCCCCAGCTCCGCCACCGCCGCAGCCTGCTCGGGACTGCGCAGGCCGCAGACCTTGAGCCACGGTCTGGCCGCAGCTGCAGGCGGCAGAAACGGCGGGGCTGCCACGGCAGGCGGCTCAGGAGGTCAGTCCTTTCTAGGATCGGAGTCAACGGGACCAGAGGCGTGGGTGAAGGCTGGCAGCTGCTGAAGATCCGCGGCATCCCCCTGCGGATTCATCCCAGCTGGTTCGTGATCCTGGGGCTCGCCACGGTGGCCTTTCAGCAGCAGTTCTCCCAGGAGCTCACCGGACAGGCCACGGCGCCGCTGCTCTGGGGACTTGGGTTCCTGACGGCTCTGCTGCTGTTCGCCTCGGTGCTGCTGCATGAGCTGGGCCATTCCCTCGTCGCCCTCAGCCAGGGGGTTCAGGTCCGCAGCATCACCCTGTTCCTGCTTGGCGGTGTGGCCAGCGTTGAACGGGAGTGTTCCACCGCCATGGGCTCGCTGCTGGTGGCCGCCGCCGGCCCCCTGGTGAGCCTGCTGCTGGCGGCGCTGCTGCTGGCCGGCAGCCATGGAGCCGCCCATGCCTCACCACTTCTGGGAGCGATGTGCCAGCAGCTCGGGGTGCTCAACCTGATGCTGGCGCTGTTCAACCTGCTGCCAGGACTTCCACTCGATGGTGGACTGATCCTCAAGGCGCTGGTCTGGCAGATCACCGGCAGCCAGCGGAAGGGCGTGAAGGTGGCCACCGCCAGCGGCCGTTTCCTGTCGCTGCTGGCGATCGGCATGGGGGTGGTTGTGCTGCTGCGCGGCGGCAGCGTCGGCGGCCTCTGGCTGATGCTGCTGGGCTGGTTCGGCCTCGGGGCTGCCCGCAACCAGACCCAGCTCCTGGCCCTGCAGGCAGCCCTGCGTGAGCTGAAGGTGAAGGATGCAGCCCAGCGCCGCTTCCGGGTGCTGGAGGCGAGCGCCAGCCTGCGTGAACTCAGCCGCCTGCGGCTGCGGGAGGGTGAGGGTCCGGCCGACTGGCTGCTGGTGTGCGACCAGGGCCGCTGGAAGGGACGGATCGATGACACCCCCCTGCAGCAGCTTCCCGTTCAATGCTGGGACCGCGAACGCATCGGCGACCACATCCAACCGCTCGAGGAGCTGCCGAGCATCGATGAGAACGCGCCGCTGTGGCAGGCGGTGCTTCAGCTCGATCAGGGCGAAACGAACCGCCTGCTGGTGTTCAGCCCCGCCGGACTGCCCAGCGGCACCCTGGACCGCCCGGAACTGGCGGAAACGGTGCTGGTAAAGCTGGGGGTGAAGCTGCCGTCGCCGATCCTCGAAGCAGCCCGGCGCCAGGGCATCTACCCGCTGGGTATGGCGCTGGCCTCGGTGGCGCGCTCGATGCAGGCCAGCGGCGAGTCGTAGGCGCTGCGGCCGGCCTGGACGGCCTGCAACTCCGCGCCAGTGAGAGCCTGCTCGATCAGCCCCCCCTCGCAGAGGTGGCGCTCCGCCTGGAATCGCAGCCGCGACTCCAGCTCCTCGGCGCTGCAGCCCAGGGGGGGGAGCGGTGGCGGATCCTCCCTGAACAGCTGCCGCCAGAGGGGCGGCGGCGGATCCAACAGCACGCTGCCGTGCTGAAGCAGCAGCGGGCCACGCCAGAGCTGGGCACTGCCGATGCGCTTGGCGCCGTTGGCATGCACCAGATCGGCGGCGGCAGCACGCGCGAAGCAGCTGCTGCGCCGGTGGGCGTCAACCGCCGCCGCCGCGCCGAACTGCAGCGGCTGGCCCAGACCGGCGAAGGCCTCCTGGAGCCAGCGGCAGGCCGCGCCATAGGCCTCCAGGCGTCGCCGACTGACGGGACGGCAGACCAGCGCATAGGTGAGTTCGCCGGCGTGCAGCACCGCCCGGCCACCGCTGGGGCGACGCACGCTGTCGATCACGCCGGCGGCAGCCAGCTCGCTCCAGTGGGGCTCCAGCTGCCGTTGATGCACCCCCAGCGACAGGGTGGGCCGACTCCAGCGGTAGAAGCGCAGCATCGGCCCGGACCCGCCGGCCAGCTGCTGCAGCATCCAGGCGTCGAGCGCCATCTGGGTGGCACCATCGGCGGTGAGGGTGGGAATCCAGCGCCAGTTCACGGCCACGGCTGCAGAAGGTGGGATGGGACTGGAACGGGTCCACCAAGACGATGGCGCCTTACGGTGCCGCACGGCCTGCCTGCGGCACCACGCGATGGTCTGGGACCTGTTGCCCCTGCTGCCCCTCGGCATCCTGGCCGGTCTGCTCTCTGGCCTGCTGGGCATCGGCGGCGGCCTGGTGTTCTCACCGCTTCTGCTGGCCCTGGGGCTCTCGCCCCACCAGGCCCTGGCCACCAGCACCCTGGCGATCGTTCCCACCACCCTGGCGGGCAGCTGGGCTCATCTACGCAGCGGGCAGGTGCCGAAGGCGGCGATCGCTGCCATCGCGGCCGGTGCGGTGGCCGGTGGGCTGCTGTTCAGCCACGGCGGCGGTGCTCTGGCGGGATGGCATCTGCTGGCCCTGCAGGCCGTGATGTACGGGGTGCTGGCCCTGGTGGTGAGCCCACACCCTGCACGGGAGGCAGCCGGCGAAACGCCACCGCTTCCCCTCGCCGGGCTGAGCGCCGTGGGGCTGGTGGCGGGTGCCGCCGGCGGCCTGCTGGGCCTGGGCGGTGGCCTGGTGATGGTGCCGTTGATGGTGCGCGGGCTGAACCTGCGCCTCTACCTGGCGATCCGCCTGAGCACCCTGGCCGTGTGCGCCTCGGCCGCCAGCGCCAGCCTGACCTTCCTGAGCGATGGTCGGGCCCTGCCGGTGATGGCTCTGCTGCTGGGGGGCACCGCCGCCGTGGCCGCGCAGTGGTCGGCGGCCCGCTTGCAGCGGGTGAGCGAGGAGCGGCTGGCCCAGCTGCTGCGCTTGCTGTGCGCCCTGCTGGCACTCGATGCCGGCCGCCGGGCGCTGCTGCTCGCTCTCAACGGCTGAACCAAGGCAACTGAACCAAGGCTGCTGAACCAAGGCGGCTGGAGGCCATGCAGCTAACCGTCTTGGTTCAGTCGAGCCCCTGCCAGAAGCCGCTGTCGATCTCGAAGCCCAGCACGGCCGCCATCTGCTCGAGGTTGCCGCGGCAGTTGAGCGCATGCCCACGCGACCAGTGATCCAGCAGGAAGAGGCGATGGGTCACCCAGAGCTCGAGGCTGTCGGGGGCGAAGCGGATGCCTTCACTGCGGCTGAAGCTGTGGGGCAGCTGCATCGCCACATGACGGGTGAGCTGGCCGCCACTGCGCTCCAGCAGGAGTGGCAGCCAGGGGCAGAGGGCATCGGCCCGCAGGCTCCAGAGGCGGACCTCGGCAATCTCGGAGAGCTCGCGGGGATCCTCCTCGGAGCGGGGCCAGGTGAAGGCCAGCTCCAGCTGACCGCTGCGCTCCAGCAGGGGGGCAGGCTCCAGCGCATACAAGGGCTGCAGGGGTGCGAGATCGAGGGCCTGAACCTGGGAGGCGCTGATCTCAATGGGCCCGGTGGGCGGGAGCCCGGCGTGCGGGGGCTGGGCGGCGGTGGGCACCGTCACGGCGAGCAAGGAGGCCTGACCGTAGCCAGCAGCAACCCAAGAAGGGGCGGTGTCGAGCTGTGACAGGCCGGATGCGGAGGCCTGTCACACCGGCGGAAGTGCGAAAGAATGGGCCCGCTGTCTTATCCCGATCCGGTCATGGTTTCGTCCCTCACCCAGGCCGAAGTGCTGATTGCCCTGGTGGTGGCCGCCCATGCGGGCGTTCTCGCCGTTCGTCTGGCCGCCAGCCTGTACCGCGCCTGAGTCGCAACGCCCGTTCCATGCGGGCCATTGCAATCCCTTGGCAGCCGGGTGGGGACCTGCTACAAGCGGGCCAACCCACCCGATCGCCAGCCTTGTCCCATCCTCGGCCCGCCCGACCTGCCCAGCGTGGATCCGCTGATCGTCGGGCTTCGCTGGATGAATCATCGAAGGGAGCAGCCAGCCCCAGCCTGAGGCCCTCAAGCGCCAGTCAGGAAATGATGTGCAGCGGTATCGGCCTGACCCTGAAGCTGAGTCTGGCCCTGGTGGCCGGCGTCAGCCTGGTGCGCCTGGGTGGCGCCTACCAGCAGCGGCTCGATCGCTACGGCGAGATCACCGCCGTGCTCGATATCCAGCAGGCCAAGCTGCTCAAAGCCCAGAATCGCTTCGACAACCTGTTTGCCACCGGTGGCGAACAGCGGCTGATCCAGGAACAGGACCAGTGGATCGCCCCCAACCGCCTGCGGGTGGTGTGGACGCAGTCTGGGCAGGACGCCACTTCCCCGTCGTATCCAACTGTTGAGCGGCCCTGAGCCGAGCCAACCCCGACGGCGGCGGCTCCGTAGGTTATTGCGCGCCACAGTCAGGCCCCATGGTGTCTCCCTCCAGCGCGACCAGCCCCAGCGAAGCCACTGCCGCAGCGGGGACACCCGGAACCGTGCTGATCACCGGCACCACCTCGGGCGTAGGCCTCAATGCCGTCAAAGCACTCGTGGAGCGGGGTTGGACGGTGGTGACGGCCAACCGCGATCCCGTGCGGGCCGCGGAAGCGGCCACGGCCCTCGGCATCCCGAGCGAGCGGCTGCACCACCTGCGCATGGACCTGGGCGATCTGGACAGCGTGCGAGTGGGCGTCGAGACGCTCGTGAGCTCCCTGGGCTTCGGCCTTGATGCCCTGGTGATCAATGCCGCCGTGTACAAACCCCGCCTGAAGGAGCCGGAGCGTTCTCCGCAGGGCTACGAGCTCTCAATGGCCACCAACCACCTGGGGCACTTCCTGCTGATCCAGCTGCTGCTGCCCGATCTGCAGCGCTCCCAGCACCCCTCCCGCAGGGTCGTGATCCTCGGCACGGTGACCGCCAACTCGAAGGAGCTGGGCGGCAAGATCCCCATCCCCGCCCCTGCGGATCTGGGCGATCTCAGCGGCTTCAAGGCGGGCTTCAAGGCACCGATCGCCATGGCCAACGGCAAGCCGTTCAAGCCCGGCAAGGCCTACAAGGACAGCAAGCTCTGCAACATGATCACCACCCAGGAGCTGCACCGCCGCCGGCACGCAGACACCGGCATCGTGTTTAGTTCGCTCTATCCCGGCTGCGTGGCTGACACGCCGCTGTTCCGCAACACGCCGCGGGCCTTCCAGACGATCTTCCCCTGGTTCCAGAAGAACATCACCGGTGGCTACGTGAGCCAGGCCCTGGCCGGCGAGCGGGTGGCGCAGGTGGTGGCCGATCCCGCCTTCGCCGCCTCCGGCGTGCACTGGAGCTGGGGCAACCGCCAGACCAAGGGGGGCAAGCAGTTCAGCCAGGAACTCTCCGACAAGGCCAGCAAACCGGAAACCGCCCAGGGGGTCTGGGAGGAATCGCTGAAGCTGGTGGGACTGGTCTGAATAGGAGCTAAGGCCCTGCCTGAAGCAGGGCCCGGTTCAACTCAGTCGAAGCCGAGCAGATCGAAGATCTCGCGATCCTTGAGCGACTCGGCTTCCAGGGGCTCAACGCTCTCGAGCATGCGCCGGGCCAGGTTCAGGTATTCGTTCTGAACCGCCTCCACCTCCGGGGTGGCCTCCATCTCGAAAATCGTGCACTTCTTCAGGCGCGAGCGGCGGATCGCGTCGAGATCGGGGAAGTGGGCCATGGTCTTCATGCCGACCCGATCGTTGAAGCGGTCGATCTGATCGGTGTCTTTGGAGCGGTTGGCCACCACACCACCGAGGCGCACCTTGTAGTTCTTGGCCTTGGCCTGGATCGCGGCGATGATCCGATTCATGGCGAAGATCGAATCGAAGTCGTTCGCCGTAACGATCAGGCAGTAGTGAGCATGCTGCAGCGGCGCCGCGAAACCACCGCACACCACATCACCGAGCACGTCGAAGATCACCACATCGGTGTCCTCGAGCAGGTGATGCTCCTTGAGCAGCTTCACGGTCTGGCCCGTCACATAGCCACCGCAGCCGGTGCCGGCCGGCGGACCACCGGACTCGACGCACATGACGCCGTTGAAGCCTTCGAACAC
>CAIZNP010000159.1 GCA_903934375.1 uncultured Synechococcaceae cyanobacterium
CAGCTATCTCGATCCGGTGCCGGCGCCGATGCCCGGCTATGCCAGTGAGCTGGTGATGGCTGGCGGCACCTTCATCGATGGCAGCACCAGTGAGTTCTCGGCTGACGGCCCCCTGCGCGAGCCGTACGTGCTCTACGCCCAGGGCGGCACCCACCGCGCCCATGCCGAACTGGCCCTGGAGCGGGCTCTGCTGGCTCTGGCCGAGGGCGGTTGGGCGGGGCCTGGGGTGAGGGGCTGAGCGGGTGCGATTGCGATTGCGATTGCGAGTGCAGTTGCAGTTGCAGCTGCAGTTGCGGTGGCAGCAGATGTTGAGGCTGCTGCCGCGGGGGCTGTTGTGGTGCTGTCGCGGGGTGGCATGACCCCGCGCCGGCGATGTCCGGATGTGCGACCACATCGTGTGCTGATGTGGTCCCACCCCTGCAGCTCGTGCGGATGCCGTCAGCCCGTGCGGATGCAGCCAGCCCGAGCAGATGCAGCCAGCGCGTGCGCTGCCGGGCACGTTTTCCGACAGACTGCACGCGCCTCAACGCCCTCCCGGCTGCGCCGATGGCCCTCAGCTACCCCGAAGACTGCCGCTACTCCGACAGCCATGAATATGTGCGGGCCGAAGGGGAGCTGGCTCGCGTCGGCATCAGCGCCTTTGCCGTCGACCAGCTGGGCGACATCGTCTTTGTGGAGCTGCCGGAGGTGGGCGCCAGCCTCCAGCAGGGCAACAGCTTTGGCTCCGTTGAATCGGTGAAGGCGGTGGAGGACGTGATCGCCCCGATCAGCGGCACGGTGGAGGCCCGCAATGAGGCGGTGCTGGCCAGCCCAGAGGAACTGCAGAACGATCCCTACGGCGAGGGCTGGCTGCTGCTGGTGCGACCCAGCGATCCGGCGCAGATCGAGGGCCTGATGAAGGCCTCCCTCTACGCCTCCAAGGTGGATGGCCACTGAATTGATGAGCAGCCTGTCCGCTCCCGGGCCCGATCTGGATGGTGTGCCAGCCATGAGTCCGTTCGTAGGCCGCCACATCGGCCCCAGCCAGTCCGAGCAGGAGCGCATGCTCGCTGATCTGGGCCTCGAAGATCTCGAGGCGCTGGCCGCGGACGTGGTGCCGGCCGAGATCCTGCTCAATCCGGCCGATGGAATCGCCGGGCTGCCCGAGGGCTGCGATGAGGCTCGTGCCCTGGCGGAGCTGCGCGGCATCGCCGCCGCCAACCAGGTGCGCCGCAGCCTGATCGGCCTCGGCTATCACAACTGCATCACGCCAGCGCTGATCCAGCGCCACGTGCTTGAGAACCCAGCCTGGTACACGGCTTACACCCCTTATCAGGCTGAGATCAGCCAGGGGCGACTGGAGGCCCTGCTCAATTACCAGACCCTGATCAGTGAGCTCACCGGCCTGCCGATCGCCAATGCCTCGTTGCTGGATGAGGCCACGGCAGCCGCCGAGGCGATGGCGCTGAGCTTCAACGCCCGCCGCGATGCCACGGCCCGCTGCTTCCTGGTGGATGCCGAGGTTTTCCCTCAGACCTGGGCTGTGCTGCAGACCCGGGCGGAACCACTGGGCATCGAGCTGCGCCGTCTGGATTGGCAGGGCCTCGATCAGGCCGGTGACGCGGATGCGGAGGTCTGGTCGGCCCCTCTGGCCGGCGCCTTCGGCCTGCTGCTGCAACTGCCTGGCAGCGGTGGTCGTCTCGCCAATCCGGCTGGGCTGATCGCCGCCGCCCGGGCGGCGGGCCTGATCGTGACCGCTGCGGTGGATCCGCTGGCCCAGGTGCTGTTGGCACCGGTGGCGGAGCTGGGGGTTGAGATCGCCGTGGGCAGCAGTCAGCGCTTCGGCGTGCCTCTCGGTTTCGGTGGTCCCCATGCCGCCTTCTTTGCCACCACCGAGGTTCACCAGCGCCGCATCCCCGGCAGGCTGGTGGGCCAGTCCCGCGATGCGGAGGGTCGGCCCGCCCTGCGGCTTGCCCTGCAGACCCGCGAGCAGCACATCCGCCGCGACAAGGCCACCAGCAACATCTGCACCGCCCAGGTGCTGCTGGCCGTGATGGCCGGCTTCTACGCGGTGCACCACGGTCCGGACGGACTGGCCGCCATTGCACGGCGGCTGCTGGTGCTGCGTGAACTGCTGCAGCGCAGCCTCCATGAAATCGGTCTGGACTGCGAACCGGGCCCCGGGTTCGACACCCTGCGGATCCGGACGGCTGAGGCTCCGCAGCTCCTCCAGCGCGCTGAGGCCGCCGGATTCAATCTCCGCCCTGAGGCGGCCGAGGGTCCCTGTCAGTCCTCTGCCGTTGCCACCGGCCTCGCCCTCACGCTCGACGAACTCAGCACCCTCGAGGAGCTGGCCAGTTTGCTGGCGGCCCTGCTGCCCGGCGCCGGCGATGTGGCTGCCATGGCCAGAAGCCTGGCC
>CAIZNP010000160.1 GCA_903934375.1 uncultured Synechococcaceae cyanobacterium
CCCGCCGCTGAGCAGTACCTGCTGGTGCTGCACCTGGTTGATGAGGGATACGGCGGTCTGGAGCACGACGACGGCACGGTGCTCGTCTACGGGCGCAGCAACCTCGCGAAGGCGGGCGGATACCGCAGGTTTCTGCAGTTGGTCGCGCATGAATACCTGCATCAGTGGAATGTGCGACGGCTACGCCCCGCTGAGCTCTGCCCGATCGACTACCACCAGCCGGTCAGCGTGCCGAGCCTGTGGTTTGCCGAGGGTGTCACGAGCTACGTGGATCAGCTGCTGCCCCTGATCGCTGGCCTCAGCAGTCGTGAGGATCTGCTGGAGGACCTGGGCGCCGAGCTCAGCCGCTATCGGCTCACAGCGGGGCGCAGCGTGCAGAGCCTGCGCAGCAGCAGCCAGGAGGCCTGGGTGAAGCTCTACCGCCCTGATGCCTATTCGGCCGACAGCCAGGTGAGCTACTACCTCAAGGGGGCTGTGGTGGCGCTCTGCCTCGATCTGCATCTTCACGCTGTCGGCTCGTGCCTCGCTGCGGTGCTGCAGGGTCTCTGGTGCAGCCATGGGCGCTGGGGCCGGGGCTACAGCGAGGCGGATCTCATCGAGGCGTTTGCGCAGAGATCGGCGGATCTCCGCGATCGTCTGCCCCAATGGCTCGAATCCGTGGACGATCCGGATCTGGATGGCTACCTCAACTCTGTGGGCCTCTGTCTGAAACCTGTGGCTGCGGCTAGCCCCTGGATCGGACTGACGGCTGCCGTTGAGTCGGGTCAGCTTGTGGCGCGTCGCGTGCAGCGGGGAAGCCCGGCACAGCAGGCCGGTGTGATGGTTGGCGATGAACTGGTGGGTCTCGATGGGCAGCGCTTGCGTGAACCTGCTCAACTGGCTGCGGCACTACGGGCCGGCGCGCTGCAGGAGCTGCTGATCACCCGGCGCTCCCAACTGCGTCCGCTGAGCCTCTGCAGCCAGGTCGCACGCCCGGAATCCTTCCGCCTGGTTGCCGACCCGATTGCAACGGCACAGCAGCAGGCGCTTCAGGAGCGCTGGCTGGCCTTGCTGCCTTCGCCAAACCTGGCGATCCCAACAGCACAAACAGCAGGTGCGGGTGTGGCGCCATGATCCGCTCACTGATCGGTGATGGGGCTAACAGGCAGCGCCAGGTCGTTGTCGGGCTCGCGGTTGTGGGTGGTGCCGCCCTGATCGCCGCCATCAGCCTGCTGGGGCCCAAGCTCTGGCGTGATGGCGAGGATGCTGTGGTGGCCCCCCCGCAACCGCCCAGAGCCGTGGCGCCGGCGCCACCGGCCCAGGCCGCCTGGGTGAGTCCGTTGAAGCAGCAGTGCAGCGTGAGTGACACGGCCCTGCTCCAGCGGCTGCTCACCCTTCAGGAGTCTCTGCCTGAGCGCACACGCCGGCTGCGCATCGCCCCCAGCAACTACGGACCACGCCTGGCCCGCGATGCCTACGGCAATGCTGTAGCCAACACCCCGAAGGTGGTGGTGCTGCATGAAACCGTCTACGGCCTCAATTCCGCGATCAATACCTTCACGACACACCATCCCAATGATGCCGACCAGGTCAGTTACCACATGCTGATCGGCGAGAAGGGCGAGATCGTGCAGGCGGTTGACCCCGCCCGGCGTGCCTTTGGCGCTGGCTATTCCGCCTTCGGTGGACGCTGGGCGATCACCAACCCAGCCATGGCCGGCTCCGTGAACAACTTCGCCCTGCACCTCAGCCTCGAAACGCCGATCGATGGTGAGAACGATGCCCTCAGCCACAGCGGCTACAGCTCTGCCCAGTACGACGCCATGGCCGTGGTGCTGGCCGACTGGATGCAGCGCTACCAGATTCCTGCTGACCACATCACCACCCATCGGCACGTGGACCTGGGGCAGGAAAGGGCTGACCCACGCAGCTTCGACTGGCAGGCGCTGCAGGTCCGCCTGGCTGCTCTGGGCGTGCTCTGCTGAGCCGCGGGCTCAGATCAGTGGGGACAGGGCCTTGCGGTGTTGTCCGTAAATGAGCCCATGCAGTTCTGGGTCCTGCATGTAGCGCAGGATCCGGGTGGGGTAATCCAGCTTGCCGTTGTGGAGATAGGCAAGAGTCGCCACCGTTTTGGCGTGGCGTGGTTCAAGGCTCACGCCATAGGTGGCGCTTGCCGGCCGCTCCAAGGCGCACAACAGGCGAGTCATCTTGCCAGCAAGCAGCGTCACGTTGCGATCAGGGTCGAGGAGCTGGTTGCGTGCAGCCTGAATCTCAGCTTCGTCGGCCTGCTCGCTCAGCAGACCCTGCTTCACCATCTCACTGAGGCCCAGCTGCGCAGGTCCATGGGTGCTGAACAGCCCGGAGTGTGCAGCCAGGGGCAGGTCTTCGCCTGGTTTGGCATGCTGCATTTCATCGAACAGGATCGCGGCCAGAAGCATTGGGCTCACTCCTGTGCGGCGGCTCTCCCTCAGGACCGCCGGGCGCAGCTCCTCGAGCCTGCTGACGGTGTGGTTGCGCAGGGGAGTCAGCTGGTCCATGCCCTTGGTGAACAACTGGGCCAGACGGGGTTGTGGGCCATGCACGCCGAAGCGTCGCTGCAGCTCCTGCAGCTCCGCAGGGGTGAAGCTGGCTGGGTTGAGGCGCTGGCCCTCGTTGATCAGGCCGGCGGTGTCCCTGGCTGATGCGGGGGTTGGCTGCGTGCCTGGTCCAGAGGGGCCGACGACGAGCTGCTGGTTCTGCGCCGCAGCCATCAAGGCACATACGGCAGCGATTGCGGCAAGACCCCTGAACCGGGCGCCGCGAGGCGGCACGCGGTCGATGCGGCGGGCCGGATCAGGGAAGAGCGGCGCCAGAGGGGGGGCAGAAAAGATGAATCAAATCCTACGAAAAAAATCACAATTGCCAATCGGTGCCTGGTTCCGTTGTGTGACCGTCCACACAGTCCCGGGGCGCACAGGGCGATTTCAGGCCGATTGGCATGGGCAGGTCTTGGCCCCGGAGCCTGTCCGCGCATAGCGTCGCCTCGACAGCCGATCGTCTCCGGTTCATGACACCGCTCTCAGCCGCTCCCGGCGTCGATCCCCAGGGCCAGTGGCAGCGCTTCTGCTCACTGCTCTGGCACAGCGAGCCGATGGGGTTCTGGCTGGATGTCAGCCGGATGGGGGTGGATGCGACTCGGCTTGAGGATCTGCGGCCCCGCTTCACGGCGGCCTTTGAGGCCATGGCGGCCCTCGAATCGGGTGCGATCGCCAATCCCGACGAGAGCCGCCAGGTGGGCCACTACTGGCTCAGGGCGCCGGAGCTGGCACCGGATGCTGCCAGCGGCGCGCACATCCAGGCGGAGGTGGATCGAATCGAGAGCTTCGGTCGCGATGTGCTGCGTGGTGCCGTCGGCCCCGCCAGCGGCCAGCGGTTTACAGATGTGCTCTGGATCGGGATCGGCGGCTCCGGCCTGGGGCCCCTGCTGATGATCCGCGCCCTGCAGGATCCCGGCGCCGGGCTGCCCTTCCATTTCTTCGACAACGTCGACCCCGATGGCATGCGCCGCACGCTGGCTGCCCTCGGCGAGCGGCTGAGCACCACCCTGGTGGTCGTGGTGAGCAAGTCGGGGGGGACCCCCGAGCCCCACATCGGCATGCTTCAGGCGCGGCTTGCGGTAGAGGCCCACGGCGGCTCCTGGAGCCGCCAGGCCGTGGCGGTCACCATGGTGGGTAGCCGCCTGGATCAGGTGGCTGAACAGGGCGGCTGGCTGGCCCGGTTCGACATGTTCGACTGGGTGGGTGGTCGCACCAGCATCACCAGTGCCGTGGGGCTGCTGCCCGGTGTGTTGATCGGCAGCGACATCCGTGCCTTCCTTGCCGGCGCCGGCGCCATGGACACCGCCACGCGCGTGGCTGAGCTGGAGAGCAATCCCGCTGCACTGTTGGCGGCGGCCTGGTACGTGGCCGGTGGCGGCAAGGGGCGGCGCGACATGGTGGTGCTCCCCTACCGGGATCGCCTGGAGGTCTTCAGCCGCTACCTGCAGCAGTTGGTGATGGAGAGCCTCGGCAAGAAGCTGGATCGCGCTGGCCAGGTGGTGCACCAGGGGCTAGCGGTTTATGGCAACAAGGGTTCCACCGATCAGCACGCCTATGTGCAGCAGCTGCGTGATGGTGTCGACAATTTCTTCGTGACCTTCATCGAAGTGCTCGAGGATCCAGGCGATATCCCGCCGCTCGAAGGCGAAAACCCCGGCGATTTTCTCGATGGCTTCCTGCAGGGCACCCGTTCCGCCCTCACCGAAGAAGGGCGCTTCAACCTGAGCATCACGCTGCAACGGCTTGATGCAACCAGCCTCGGCGCGCTGATCGCGCTGTTCGAGCGGGCCGTCGGCCTTTATGGCGAGTTGGTGAACGTGAACGCCTACCACCAACCCGGGGTGGAGGCCGGCAAGAAGGCAGCAGCCGAACTGCTGGATCTGCAGGCCCGTCTGGAGGAGGCCATGGGCCACCAGCGGGAACACACCCTGGCGGAGCTGCAGACCCTGATGGACCTGCCCTCACCCGAGCCGCTCTACTGGATCCTGCGGCACCTCTGTGCCAATCGCCGCCACATTGCTGCCCGTGGCGACTGGGGCAAGCCGGAGTCGCTCGTGTTCATCCACGACTAGAAATCCAGCGCTGTTGGATGCGCTCAGGGCGCTCAGGGCACCAGGTTCACCAGCTTGCCCGGCACCACGATCACCCGGCTGGGGGCCTTGCCCTCCAGCCATTTGGCGGCGATCTCGCTCTCCAAGGCCAGCTTCTCCAGGGTGGCCTTGTCAGCGTCTGCCGGCACCTCAAGGCTGCCGCGCACCTTGCCCTTGATCTGGATCACCAGCGGCACGGTGTCGCGCACCAGAGCGTTGGCGTCAGCCGTGGGCCAGGGCTGGGTGTGAATACTGGTGGCGGCCAGGTCATCGGCGGCGCTGCGACCACCGAGCTTCAGCCAAAGGTCCTCCGCCAGGTGGGGCGCGAATGGCGCCAGCAGGATCAGCAGCGTGCGCAGAGCCTCACAGGCAAACACCGGCCGGCTGGCATCCAGGTGGCTGCCCATGGCGTTGCTGAGCTTCATCAGCTCCGACACAGCCGTATTGAACTGATAGTCGCCGTCAAGGTCTTCGCTTATGGCCTGAATGGCGGTGTGCACGGCCCGGCGCAGCTCCTGCTCGTCGCTGCTGAGGGTATCTCTATCAGGTGGTGCCACTGCGCTTGCCAGCAGGGCAGCCGTGACGGCCTCAGGAGCGCCGGATCCATCCGCCAGGCTTAGTCCCCGCTCAGCTGCTGCATCGGCCAGACGCCAGAGCCGCTGCAGGAAGCGGAACTGCCCCTCCACATCGGCGTCATCCCACTCCAGATCCTTCTCGGGCGGTGCCTTGAACAGGATGAACATGCGAGCCGTGTCGGCGCCGTAGCGATCGATTACCGCCGCAGGATCAACGCCGTTGTACTTCGACTTCGACATCTTCTCGAAGAATGTCTCCAGGACGTCTCCGGTGGCTGGATCGCGCGGGTCGGTGGGGTCGGACACATCGGCAGGGGCGATGTATTTGCCGCTGGTGGGGTTCTTGTAGGTGATGCCCTGCACCATGCCCTGGGTGAGCAGGCGGTTGAACGGTTCGTCGAAGCCCAGCAGACCCCGATCGCGAAGCACCTTGGTGAAGAAGCGCGAGTAGAGCAGGTGCAGGATCGCGTGCTCGATGCCGCCCACGTACTGATCCACAGGCAACCAGCTGTTCACCGCCTCCCTGCTGAAGGGCAGCTGGATGTTGCTGGAATCGCTGTAGCGGAGGTAGTACCAGCTGGAGCACATAAAGGTGTCCATGGTGTCGGTCTCGCGGCGGGCCGGCTGGCCGCAGCAGGGGCAGGGCACCGACCACCAGCTCTCCAGCTGCGCCAGCGGTGAGCCGCCCTTGCCACTGAAGGCCGCAGCACTGGGCAGCTCCACCGGCAGCTGGTCGATCGGCACCGGCACCACACCGCAGCTGTCGCAGTGGATCACCGGGATCGGGCAGCCCCAGTACCTCTGGCGGGAGATGAGCCAGTCGCGCAGGCGGAACTGAACCTTTTCCCGCCCCCAACCGTCCGCTGCCGCCGCATCCGTGATCGCCTCCTTGGCCTCCCCGCTGGGCAGACCATCAAACCGGCCGGAATGGATCAACACGCCCGCCTCGGTCCAGGCGCCGCCCTCGTAAGCGTGTTCGTCGCTGCCCTCGGGGATGATCACCTGCTGCACCGGCAGCTCGTACTGGCGCGCGAACTGGAAATCGCGCTGGTCGTGGGCAGGTACACCCATCACGGCGCCTGTGCCGTATTCCGCCAGCACGTAATCGGCGATCCAGATCGGGATCAGCTCACCGTTGGCGGGGTTGCGCACCTGCGCACCGATGGGCACACCGCGCTTGGGCTTGTCATCTGCCGTGCGTTCCTGCTCGCTCTGGCGCGACACCAGATCGCAGAAGGCCTCCACAGCGATCTGCTGTTCAGCGGTGGTCAGGGTTGCCACGAGCGGATGCTCCGGGGCCAACACCACATAGCTGGCCCCAAAGATCGTGTCCGGCCGGGTGGTGAACACGGTGATGCGTTCGGCCGTTTCGCGGCCATCGCCATCCACAACCGTGAACTGCAGCTCGGCGCCGGTGCTGCGGCCGATCCAGTTGGCCTGCATCGTGCGCACCCGCTCCGGCCAGCCCTGGAGCTGATCGAGGTCGTCCAGAAGCTGCTGGGCGTAGTCGGTGATCTTCAGGAACCACTGGCGCAGCTTGCGCTTCTCCACCAAGGCGCCGGAGCGCCAGGAGCGGCCCTCACCATCAACCTGTTCGTTGGCGAGCACCGTCTGATCGATCGGGTCCCAGTTGACCGTCGCATCTTTTTGATAGGCCAGGCCTGCCTCGAGGAACTGCAGGAACAGCCACTGGGTCCAGCGGTAGTAATCGGCGTGGCAGGTGGTAACTTCCCGTTCCCAATCGATCGAGAGCCCCAGCTGATCGAGCTGCGCGCGCATTGAGGCGATGTTGCGATCGGTCCAGCTGCCGGGATCAACCCCGCGCTCGATCGCCGCGTTCTCCGCCGGCAAGCCGAAGGCATCCCAGCCCATCGGATGCAGCACCTTGCGGCCACGCAGCCGCTGTACCCGTGCCACCACATCGGTGATCACGTAGTTGCGCACATGGCCCATGTGCAGGTTCCCGGATGGATAAGGGAACATCGACAGGGCATAGAAGGCCTGGTCGCCGGGTTCGAGCTCCGGCGTGCGGTGCAGGCCGGCGTCGCACCAGGCCTGCTGCCAGCCGGCCTCGAGCGCCTGGGGTTGATAGCGGCTGCTCTCGCTCACGGGCTGGCTGGGGTGCAACGGGCTGATGCTCCCATAGCCCCTGCAGGGCCTCAGCAGAGGCACGCCAGCCGTGGTTGCATCAGACCAGGACGCGAATCAGGCCGATGGCCTCACGGTTGACCAGGAGCACGTCCTCGCCCAGGTCCTGCTGAAGGGCGAGGAAGGTGGAGTCGATCCAGCGGGGAATGCCGGAGACCGTTGAGCCGTCCTGCAGCTGGACGACGAGATTGGCGCGCGTGCGAATCCAGGACTGGATCTGGCGCACTCCAGGCTGCGAGGTGTCGAGATCGGCGGGCCGTCGGCCTGAGGAGCTCCCCATAGGATCGACCTCATCACACCCATCTGCCTCCGCAGGCTGCCGCGCGTGCTCGAGTTCAGCAAGTACCAGGGTCTGGGCAACGACTTTCTGATGCTCGACGGCCGCAGCGCAGGCGATTCTGAGTTCGTTTTCGGCTTAACCCCTGAGCTGGTGGTTCAGCTGTGCGACCGCCGCTTCGGCGTGGGGGGCGACGGCATCATCCTGGCGCTGCCGCCGATGGCCGGTGGTGAGCTGCGCATGCGCATCTTCAATGCGGACGGCACCGAACCGGAGATGTGCGGCAATGGCATCCGCTGCCTGGCACGGTTCCTGGCGGACCGTGATGGTGATGGCCCCGGCCGCACCTGGCAGATCGACACCCTGGCGGGACGCATCGTTCCCCAGCTGCTGGATGACGGCACGATCCGCGTCGACATGGGAGCTCCCTTCCTGCTTCCCGAACAGGTGCCCACAACCCTCGCAGTCGGCGCTGCCGGACTCCCCAGGGGGAACTGGACGTGGATGGCGAGTGTTTCGCTGTGGCGGCTGCCGGCATGGGCAATCCCCATGTGGTGATCCCGGTGGATGCGGTTGACGAGATCGATCTGGAGCGCTTCGGCAGTCGATTTGAGGTTCATCCAGCGTTCCCGGCCAAAACCAACGTGCACTTCGTGCAGGTGCTCAGCCCCGAGCATCTGCTGATGCGGGTCTGGGAACGTGGCGCGGGTCCCACCCTCGCCTGCGGCACGGGTGCCTGCGCCACGCTCGTGGCCTGCCACAGCCTGGGCCTGAGCGAGCGTCGCGCCCGCATCGACCTGCCCGGCGGTCCGCTGCAGATTCACTGGGACGCTGCCAGCGGCAAGGTGTTCATGGACGGCCCGGCGGAGCACGTGTTCGACGGGTTCATTCCAGATCCCGAGGCTGTGGCGGCTGCCCGTCAGCACGCTGCCCAGCAAAGCCAGCCGTCGGCCAGCGTCACTGAAGCGGAGTTGCCACAGCAGGAGATCACCGCCCCTAACAGGCCAGAAGCTCCGGTGATCGATTGCGCCACGGTGTGCGCCAATGGCTGCATCCGTCCGGACGACTGCCCCAGCGCTGAGGCCCGCGCCCGCGTGGCTGCCCTGTTAACCAGCACATCCCTGGATGATCTGGTGAGCATCGCTACCAACTCGCTGGAATCACGGACCCGCGCACGCTTTGAGCGTGATAGGGGCCCGAACGGTTGAGCGAGAACGCCGTTCTCTGATGTCGCTGCCCCAGCCGCTCTACCTCGACGCCAGTGCCACCAGTCCGCCGGCGGATGCGGTGCTTGAGGCGATGCAGCTGGTGTACCGCAGGGCCTGGGGCAACCCCTCAAGCCTGCATGGCATCGGCCTGGCCGCGGCAGAGCAGCTGGAGCGCGACCGCCAGGATCTGGCGGCGATGCTCGGCGCCGATGCCGAGGAGCTGCTGTTCAGCTCCGGAGGCAGTGAATCGATTCATCTGGCAATTCACGGGGTCTGCAGCCGTTGCCCACCGGGTCGACTGCTGCTCTCCGCGGTGGAACACCCAGCCACCCTTGCTGCCGCTGCCCTGCTCCAACAGCGGGGCTGGCAGGTTGAGCTGGTGCCGGTGGATGCCTCAGGTCTGCTGGACATCGACAGGCTGGAGGCCCTGCTGCGGCCTCCGACCCGTCTGCTGTCGCTGATCTGGGGACAGAGCGAGGTGGGAAGCCTGCAGACCATTGACGCGATCGGGGCACGCTGCCGCAGCGCTGGCGTGCTGCTGCACCTCGATGCCGTGCAGGTGGTAGGCCATCAGCCCGTGGACTTCCGCAATCTGCCTGTGGATCTGCTCAGCTTCACCGCACACAAGCTGCAGGGGCCCCGTGGCATCGGTGGCCTGCTGGTGCGAGGTGGCCTGGAGCTGGAGGCCCTGATCGGTGGAGGCGGCCAGGAGCGCGGGCGGCGCGGCGGCACCGAAGCCGTGGCGCTCGTGGCCGGCATGGCTGCAGCCCTGAAGCTGTCCACAGCGCGACTGCTGGCTAACAACGGCAGCGACCCTCTCGCCGCCCTCAGGGACAGCCTGCTCACGCGGCTGCTGGAGCTGCCGGATCTGCGGCTGAGTGGCCCTGACCCACGAACCGGCCAGCCCAGGCTTCCCCATCACCTGAGCCTGCTGGTCAACGATCGCAGCGGTCAGCCGCTGTCCGGTCGGCAACTGGTGCGAGCCCTCTGGCGGGAGGGTGTGGCAGCCAGCAGTGGGTCGGCCTGCAGCAGCGCTGGGGCGAGGGCAGCGGCAGGTGGCGCGGCCCCAAGCCCGGTGCTTGAGGCCATGGGATATAGCCCTGCCGAGGCCGGCAGCGGATTGCGCTTCAGCCTGGGGCCCTGGGTGCAATCGCAAGATCTGGATGGGGTGCCGGCAGCGCTGGAGCGTGCACGTCAGCACCTGCTGGAGAACAGCGGCTCCTAGGGTCGCCGCAGCTATCACCCGTCCATGCTGCCTGCCGATCTGCGCAGCGCCGAAGCCGAGGCGCTGAAGGCCGTTGAGGCGGCGCTGGCTTCCGACCCGCGTGGGCTGTGGACCGTGGAGTTCCGCTTCGAGGGCCTGCGGATCATGCCGGTGGCCTTGCGCCTGCTGAAGGCGCTCACGCCGACCAGGCCCGGGCTTCGCCTGCTCTTCCCCGATGCCGGGGCTGCGGCCCTGGCGCGGCGGGATGCCCCCGACCAGGCTGGGCAGCTCTCCAGCCTGGGTGATCTGATGCGTCTGCAGCAGGCGGATGGCGGCAGCGAGGGCCCGCTGATGCTGGTGGCGCCAACTCCCGCGGACTACGAAGAGGTGGAGCAGGTCTGCGCCCAGCACCGCGGACCGGTGCTGCTTCTCAACGGACGGCTGGAGGATTCAGCCGTTGGCATTGGCACCGTGGCGAGGGAACGCCGCAAGGGATTCCTTGCCGGCTGGCAAAGCGCCTACGCCCTGATCCCCACCGGTGATGGAGCCCTTCGGCGCGCCTACCCGGACGCGTGGCAGCTCTACCGCCGCGATCCGGACGGCTACCGCGCGGCGGCTCAGTTTGAGAGCCGACCAGATCCAGAGCAGCAGGCCGAAGCACTGGCCGCCGGTGGTGTGGGTCGCTCCCTGCAGGCCGTGGATCGCTTCATTGAGGGCCTGCGCAGCTGAAGGGTCCACTGGGGCTGCCGTCGCCAAGCCTTGTGCGGGCTCGGCAGGCTCCGTATCCTTCGGTGTCTGCAGCTGGTCCATGGCCCTGATCTCCCGTCGTTTCGGCCTCGTGGATGCGGGAGCGGCGCTGGCGGTCGTCCTGGCCGCAGCCGGCGTGATCTGGAGTCCAAAGCTCAGCGGTGCCATTGCCAAGGCCACCGGGGCGATGCAGCCGGTCACCGTCCTGGTGGATATCCGTGGCATTCCCGTGGCTGATCCGCAGGCCTTGATCGACGGTGCCCGACGGGACGGCAAGGTGGCGATCGTGATCCGCAATCAACCGCACGGCAGTGTGGCTGTGAAGACCGTGATTCCGCTGCCACGCCGCATCTCCACCCTCACCCCCGACGGCAAGGTGGTCAGCGCCCCGGACCCGAATCAGCAGGTGTTCAGCACCCTTGACGCCCGCTTTGTTCTGCAGGGAGAAGGCCGCAAGGGCGCCGACGGTGTGGTGTTCGGCAACCAGAACCTCAAGATCGGCGCGCCCGTGGAACTGGAGGGCGGCAACTTTCGCGTTAACGGCTCCGTCACCGGTTTGACGCTGGGAGGCTCCTGAGATGGGCGAACCCGCTGGCGTCGGCTGCACGATCCCTGGCCTCCGAGCTGGCCTCCGAGCTGGCCTTCGAGCTGGCCACCGTCAAGACCGCCGCTCCGGTTCCGGCCGGCTTCTGCTGAGCCTTGGTCTGCTGAGCCTGAGCCTCGTTCCTGCCGGCGCGCTCGCTCTCGAAGCGCCGGCGATCCCTCAGATCACTGCCTCTGCCCTGCCGGCTCCGCCGCCGCCACTGGGTCTGCCGCTGCTGCAGAGCCAGGTGACCTGCCCTGCTCTGCAGCAGCGTCTGCAGGCCCTGGTTGGGGGTGAGGCCTCCGTATGGAGCATCAGCGTGGCCGATGGCAGCGGCCATCTGCTGGCGGACATCAACGGCACCCGCCCGCGCATCCCGGCCTCCAACCAGAAGCTCATCAGCACGGCCATCGCCCTCGACCGCCTGGGGCCTGATTACAGCCTCACCACACGCTTGTGGCGGCAGCCGGACGGCAGCCTTCGCCTCACCGGTGAAGGCGACCCCGATCTCGATCTGGCCCAGCTGAAGCGCTTCGCCAAACTTGCCCTCGGCTCCGGCGGCAGCAGTGCCGAAGGCATAGCCACTCCCGTGCGCATCCAGCCGGTGCGCATCCAAATCGTTGAGGAGCCGCAGCAGCGCTGGTGGCCCCAGGGCTGGAACTGGGCTGATCGGGCCGAGGCCTACGGGGCCCCGATCACGCGGCTTGCCCTCACCAGCAATGCGCTGGACATGGCAGTGCCGAATCCACCCAGCCGCCTGCAGCGCCTGCTCACCCAGGAGATCCGGCGCCAGGGTGGCAATGCCGCGATCACCCTGGTGCCCGCCAGCACTACCGGCAGCGCTGGCAGCGACGATGGCCTGCTCCTGCATGAGGAGCGCTCCGTCGGCATGCACGGGCTGCTCAGCCTGGCCAACACTGAGAGCCACAATTTCACCTCCGAGGTGCTGCTTCGCCAAGGCACTGGCAGCTGGGACCTGTCTCAGGCCCGGCAGCTGGCCATGCAATGGCTGTCAGCCCAGGGTCTGCCGATGGCCGGCGTCTCCGTGGTGGATGGCAGCGGTCTCGATCGGGGCAACCGCCTCACCAGTCGGCTGCTGGCGGCCCTGCTGCTGCGCATGGCCCATCACCCCTATGCCGCGAACTACAGCGCCTCCATGGCGATCGCCGGACAGCGCGGTACCTTGCGCAATCTCTACCGCGGCACGGAACTGGAGAGCCAGTTTCTCGGCAAGACCGGCACGATCCGAGGTGTGCGCTCAATCAGCGGCATCCTCAACACCGCCGATGGGCCGCGCTACATCAGCATGATCTCCAACGGTGCTTCCACGCCCAACAGCACCATCGGCGGAATCCTTCGCCAGAGTCGTATACCCGGCCTTTGCCGAATGCTTTGATGCTCACGGCCGGTCGAGTCGGACGGCCATGAGCATCAGCGGACCATCTCAGCGCTCGCCGGATACCCGGCGTAGGCGCTCAGCGGCACGACGGGCACGACTGATCGGAACGGGAGGTTCGCTGCTGCGCGCCTGTGGCGCCAGCGTGGTGGGGTCCACCGCCTGCAGACGCACCAGCTCACGACGACCGGCCACCACCACCTGGCCCATCTCCTGCAACCGTCCCTCCAGCTCGCCCAGCACCTGTTCGGCGTAGCGGTTGGCCCCATCCTGGATCGTGGCGGACTCCTGGCGGCTGCGGGCGATCAGAGTCTCGCACTGCTGCTGGGTCTGCTGACGGAACTGCAGGGCATCGGCGTGGACCCGCTCGGCCTCGGCCTGGCTGCTCTGCTGCAGGCGCAAGGCTTCCTGGCGGATCTTCTCAAGCTCGGTGAGGCTCTGCTGGCGGGCCTGCTCGTGCTGCTCCACCAGCTGACGCTTCAGCTCCACCGCCTCCTGATCCAGCTGCTGACGCCGTTGCAGGCTCTCCTGCTCCAAGTGCTGCCGGCGCTGGCCGAACTGTTGCTCCATCTGGGCCAGGCGCGCCTGGTGCTCCTGTTCGGTGCGGGCCACCTGCTGACGGGCCTGGCCGATCAGCTGCTCGCACTGCTGACGGGCCTGCTCACGCAGCTCAGCCACCTGGCGCTCGGCCTCCTGGCGGACCGACTGGCCATTGATCAGCTGCTCACGCTGCTGACGTGCCTGGTTGACGATTTCCTCGGCCTGCTGGCGTGCCTGGGCAACGAATTCCTCCTTGTGACGGACCAGCTCCTCAGCCTTGGCCAGCTGCGGTGGCAGAGCGTCCCGCACCGCATCCATCAGTTCGATCGCGTCCTGCTCGTTCACGAGCCGGCCGCCGCTGAAGGGCACCCGGGTGCCATCCAGCACGATCTCCTCCAGCTGGTCCAGCTGATCCAGAACGGAGGTGAGTTGCGCCTCGGACATCAGGCCTGAGCAGGGGATGTCCGATTAAAGAGCCTGGCCAGATCGTCTGCCACTCCGGTGGGCACCATGTGACCAACAGGGCCGCCGAAGCGCGCCACCTCCTTCACAACGGAGCTGCTCAGAAAGCTGTGGGCGGTGGCGGTGGCCATGAACAACGTCTCGAGCTGAGGGGCCAGGCTCTTGTTGGTGTGGGCGATCTGCAGCTCGAATTCGAAATCACTCATGGCACGCAGACCGCGCAGAATCACGCCGGCGCCACAGCTCTGGGCGAATTCCACGGTCAGGCCCTCGAACGCGTCGGCGTGAACGTTGTCGAGGTGAGCTGTCGCGGCACTGATCTGCTGCAGTCGTTTCTCGACACTGAAGCAGGGGTTCTTGCTGGGGTTGCGAAGCACCGCCACGACCACCCTGTCGAACAGCAGCGAGGCGCGCTCGATCAGATCGAGGTGCCCGCAGGTGAGCGGGTCGAAGCTGCCGGGGTAGAGGGCCTGCATGGATCGGATCCTATGGACCGTCCTGTCGGCCCGCATCCGTGCTTCTTAGAGTCCTTGCATCGACAGCCGTTCCATGCCCCTCAACGCCGACGCCAAGAAGACCCTGCTGCGCAAGATCCCGCACGGCGTGTTCATCTGCGGCGTGGCCGAGGGTGAGGAGGTGAACGGCTTCACCGCCAGCTGGGTCACCCAGGGCTCCTTCGAACCGCCGCTGGTGGTGATGGCCGTGCGCGCTGACAGCACCAGCAACGGCATCATCCAGCGCACCGGCCGCTTCTCGCTCAACGTGCTGTCGGCCGATCAGAAGGATCTGGCCGCCGTGTTCTTCAAGCCCCAGAAGGCGATGGGCGGCCGTTTCGATGCAGCCCCCTTCACCCTCGGTGAGCTGGGCCTGCCGATCCTCAACGACGCCCTCGGCGGCGTGGAATGCGAGCTGGTGGGGCAGGTGGCCCATGGCGATCACACCGTGTTCGTGGGCGAGGTGAAGAGCGCCACCCTGCACCGCGACGGTGCGGCACTGGAACTGAGCAGCACCGGCTGGCAGTACGGCGGCTGAGGCCCTTGCCCAGCACCACCACAACCCTCCTGCAGGATTCCAGCCGCCTGAAGGCCCGCCTGCGGGAGGTGCCGGCTGAGCCCGGCTGCTATCTGCTGCGCGATAGCGAGGACCGCATCCTCTACATCGGCAAGGCCAAGGTGCTGCGCAACCGCGTGCGCAGCTACTTCCAGAGCGGTGGGGGGCATGCCCATTCCCCTCGCATCGCGCTGATGGTGCGGCAGGTGTGCGAGATCGAGTTCATCGTCACCGACAGCGAAGCGGAAGCGCTGGCGCTGGAAGCCAATCTGATCAAGAACCACCAGCCGCACTTCAACGTCCTGCTGAAGGACGACAAGAAATATCCCTACCTCTGCATCACTTGGAGCGAGGCCTATCCGCGCATCTTCATCACACGCCGGCGCCGCTTCCGCTCACCGCTGGATCGCTTCTACGGCCCCTATGTGGATGTGGGCCTGCTGCGGCGCACCCTGTCGCTGGTGAAGCGGGTGTTCCCGCTGCGGCAACGGCCCCAGCCCCTGCACAAAGACCGCACCTGCCTCAACTACGACATCGGCCGCTGCCCAGGCGTCTGTCAGGAGAAGATCAGCTCCGAGGCCTATCACGACACCCTGCGCCAGGTGGCGATGGTGTTCCAGGGGCGCAATGAGGAACTGCTGCAGCTGCTCCATGGGCAGATGGAGCGCTACGCCGAGCGGCTTGATTTCGAGAGTGCCGCCCGTGTGCGCGATCAGCTGCAGGGCATCGACACTCTCACCGCTGATCAGAAGATGAGCCTCGGCGACAGCTCCGTCAGCCGTGACGTGCTCGCCCTGGCGGCGGATCAACGGGTGGCCGCTGTGCAGCTGTTTCAGATGCGAGCCGGCAAGCTCGTGGGTCGTCTCGGCTTCACCGCCGACGCCATCGGCCTGCCGCCGGCCCTGGAGGGGGCCAGCGAGGGGGGCAGTGAGGGGCCCGTGCTGGGCCGCATCCTCCAGACCGTGATCGAGGAGCACTACAGCCAGGTGGAGCCGGTGGAGATTCCACCGGAACTGTTGCTGCAGGTGCCCCTGCCCCAGCAGACCCTGATCGAGGAGTGGCTCTCAGAGTTGCGGGGCCGCAAGGTGAAACTGGCGGTGCCGCAACGGGCCCAGAAGGCGGACCTGATCGAGCTGGTCGAACGCAATGCCAGCTACGAGCTGCAGCGGGCCCAGCGGGCCAGCGAACAGAACCTGCTGGCCACCGAAGACCTGGCTCAGCTGCTCGATCTGCCCAACCCGCCGCGCCGCATCGAGGGGTACGACATCAGCCACATCCAAGGCAGCGACGCCGTGGCGTCGCAGGTGGTGTTCGTCGACGGTTTGCCGGCCAAGCAGCATTACCGCAAGTACCGGATCCAGAGCAGCAGTGTGCGCTCCGGCCACTCGGACGACTTCATGAGCATGGCGGAGGTGATCCGCCGCCGCTTCCGGCGCTGGGCCCAGGCCAAGGCGGAGGGGGGCGATCTGCGGGCCCTGCGCCGTGCCGCCGGCAGCGCCCTGCACACGGGTGGTTTGAACGACTGGCCCGATGTGGTGATGATCGATGGTGGCAAGGGGCAGCTCTCGGCCGTGATGGAGGCCCTGCGGGAGCTGAACCTCGATGAGGAGCTGGTGGTGTGTTCGCTGGCCAAGCAGCGGGAGGAGGTGTTCCTGCCGGGGGCAAAGGAGCCGCTCGAGAGCGAGCCGGATCAGCTGGGGGTGCAATTGCTGCGTCGCCTGCGCGATGAGGCCCATCGGTTCGCGGTGAGCTACCACCGACAGCAGCGGGGTGAGCGGATGAAGCGCTCGCGGCTGTCGGACATCCCCGGCCTTGGACCCAAGCGCATCAAGGAATTGCTGGCCCACTTCCGCTCGATCGATGCGATCCAGCTGGCCACTCCGCAAGCCCTGGCGGAGGCGCCGGGCCTGGGTGCCGGCCTGGCGCAGGTGGTGTGGGAGTACTTCCATCCCCAGGCCGATGGCACCGAGAGGGACGATCCCGCGGATGAGGCCTGCAACGGAGAGAATGACGTCACCCTGGAGCTGGCTGGTTGAGGTTGTTGCCTGTCCTCACGGCCGCTCTGCTCTGGCTCTGCACCCTGGGGCTGGTGTGTCCACGGCCGGTTCTGGCGGCGCCGGGCCTCTGCATCGGCCCGGTCTGCGGTGATGAGATCACCCGCAGTGCGAAGCATCACTTCCAGCTGCGGCTGCGCCTCAGCGACCAGCAGGGGCATCACGAACGGGTGCTGGTCGACTGCCGCGACGGCCAGCTGAGCCCCTCGATCGGCCCGGTGGAGCGCGGCCATGCCCGCGCCGTCGCCCTCAAGGCCTGTCGCCTGGCGGGCGAGCCCATCGCCTGAGCGCTGGCTATGACCATCGGCATCTGGGTGCTCGGCGATCAGCTCAATGCCACGCAGGCGGCCCTGGCGAGCGTGGATCCGGCCGATTGCAGGGTGTTGCTGGTGGAGAGCAGCTCGGTGCTGGCCCAGCGGCTGTACCACCGTCAGAAGCTGGTGCTGGTGTGGAGTGCCATGCGCCACTTCGCCGCTGAGCTGCAGCAGGCCGGCTGGCTGGTGGACCACCGGCAGGCCGACAGCTTCGCCGCAGCGGTGCGGGACTGGATCCGCGAGCACGGCATCCGCGAGCTGCGGATCATGGACCCGGCAGACCGCGGCTTTCGCACGGCGATCGAGCGCGTGCAACTGCCGGTGCCGCTGGTGTGGCTGCCCAGCAACGCCTTTCTCTGGAGCCGGCACGACTTCGCCGCCTGGGCCAGGGGCTACCGCCAACTGCGCCTGGAGCTCTTCTACCGGGAGGGACGCCGACGCTTCAGCGTGCTGATGGAGGGGGAGGGCAAGAGCGCCCAGCCCCGTGGCGGCCAGTGGAACTTTGATCAGGACAACCGCAAGGCGCCTCCGAAGGGGCTCAAGGGCCCAGAGCCCCTGCGGTTCGAGCCGGATGGGATCACCCGGGCCGTGATCGAACGGGTTGAGGAGCTGGATGGCGAGCGCCGGGCGGCTGGCCTGTCGCCCCTGCCTGGTGCGCTGATTCCGTTTCAGTGGGGGGTGACACGGGCGCAGGCCCTGCAGGTGCTCGAGCATTTCATCGCCACCCGGCTGGCAGGGTTCGGTCCTTATCAGGACGCGATGGTGAGCGGCGAGCCCACCCTGTGGCACGCCCTGCTCTCCCCCTATCTGAACCTCGGGCTGCTCCACCCCCTTGAGGTGATCCGGCGGCTGGAAGCCGCTGGGCTGGAGCAAGGGGTGCCGCTGGCGGGTCTGGAGGGGGTGATTCGCCAGATCCTCGGCTGGCGGGAATACACCCACGGCCTTTACCACTGGTTCGGTGCCGACTACGCCGGGCTCAACCACTTCGGCGCCGAGGCACCATTGCCGCGCTGGCTCGAGCAGCTGGGCGGCAGTGGCATGCACTGCATGGACACGGTGCTTGAGGAGATCCGGGTGAGCGGTTACGCCCACCACATCCAGAGATTGATGGTGCTGGCCAATTACGGGCTGCTGGCAGGGCTCAATCCCCAGGCGCTCACCACCTGGTTCCACCGCATGTTCATCGACGGCTTCGACTGGGTGATGCAGACCAACGTCCTGGGCATGGGGCTGTTTGCGGACGGGGGACGCCTGGCCAGCAAGCCCTACGCCGCCAGCGGCAATTACATCCGCCGCATGAGCACCTACTGCCAGGGCTGCCGCTTCGATCCGAAGCAGCGCAGCGGACCGCAGGCCTGCCCGTTCAACAGCCTGTACTGGGATTTCCTGGCGCGCCACGAGGCGGAGCTTCGCCGCAACCCGCGAATGGGCCTGGTGCTCAAGCAGCTGGAGCGATTGGATCCCGCTGACCTGGCAGAGATCCGCGCCACAGCGGCGCAGCACAAGCCAATCGCGTAGCCAAACCCACGCACGGTCGTCACGGCAACTTGACAGGCCCAGCCGCTCGCACGAGGGTGGTGCCCACCAGATCTGGATGCATGGCGAAGGCAGCCCCTACAGGTAGCGGACAGAATCCCTGGGGCTGCCGACCTGCCGCGCTCGAGGTTCAGCTTCCATCGGTGCTGGCCGACGCGATGCAGGGCTATCTGGCCGAGCGCCCAGGCCAGGATGTGAGTGGGCTGCTGCGGGACGCCCTGGCCCAGTTCCTCGTGCAGCAAGGCGTTGCCCGGACCGAGGTGCGCGAGCTCTACCTTGATGGCCTGTTCAGCTCCAGCCGATGAGCACCCTGGCGGTCCTGCCCCCCGAGGCCTACCTCTGGTTCAAGACCCTGCACATCGTCGGCGTGGTGGTGTGGTTCGCCGGCCTGTTCTATTTGGTGCGTCTGTTCATCTATCACCGCGAGGCTGAGGAGCTGGAACCAGGCCTGCGTCAGGCCTTTCAAGCCCAGTACGGCCTTATGGAGAAGCGTCTGGCGAACATCATCACCACCCCCGGCATGGTGGTGGCGGTGGCCATGGCCGTGGGGCTGCTGGTCAGCAATCCGGCCTGGCTGCATCAGGGTTGGATGCACGCCAAGCTGGCCTTCGTGCTGGCGTTGCTGGCCTACCACGCCTTCTGTTACCGCCTGATGGCGCAACTGCAGGCCGGCAGCTGCGGCTGGAGTCCCAAGCAGCTGCGGGCACTCAATGAGCTGCCCACGCTGCTGCTGGTGATCGTGGTCATGCTGGTGGTGTTCAAGTCCCAGTTCCCCACTGGCGCCGCCACGTGGTTCATCGTGGCCCTGGTGGTGTTCATGGCCGCTTCGATCCAGTTCTATGCCCGTTGGCGGCGGCTCCGGAACGAACGGGAAGCCGCAGCGGCGGCGGCCTGAGCCGATGGTGGTGGCCGGCAGCGACCATGGCCATCCCCTGCGGGCGGTGCTGGCGGATGTGCATGCCGGCAGTTGCCCGGGCGAGCTCAACTTCCACTGCCACACCACCTGCAGCGACGGCAGCCTGAGGCCGGAGCAGCTCGGACAGGAAGCGTTGGCGGTGGGCCTGCGGCACCTGGCAGTGACCGATCACCACAGCACCGAGGCCTACGCCCCCCTCAACGACTGGTTCGCGGAGCAGGCCGCCGGCGGCCGATCGGTGCCCACCCTGTGGACGGGCCTCGAAATCAGCTGCTTGCTCGAAGGCTGCCTGGTGCACGTGCTGGCTCTCGGCTTCGAAGCTGGGCATGGGGCGCTCACCCCCTATCGGCAGGGATGCGCGCCAGTGGGGACGGAGTTACGGGCTGCTGAGGTTCGCTGCCGTGTCCAGGCGGCGGGAGGACTGGCGTTGCTGGCCCATCCCGCCCGCTACCGGCTGCCGTATCAACGGCTGATCGCGGCAGCGGCCGAGCTCGGTTTCGATGGCGCCGAAGCCTTTTACGACTACAACCTGCAAAGCCACTGGAGACCGACGCCGCTGGTGTGCGAGGCGATCGACTCCCTGCTGATCAATCTCGGACTTCTACGAAGTTGCGGTACCGATACCCATGGTCTGCACCTCTGCGGCCGCTAGGGTTTCACCAGGTTTTCCGCTCCCTCTCGATGGGTCTGCTCGATCGTCTCCTGGGTGGTTCGAAGTCGGTCACCGGCACTACCCCCGCCAAGGCCGCTCCGAAACAGGAGTCCTTCTTCCTGGATGCTGACGCCTCCAGCTCCATGGGCAACGTGGAGTTCATGCGCCGCTCCAACACCATCCGCCGCACCTTCCCCGGTACCGCTGACAGCCCCGGCAACAAGGAGATGGTGGCCGAGGTGGCTTCGATGGAATCCCGCCTGGAGAAAGCCAGCCCGGGCCTCGGCGGTGCAACCAGCCAGGACGCTGAGATCAACCTCACCGGCGGCGTGCCCAAGCCGGTCAAGAAGACCTTCGCTGAGCAGATCAGCAAGGCCGAGCTCGATCAGCGCATGAAGGGCTCCGCGGTCGGCGTCAACGTGCCCGGTGGTCCTGCGGCGATCAAGAAGGAGAAGGAGGACGCCGAGGCTGGTCAATCCCAGTCCCAGTTCGGCAGCCAGTCGACCAGCAAGCCTGGCGACATCAACGCCTTCAAGGGCTGGGCGAAGGACATCAGCGGCTGAAGCAGCTGAAGCAGCTGAGGCGACCCAGGCCTCAGCCCTCCACCAGGGCCTCCGCCTCCAGCAAGAGCTGGCGCAGATGCGCCAGCTCTTCTTCTTTGGCACCGTCCCAGAGGCCGCGGTGTGAGGCCTCGAGCAGCCGCTCGGTCATGTCGCGCAGAGCCCAGGGATTGCTGCGCCTCAGGAAGGCCAGCACCTCGGGATCATTGAGCCACTGCTCCGTGATCGCCCCGTAGCTCCAGTCGGGCACGCGGCCGGTGCTGGCGTCATACGCGAACAGATAGTCGAGGCTGGCGGCCATCTCGAAACCGCCCTTGTAGCCGTGCTGCTGCATGCCACGGATCCAGCGCGGGTTGAGCACCCGTGAACGCAGCACCTTGTCCAGCTCTCTCTCCAGTTGGTGCATCCGCGGCCGCTGCTGGCGGGAGTGGTCGCCGAACCAGAGCTGGGGCGCCGAGCCGCGCACCGCTTCCACGGCTGCGCTCAGGCCTCCCTGGAACTGGTAGTAATCGTCGGAATCGAGCAGATCGTGCTCGCGATTGTCCTGGTTGTGCAGCACCACCTGCACGGCCTGCAGCCGTTGCTCCAGACCATGGCGATCCGCCTCCACCTGCAGTCGGCCACCCTGGCCATCGGCAGCGCCGAGGCCCTCATAGCGCCAGCTGCTCCAGTTGAGATAAGCCCGTCCCAGGTCAGTGCGGTCGTCCCAGTCGCCGCTGTCGATCAAGCCCTGCAGTCCAGCGCCGTAGGCACCCGGTGCCGAGCCATAGACCCGCCAGGCATGGCCCTCCCGTGCCGCCGCCGCCGCCAGGGGGTTGTCGGCCTCGCTCTCATCCGCCGTCGCCACAAGGGCCGTGGCCCGGTTCATCCAAGCCACCAGCTGGGGGAAAGCATCGCGGAACAGGCCGGAGATGCGCAGGGTCACATCCACGCGTGGACGGCCAAGCAGGGTCAGTGGGATCAGCTCCAGATCGATCAGCCGGCGGCTGGGTCCATCCCAGACGGGCCGCACCCCCAGCAGGGCAAGCGCCTGGGCGATGTCTTCACCGCCGTTGCGCATGGTGCTGGTGCCCCACACCGACAGGGCGAGCTGCCGCAGCGGTTCGCCTTCCTGCTGCAGATGCAGATCCAGCAGCAGCTCGGCACTGCGGCGGCCCAGGTCCCAGGCCGCCTCCGTGGGGAGCGCCCGCAGATCGACGCTGTAGAAATTGCGTCCCGTCGGCAGCAGATCGGGTCGACCCCGTGTCGGAGCACCGGAGGGACCGGCGGCGATGCGGCCACCGGCCAGGGCGCTCAGGAAGGCCTGCCGTTCCGCATCACCACAACGCAGCAGATCGGGCACCAGCCGTTGCGCCAGCCTTGCCAGCGTCGCCTGCGTGCATGGGCCAGCTGGCTCAGGTGCGGCTATTCCAGAACCATCAGGACTCAAAACTGGGGTGTCACCATCCCTTTCCGCCGCCTGCAGCAGCGCAGCGCAGTGCCGCAAGGCCTGCTCCTCCAGCCAGGCGATGGCGTCGCCGCAACGGCGCCTGCCTTGCAGACCGAGCGCTGCAAGCCGCTGTTGATCCGCAGCGCTGATGAGCTGCTCCTCCGGGTCTGCCCAGGGATCGAGCTCCAGACCCAGATCCTTCGCCAGTGCCTGGGTGAGCCCCGACCCCTCCGCCTGGGGGGGGCGTGCCAGGCAGGCCAGAAGCTCAGCCAGGGCGCCAGCCTCGGGCAACTGGCCGAAGCGGTGCAGCCCCGTGCGCACCTGCGCCTCCTTGAGTTCGCAGAGATAACCATCGGCCAGATCGAGGGGATCGGCGTCATCGGCTCGATCCGGCGCCGATGCGGTCAGCAGATCAGGCAACTGGAGCTCCGCCAGCCGGACCAGCACCTGCTGCCGCAGGCTCTCTGCCCTGTCCGCCCCGAGCTGCATCGCCTCCCAGTACTCATCGATCAGGGCCTCCAGATCACGCAGATCGCCATGCAGCCCGGCACGTCCCAGGGGGGGCGTGAGGTGATCAAGGATCACCGCCTGGGCGCGGCGCTTGGCCTGGGAACCTTCGCCCGGGTCGTTAACGATGAACGGATAGACGTGCGGCAGCGGCCCCAGGGCCCATTCAGGAAAACAGCTACTGGAAAGGCCCAGCCCCTTGCCGGGGAGCCATTCCAGATTGCCGTGCTTGCCCACATGGCAGATCAGCTGCACGCCGGCCACCTCGCGAAGCCAGAGGTACTGGGCCAGATAGGCGTGGGTGGGTGGCAAGTCGGGCGCGTGATAGCTCAGGGCAGGGTCACGGTCGTAGCCGCGGGCTGGCTGGATCAGCACCACCACGTGGCCGAAGCGCAACCCATGGATCGGAAAGCCCGCTGGCTCCAGGGACGAATCCGTGCTTGGTGAGCCCCAGCGCTGTTCCAACCGCTCCCGACCCTCTGCCGGTAGCGACGCATACCAGCGTTCGTACTGCTCGAGGGGCAGGTGCGCGAGTGGCGGGCGATGGCCGCTCTCGGGATCATTGCTGCGCCCCTGCAGCAACTGCTGAATCAGCGCATCGCCGTCCCTGGGCAGGGCGGAGACGCCAAGGGTGTAATCGGCCTGCTGCAGCCAGCCGAGCATCGCGGCCACGCTGGCGGGCGTATCGAGGCCCACGCCATTGGCCAGGCGGCTGTTGCGGGTGGGGTAGTTGGCCAGCACCAGGGCAAGCCGTCGCTGCGGCGGCGGTGTCTGCCGCAGCGCACACCAATTGGCCAGCAACTGCGCCACCCAGCCCAGCCGCTCTGCATCCGGGGCGTAGCGCTGCAATGCGGTGGCCAGGCGGGCATCGGCGCCGCTCACCTCCTTGAAGGCGCCCACACGGGTGGTGATGCGCCCGTCCAATTCCGGCAGGGCAATCTGCAGGCTGAGATCCAGGGGCGCCAACCCGAGGCTGCTGAGCTGCCAGCTGGCCCGGCTCTGGGTGCTGCAGAGCAGCTGGAACACCGGCACCGCCAGCTGCTCCCACAGGGGGGCCCCAAGGCCCGCCTCCTCCAGCTGCACCGAGGCGAAGGAGGTGGTGCACAGCACAGCCTGCACACCTTCCAGCGCCAGTAGATCAGCGACACCCCGCTGCACCGCCGGGCTGCGCAATCCACTCACCCACAGGGCCCGGGGTGCCAGGCCCGCCGCGCGCAGGGCCGAGAGCAGGGCCTCAGCCAGGGCCAGATCACCGGCCTGCAGCAGGGCCCTGTAGAGAATCACGCCCACGGTCGGGCCGGTGTCGTCGCGCCAGTCGTGGGGCTGTGGGTCTGCCAGGGGCTGGGGCTGAGGCAGGGGAGCGTCGCCGCCATCGAGCAGGGCTCGCAGGCTGGCCAGCACCGCGGCCAGGTTCCGGGGCCCGCCTTCGCGCAGGCAGTGGCTGCAGGCCAGCGCCAGGGGCTCGGGAACCGTGCTGAGGGGAGTCAGGGCCGGGTCTTCCTCAGCGGTACCGGCCATCACCAGCAGATGCCGGCCAGTGCCGCTGCGCGCCCAGGTCTGGAGCTGCTCGAGGCCATAGCTCCAGTGACCCCGGCCGCCGAGCAGCCGAACCAGTACCAGCCGCGTGCCCTCAAGGCTGGACCGCAGGTAGTGGTCGAGCACGGCGGGGTGCTGCAGCGCCGCCAGGTTCAGGCCACGCAACTCACGCGCTGGCCCCAGGGGGGTGGCCTCCTGATCGAGCAGGGCCGCCAGGGCGGCCAGGTCGGTGTCGGCACTGCTGAGCAGAACAGCTGCGGCCGGCGGTTGTTCGATGAACACCACGCCATCGGCGGGGCTGGAGCTGCCGGGAACGGCGGCGAGGCGATGCATGCCCCCATCTTCGGCGGCACCGTGCCGGGCAGTGAGAAGATCAGTGGCAGCAGTGGCCGCTCCGCCCCACCGACCGATGCATCAGTTCCTGCCCTACGCCTGGTTCGGTGGCAAGTGCGTGCCGTTCGCGGAAGCCACTCTGTCGGTGGCTACCCATGCCCTTCACTACGGCACAGGGGCCTTCGGTGGCATGCGCGCCCTGCCCAACCCCTCCGATCCGAACGAGATCCTGCTGTTCCGGGCAGACCGGCACGCCCGCCGGTTGAGCCAGAGCGCTCGGCTGCTGCTCACCGAGCTCACGGAAGACACCATCCACGGCGCCATCCATCAGGTCCTGCAGGCCAATAAGCCCACCTGCCCGGTGTATCTGCGCCCGTTCGTGTACACGAGCGATCTGGGCATTGCCCCGCGCCTGCACAACATCGAAACCGACTTTCTGATCTACGGGCTCGAGCTGGGCGACTACCTCTCGCCGGAGGGAGTGAGCTGCCGCATCAGCTCCTGGACCCGCCAGGAGGACCGCTCCCTGCCCCTGCGCGGCAAGATCAGTGGCGCTTACATCACCAGCTCCCTGGCCAAGACCGAGGCTGTCAAGAGCGGCTTCGATGAGGCGCTGCTGCTCAACAGCCGCGGCAAGGTGAGCGAGGCCAGCGGCATGAATCTGTTCATCGTGCGCGACGGCGTGCTGATCACCCCGGGCGTCGATCAGGACATCCTCGAGGGCATCACCCGCGCCAGCGTGCTTGAACTGGCGCGCGCCATGGGCATCCCCACCCTGGAGCGACCGGTGGACAAAAGTGAACTGTTCATCGCCGATGAGGTCTTCCTGAGCGGCACCGCCGCCAAGGTGACACCGGTGCGCCGTGTGGAGACCACGGATCTGGGGAGTGAGCGACCGGTGATGAACGCCATCCGCGACCGCATCACGGCGATCACGGAAGGTCGCGATCCCGCCTATGACCACTGGGTCACCCGCGTGCGACTGAACGGCTGATGCTCGCCACCCAACGGATCGGTTTTCTTGAGCGCCTCCACAGCCCGGAGCGGCCGGTGCTGGTGTTTGACGGTGCCACTGGAACCTCGCTGCAGCAGATGGACCTGACGGCCGAGGATTTCGGTGGTCCGGCGCTGGAGGGCTGCAATGAGAACCTGGTGTTCACCCGCCCTGATGCGGTGCAGGCGGTGCATCGCCAGTTCCTGGAGGTGGGTGCCGATGTGATCGAGACCGACACCTTCGGTGCAGCCTCGATCGTGCTGGCGGAGTACGACCTTGAGGATCAGGCCTTCGCCATGAACAAGCGCGCCGCCGAGCTGGCGCGGGAGATGGCGCAGGCCTACTCCACCCCAGATAAGCCCCGCTTCGTGGCGGGGTCCATGGGACCCACCACCAAGCTGCCCACGCTCGGGCATGTGGGCTTCGATGAGATGCGCGATTCGTTCGCCGAGCAGGCGGAGGGGCTGATCGCCGGCGATGTGGATCTGTTCATCGTCGAAACCTGCCAGGACGTGCTGCAGATCAAGGCGGCGCTGCAGGGCATCGAGCAGGCCTTCAGCAAGACCGGCCAGCGCCGGCCACTGATGGTGAGCGTGACGATGGAAACCACCGGCACGATGCTGGTGGGCTCGGACATCGCCGCGGTGGTGGCGATCCTCGAGCCGTTCCCGATCGATGTGCTCGGCCTCAACTGCGCCACCGGACCGGAGCAGATGAAGGAGCACGTGCGCTATCTCAGCGAGCACAGCCCCTTCGTGGTGAGCTGCATTCCCAATGCCGGCCTGCCGGAGAACATCGGCGGCGTCGCCCACTACCGGCTGACGCCGGTGGAGATGAAGATGCAGTTGCTGCACTTCGTCGAAGATCTCGGCGTGCAGGTGATCGGCGGTTGCTGCGGCACCACCCCCGACCACATCGGCGCCCTGGCGCAGCTGGCCTCGGAACTGCATCCGGCCCAGCGGCGCGTGCGCACCCCGGAGCTGCGCGCCAGCGCGGAGGATCCACGGCCGGCCCTGGCCTACGAGCCATCGGCGGCCTCGATCTATGGCACCACGCCCTATCAGCAGGACAACTCCTTCCTGATCATCGGCGAACGGCTCAACGCCAGCGGCAGCAAGAAGGTGCGTGAACTGCTGGCCGAAGAGGACTGGGATGGCCTTGTGGCCGTGGCCCGCGGCCAGGTGAAGGAGAACGCCCACGTTCTCGATGTGAACGTCGACTATGTCGGCCGCGATGGTGAGCGCGACATGCGCGAGCTGGTGAGCCGTTTGGTGACGAATGTCAATCTGCCGCTGATGCTCGATTCAACCGAGTGGCAGAAGATGGAAGCCGGCCTGAAGATGACCGGCGGCAAGTGCATCCTCAATTCCACCAACTACGAGGACGGCGACGAGCGGTTCTTCAAGGTGCTGGAACTGGCCAAGGCCTATGGCGCCGGGGTGGTGGTGGGCACCATTGATGAACAGGGCATGGCGCGCACGGCCGAGCGCAAGTTCGCCATCGCCCAGCGCGCCTATCGCGATGCTCTGGAATTCGGCATTCCGGCCCACGAGATCTTCTACGACCCCCTGGCCCTGCCGATCTCCACCGGCATCGAGGAGGACCGTGAGAACGGTCTGGCCACGGTGCAGTCGATCCGCATGATCCGTGAGCAGTTGCCGGGCGTGCACGTGGTGCTCGGGGTGAGCAATGTCAGCTTCGGGCTGTCGCCTGCGGCGCGGATCGTGCTCAATTCGGTGTTCCTGCACGACTGTTGCGAAGCCGGCATGGATGCCGCGATCGTCAGTCCGGCCAAGATCCTGCCGCTGGTGAAGATCAGCGAGGAGCACCAGCAGGTCTGCCGCGATCTCATCGACGACCGCCGCCGCTTCGAGAACGGCGTCTGCGTCTACGACCCGCTCACGGAACTCACCAAGCTGTTCGAGGGGGTTAGCTCCCGTGAAGCACGCGCCTCAGGTCCGCAGCTCAGCGATCTGCCGATCGAGGAACGACTCAAGCAACACATCATCGATGGCGAGCGCATCGGCCTCGATGATGCGCTGAAGATCGGCCTCGAGCACTACCAGCCGCTTGAGATCATCAACACCTTCCTGCTCGATGGCATGAAGGTGGTGGGTGAGCTGTTTGGCTCTGGCCAAATGCAGCTGCCGTTCGTGCTGCAGAGCGCGGAAACGATGAAGTCAGCGGTCGCGTTTCTCGAGCCGCTGATGGACAAGCTCGAGGGTGGCGAAGGCGGCCAGCGGTCCGCCAAGGCGAAGTTCCTGATCGCCACGGTCAAGGGCGACGTTCACGACATCGGCAAGAACCTGGTCGACATCATCCTCACCAACAATGGCTACGAGGTGATCAACCTCGGCATCAAGCAGCCGGTGGATGCGATCATCGAGGCCCAGCGCGAGCACAACGCCGATTGCATCGCCATGAGTGGCCTGCTGGTGAAATCCACCGCCTTCATGAAGGACAACCTGGCTGCCTTCAATGAAGCGGGCATCGATGTGCCGGTGATCCTCGGTGGTGCTGCACTGACTCCCCGTTTCGTCAACAAGGACTGCCGCGAGGTGTATCGCGGCCAGGTGATCTATGGCCGCGATGCCTTCGCCGATCTGCGCTTCATGGATGCCTACGTGACCGCCCGCGACGCCGGCCAATGGCAGAACGGGGCGGGCTTCCTCGCCGGCGCTCCCGATGGCCTGGGGCTCGATGGACCTGCTGCGGCCGAGGCTGCCAGCGAACCTGCCACGGCTGCCGCCGGAACGGAGTCCGGAGCCGCTGAGGCAGTCGCCTCGGCTGATGCCCCTGCGGCCAGCCCTGCTGCCCCCAACGATCACCGCTCCGAAGCTGTACCCGAGGAGCAGGCGCTGACGCCGCCCTTCTGGGGCTCCCACGTGCTCACGGAAGCCGAGATCCCCCTGGCTGAGGTGTTCGCCTACCTCGATCGCAGTGCCCTGTTCGCCGGCCAGTGGCAGCTGCGCAAGGCTCAGGGTCAATCGCGCGAGGACTACGAAGCCCTCCTGGCCGAGAAGGCCGAGCCGGTGCTGCAGCAGTGGACCCAACGCTGCCTGGAGGACCAGCTGCTGACGCCGCGGGTGGCTTACGGATACTTCCCCTGCGGCCGCGACGGCAACGCCGTTCGCGTGTTCGATCCCTCGGGTCTCCTGGCCGGCGACGGGCCGTCTGCGGCGCAGCAGGAGCTCGGCCGCTTTGACCTGCCCCGCCAGCGCTCGGGTAACCGCTACTGCATCGCCGACTTCTATCGCGATCTGGGCAGCCGCTCAGATGGCAGCCCCATCGCCAGCGATGTGCTGCCGATGCAGGCCGTGACCATGGGCGAGCGGGCCACGAGCTTCGCCCAGGACCTGTTCCGCGGCGACCGCTACAGCGACTACCTGTACTTCCACGGCCTGGCGGTGCAGTTGGCCGAGGCACTGGCGGAATGGGTCCATGCGCGCATTCGCCGCGAGCTGGGCCACCCAGATCCCGAAGCCATGCCGCTGCGTGACGTGCTGGCCCAGCGCTATCGCGGCAGCCGCTACTCGTTCGGCTATCCGGCCTGCCCCAACGTGGCCGACTCGCGCCAACAGCTGCTCTGGCTCGGATCCGAGCGCATCGGCCTGTCGATGGACGAAAGCGACCAGCTGGAACCCGAACAAAGCACCACCGCCCTCGTGGCCCTGCACAGCCAGGCCCGTTACTTCTCGGCCTGAGGCACAGCGGCCTGGCCCTGGCACGCGGCTGTTGCGGCATCACTGTCGCTGCCTAGGCTCGCCGGGCCCTTGTACCCCACCTCATGGCCATCGCCGGACCCGGCGGCGTGGATGACGCCATCGCCGCAGGCATCGACCTCGACGGCACGCCGATCCCTGCAGAGATGCTCGCCCTCTACAACGAGGTCATGGACCTGGAAAGCCAACGCGCCC
>CAIZNP010000161.1 GCA_903934375.1 uncultured Synechococcaceae cyanobacterium
CGGCTGCTGCGCCGCCATCTGCTGAGCACTGGCATCCCGCTGACCCTGCTCACGCTGGCGGCAAGCCTCTGGGATCTGCTGCCGGTCACCGGCCTGGCCGACCGCCTCGCAGCCGGCGCCATCGGTCTGGTGGCCACCGTGCTGGTGGTGCGCTTCCTGAACGCGCTGCTCGAGCTGGTGTTGCTCTCCAGCCTGCAGCGGCTGGTGCCCTCGGGTGAGCTGAGCGCCGTCAAGGCGCTGCTGCCGATGCAGCGCACCCTCATCTGGCTGCTGGGCGGGCTCGTGTATCTGCAGAACCAGGGGCTGCAACTCACGGCTGTGGTGGGGGCCCTCGCGGGTGCCGGCCTGGGCATCGGCTTCGCCCTGCAGGGCCCCGCGCGCGACTTCTTCACCTACCTGACGATCCTGCTCGATCGGCCCTTCCGGATCGGCGATCTGCTGCGGTTCGACAACGTCACCGGCCGGGTGCTGCAGGTGGGCCTGCGCTCCACGCAGCTGCGCAGCATCGATGGCGAGCTGGTGGTGGTGGCCAACAGCGAACTGCTCACCAAAACCCTGCACAACTTCGGCGATCAGCAGGAACGGCGGGTGCTGCAGCGCCTGGTGTTGCGGCGCGACAGCCCGACCGACGCCGCAGCACGGCTGCTGGAGATCGCCCGCAATGCCGTGGCCGCCAGCAGCGATGCCCGCTTCGAGCGCTGCCATCTGCAGGACCTGAGCACCGCCGGCCTGGTGTTCGAGCTCTGCTATTTCCTCTCCACCCGTGAACCGGTGGCGGCAGCGGCGGCGCAGCAGCTGATCAATCTGGAGCTGTTGCAGGGCCTGCGCACGGGCGACCTGGAGCTGGCCGAACCGATACCGCAGCTGGGCGCTCCCCTCAGCGGGCCTGGCACCAGCGCCAGCTCTCGCGGTTGATCAGCAGACCGATCACCACCATCACCGCCATCAGCAGCACCTGATCAGCGCGGGAATCCGGGATCAGGATGTCGACCACCAGGTGGGCGATGTTGGTGAGCGAGTAGACGATGCCCAGGCCGAAGTGGAACCAGCGCCAGCGGCTCCAGCGGCCAGCCTCAGCCGTTGCCGCATAGCTGTTCAGCAGATAGGCCGCCAGCGGCAGCAGGAAGTAGAGCAACATCGCCCAGTACACCAGCGGCAACCGCGCCGGCTCCACCTCACTGGCGATCTCCGGTGAGAGGCCGTGAAACAGCGGCATCAGTCCCAGATCGGTATGGAACAGCAGGCAGAGAAACCAGCCGAGCCAGAGGCTGCGCAGCCGCAGGGCACAGCCCGCGGGGCCGCCGGCAAGACCGCGCGGGACGGAGGGGGACATCAGCGGACACACCGACACACGCCCATCCTGACGAGAGCAGGCCAGAGGACTGGATTGGGGTCAGAATCACACCAGTTCCAGACACTCACGCCATGTCCGTGCGCACACGGCTTGCTGCAGGCCTGCTCTCCGTAGGCTTGCTTCTGATCCCCAACCTGGCCAAGGCGGAGTCGAGCAGCTTCAGCTCACGCATCTCTGAGGTGGATGCCTGCAACCAGGCCCAGTACCTGATGCCGGACAAGGCCGTGGTGCAGGGATACCGGCAGGGCAACACAGCCGACAAGCAGGGACCGCTGTTCAACTGCAGTGTGAGCTGGAGCAAGGACAGCAAGGCCATGCCCACCAACCGCCCGATCCTGCTGCCCAACCCCGTGCAGATCCCGATCATCTGGAACGGCTGGCTGTAAGTTTCAGCCCGATCTGAGCTGCCGACCATGCGCTTCGTTCTCTGGGGCACCTACTGCGAGAACGCTCTGGAGAAACGCGCACCATTCCGGGAGGAACACCTCCGTGGTCTGCAGCAGCAGAAGGATGACGGCCTGCTGATCACCCTCGGTCCCACCGAGGGAAGCACCCACGTGTTCGGAATCTACGAGGCGGAGAGCCAGCAGCAGGTGGAGCAGCTGCTCCACAACGATGTCTACTGGCGCAACGGCATCTGGACGGCGCTGCAGGTTTACCCCTGGATTCAGGCCTTCTGAACAGCGGGAATCAGGAGACTTTCGGCCAGCCCAGCTGAGCCTGCTGCCACACCCAGTCCGCCACCTGCTGAACGCCAGCGTCACCCAGCACGGTGCCGTAACCGCTCATCTGTCCCACGCCATTGCGGGCGATCGCGGCGATCGCCTCGGGCGACGCCAGCCCCTGCCGCTCCAGCGCCGCCAGGCGAAGCGTCTTACCGCGGCGGATGATATTGCCACCGTTCAGGTGACAGCCGGCGCAGTGCTGGCTGAACAGTTCGGCGCCGTCGGCCCGGGCCGCGGAGACGCTGCACAGCGATAGGACCAGAACAAACAACAGCCCAAGCAGTGGGCGCATCACCTGCACGAGAAGGTCCTGCGCCAACCTCAGCTGACGCAGACCTTCACGGCCTGAACTCACTCTTCGTCCTCTTCGCTGGCACCAGCGGGAATCAGACGAATCTGCTTGCGGCCGAGCTTGATCTCAAATTCATCGCCAGGCTTGAGATCCAGCAGCGCGGTGTAGGCCTTGCCGATCAGCAGGTTGCCATTGCCCTGAACCGTGGCCACATAGCTCAGCTTGCGTCCACCCTTGCCAACCTTGCCGCTGACGCCAAGCTCAACACCCTTGGCTTCCAGCAGCGCCTCATAGAACGCTGTGAAATTCAGGCGCTCAGCGCCATCCTTCTTGGTGGAGACATAACCGCAGGCCCTGACGATCTCGGACTTGCCGGCATCGCCCAGCTCTTTGACCTTGGCTAGCAGTTCCGATCCGGTGAGCATTGATCTGAGGAGTGAAATTCTTCAATACAACGAACCTACAACATCGGCAGCATGCTTGCCAGTCAATCCGGCCATACCAGCGAGAATCAGAGCATGAACTGCGCGGCATACCCGACATGAAGCCGTTGCGCCGGCTGGAGTGCAGCGATCACGATGCAGTGCGGGAGGTCTATCGCGAGGCCGTGGAGAGTTGCTGCACCGAGCTCTACACCGCCGATCAACGTGCCGCCTGGGCGCATCAGTCCGGCAGCGCCACACTGCTCAGCTGCCTGCAGCGGGGGCAGGGCCTGGTGAGCTGTGCGGTGGACGGAACGATTGCCGCCTTCGCCGTGCGTGAGCCCGCCGACCGCATCGCCCTGCTCTATTGCCGGCCCGCCCATCAGCATCAGGGCCATGCCGGCAGGCTGCTGCTGGCCCTGGAGCAGGACGCCCGCCAACAGGGCATCGCCCGCTTGCGCACCGAGGCCAGCTTTCTCTCGCGGCCGCTGTTCAGCCGCCAGGGCTGGCAGCCGAGCTGGCAGGAGGAGCTGTTGATCAACGGAATCCACTTCCGCCGCTTCCGCCTGCATAAACCACTGCCGCCGATACTGACCTGATGGCCGAAGCCCAGCTCCAGCAGTTCCTCGAGAAAGTCAGGCAGCTCAATGCCTTCGTGGCCCTGAGCGAAGCACGCCCCGAACTGCGGCAGGCCCTGCGCGACTGCAGCCATCACCACGACGTGGTGACCCTGGCGGCCAGCGTTGGCTTCGACATCGGGCGCCGCTGGGGCGATGCCCCTGCAGCAGGCGGCCCGCCCAGAGAACGCGAACACAGCGATCAGTGCAACCTGCTCAGCGGCACCTGCCCCGCTCCTGGAGACGAACGGGTGGAACCACTGCTCAGTGGCACGCACTGGCGGCTGGTGCGTATTCACTCCTGCCTGGCCAGCAGCCCCGAGGGCTTCTGGTACGACCAGCCGGAACATGAATGGGTGCTGGTGTTGCGCGGCAGCGCCAGGCTTCGGTTCGAGGATGAAACGGATGCGCGCGATCTTTGCGTGGGCGACAGCCTGTTGATCGCGCCGCACCGCCGCCATCGGCTGCTGGCTACGGATCCCGATCCGGGGACGTTGTGGCTGGCTCTGTTCTGGCGATCGGACGGATGAGGTGGGACTGCCGCACCAGCCAGTAGGCGGCAGCCAGGCTGAGGACGGACACCCCCAGGCCGATCAGCTCGCTTGGGTTCTTCTGCACGCCGGGTTGCATCACGATCACCTTGCGCGCCACGGCCGTGAGTGCCGTGACGAGCACCAGCTCGATCTGAACCGTGTGCTCCCGCAGGTAGGCCGTGAGGTTCTGCAGCACCTCCAGGGCAATCAGAATCACCAGGATTTCGTCGAGCAGACGAATCAGGCCATCACCGGTCCAGTTCACCTGCAG
>CAIZNP010000162.1 GCA_903934375.1 uncultured Synechococcaceae cyanobacterium
CCTCTCGCAGGTGCAGGACGCGATCACGGAGCTGGAGCGCTACACGATGGGCTACGTGGACAGCTACCTGCGCGATGGGCGCGAGATGTTGCGCGAGGCAAGGCAACGGCGCAGCCGCCTGCAGCAGGAGCGGCGGCGCCTCGAGATCTGAGTTCAGCGCGCTCTGACACCAGCGAGGACTGAGGTCAGACGGCTTCGCGTCAGAAAGCCTCGAGCTGATCCAGCCGCAGCCAGATGTCCGGCACCGGGCGGCGGAAACGCAGCTGGGCGTAATCGCCGCGGGTGGCCAGCACCTCGCCTGGGCCCTCGAACAGATAGGAGGGTGCGTCGCCATCGCTGGCGGCGGCTTCAAGGCTGCTCTGATAAGCCGCCCTGTTCACCTTCACCAGGCTGCCCTTCTTGATGGCCGGCGCTGCAGGCGCAGCCGCCGCGGTGGGTGCAGCCGCAGGGGCCGCAGCAGCGGAGGGCGTTTCGGCCATGCTGAGGGGGTGAAAGCAGGAGGCGCCAGGCTAAGGCCGCTGCCCGCCTGATTCGGTCGCATTCCCTAGCCTTGCCCGGTTCAAAGGGGAGCGGCACGTGCGGATCTTGCTGGTGGGGTGCAGTGGCTTCGTGGGCAGAGCCCTGGTGCCCCTGCTGCTGGAGCAGGGCCACAGCCTCACCCTGGTGAGCCGTTCGGTGCGCCCGCTGCCGGCTCTCGAGCACCCGCAGCTGCAGCGGCTGCAGGCGGATCCTGCTCAGGCCTCGAGCTGGCAGCAGCCCGACCTGCAGCAGGCGCTGGCCGCATCTGAGGCCGTGGTGAACCTGGCCGGTGAACCGATCGCCGAGAAGCGCTGGTCGCCGGCCCATGTGCAGCTCCTGCACGACAGCCGCATCGGCACCACTCGCGCCCTGGTGGCGGCGCTGGCTGCCCTGCCGGAGTCCCAGCGGCCGCAGGTGCTGATCAGCGGGTCGGCCGTTGGTTACTACGGCACCAGCGGCACGGAGCGCTTCGAGGAGGGCAGCCCCGCAGGTGCCGATGTGCTCGGCCGGCTCTGCCTGGCCTGGGAGGCGGAAGCCCAGCGCGCTGAACCGCTCTGCCGTGTGGTGATTCTCCGCATCGGCATCGTGCTGGCGGCTGATGGCGGGGCCCTGGGCAAGATGCTGCCGGTGTTCCGCCTTGGTTTCGGCGGCCCGATCGGCAGCGGCCGCCAGTGGATGAGCTGGATCTCCCGCCGCGACCTCTGCCGGCTGATCGCCACGGCCCTGGGCGATGCCGCCTACAGCGGCGTCTACAACGCTGTTGGCCCTCAGCCCTGCTCCATGGCCAGCTTCGCGGCCGCCCTGGGCCGTTGCCTGGGTCGGCCCAGCCTGCTGCCGGTGCCGGCTCCGATGCTGCAGCTGCTCCTCGGTGATGGAGCGCGTGTGGTGCTGGAGGGGCAGCAGGTGTTGCCGCAGCGTCTGCAGCAACAGGGGTTCCGCTTCGAGGATGCGGAGCTCAGCGCTGCGCTTGCCGCTGCCACCAGCGCAGGCACCAGCCCAGTACGCCGCTGAGGATGGCGGCTCCCATCAGCAGGCCGATCGCCGGGGTGAACAGCGGCTCCCAAAGCTGCTGAAACAGATCCAGGGGGGCCTCGATGCTGCGGCTGTGGCAGATCACAGCCACCCCGAACCAGACGGCGCCGGCGATCACCACGAACACGTCGATCACCAGCAGCGTGTCGATCCAGCCCTTGAGGCGCTGGCCCAGCCCGCCGTTGTCAGCCATGGATGCGCTGCTGCAGCAGCTGATGCAGATCGGCCGCCATCCTGGCGGCGCCGCCGCCGCTGCCGATGCGTTGCGCGCCCAGCTGTTGCAGCTCGTGGTGCCAGCTCGGTTCCCGCTGCAGCCGCTCCAGCAGGGTCTGCACCAGCTGTGCCGTTCCCCTGAGCTGCTCCTCGCTGCCCAGGCTGCCTTCGGCGCAGAACACCCCGGGGCCCAGCAGGCGGCGCTGCGCTTCCGCGAAGCCCGCCGTGAACTGCGGGCCGCCGCCGGCCAGCTGCAGCACGGGCTTGCCCAGGCCTACGCACTGTTCGGCGGCGGTGCCCGTCATCGACAGCAGCAGATCGCACTGCTGCACAACGGCGGCGAAGCGGCCCCACTCCAGCTGGAGCTGCAGCGGCCCGCGCTGCAGCCGGCAGCGCTGCTCGCCATCGAGGTGCAGCCGCCAGCCGAGGCCGCTGGCCAAGGGCGCCACCTCCTGGGGGGTGAGCTTGCCCACCAGGGCGGCATGCAGGCCCAGGCGTGAGGGCTGCCGCAGGTCTGCCGGCAACCGCTCCAGAACCTGCAGCATCAGCTCCAGGTTCTGCACGGCCTCGGGCAGCCGGCTGCCGGGCAGCAGCCCCAGCCGCTGCAGCGGTGCCCCGGGCAGCGTGTCGTGCACGCCGAGGCTGCCATCCATGAATGGATTGCCGGCGAAGAGCATCGGGCGCTGCAGCTGGCGGCTGAGATCGTCGGCCGTGAGTTGATCGCGGCTGTAGAGGCGCAGGCTGCGCCGGCTCTGCAGGCAGCTGCCGCAGGGCCAGGGCAGCCGCAGGCGCCCTTCGTAGTGGCTGGAATAAGCCACCAGATAGGTGGCGAAGGGGCGCCCACTCAGCCAGGCGGCCAGCACCGGGATCACATCGCCCACCACCAGGATCAGGTCGTAGCGGTGGGCGACCCGAGCCAGCAGTGCCAGCCTGCCCAGCAGGTAGAGCACCTGGCCCTGCAGCACCTCCGTGAGCCGCGCCAGCAGGCTGGTGTAGCCGAGGCCGCCGGTGCTGTACTCGCGTGTGCGGCCCAGCAGGGGCAGGCCCGCCTGGGCATAGGCCCGGCCATGCCCCACCAGCGGCAGGGCATCCAGCCGATGGCCGTGCTTCTGAAGCTCCAGGCCGATCAGGGCGCCGCTGAGGTCCTCACCGTGCCCGTTGCTCAGCAGCAGGATGCGTGCCGGCCTCCCCTCGGCCTGGCGTCGGTTCAACCCTGCAGCCAAGCCTTCACCTTCAGCAGGGCCTGCCAGTCGGGGCGGCGGACCAGGCCATCGGTCAGGGCATCGTCGAGCTCGCTGGCCAGTTCCGGCGCCATCACCCGCAGGCGCTGCACCAGTTCGATGTGCTCGCGTACACCCTTGGCGTTGGTTTCCAGCATCGCCAGGCTGAGGTTGATGCGGGCCTGGGGGTCCTGCGGGTTCAGCTTCACGGCGGTGCGGGCCGAGCGCAGGCCTGCCTGGGGCTGGTTGTCCAGCAGCTGCAACCAGGCCAGGCACGTCCAGCCGGCGGAGAGCCGCGGCTCCTGGCGGGTGATCTCCAGGAAGCTGGCGATCACCTCCTCAAGTGGAGCGCCCTCCTGGTAGCGCTGCAGGGCCTGCTCGAACAGGGAGGTGGGTTCAGCAACGGCGTCGGTCATGGCGCGGCGGCGGGCCTTGGTCTCTGCTCAGATTCGCATTTGGGTGGCCATGGCCTGCTGGAGCTGC
>CAIZNP010000163.1 GCA_903934375.1 uncultured Synechococcaceae cyanobacterium
CGTTTTCGCGGGCTTCCACCTTCCAGCAGCAGCTGCGTCCGCCGTCGCGGTGATGCAGCAGGGTGTTGGCCCAGGCCCACACCTGCTTGGCGCTGGCTTCCATGCCCACGTTGTCCATCACCCGCAGGTTGAGGGCGCCCTGCGCATGCAGGCTCCGCCACTGCTCCAGCAGCGGGTCGTCGGCATTCACGAGAAAGGTGTGGTCGAACTGCTCCGCCAGCTGGGCCTCCAGTGCCCCGAGGCTGGAGAAATCCACCACGAAGCCGTGCTGATCCAGCTCCCGTGCCTGGAACCAGAGTGTGAAGCTGCGGCTGTAGCCGTGCACGAAGCGGCAGTGGCCGCTGTGGCGCCACTGGCGGTGGCAGCAGGGGTAGCCGCTGAAGGTCTTCGAGCAGGTGAAGGCGGCGGTCATGCCCGGGGCTGGGTGGGGTGGAGCGTGCTGGGGGAGGATCGTGTCAGCTGGCCATCAGGCCCTTGCAGGCATCCTTTCATCCGCCGGATCCCGCGCAGCTGCGCTTCAACGAGGCCGGTTTGATCCCGGCCATCGCCCAGGACTGGCTCGACGGGGCCGTGCTGATGGTGGCCTGGATGAACCGCGAGGCCCTGGAGCGCACCATCGCCAGTGGTGAGGTGCACTACTGGAGCCGCTCACGCCAGGAGCTTTGGCACAAGGGGGCCACCAGTGGTCACACCCAGACCCTGCGCGGACTCCGCTACGACTGCGACGCCGATGTGCTTCTGCTCACGATCGAGCAGCGCGGGGATGTGGCCTGCCACACCGGCGCCCGCAGCTGCTTCTACGACGACGGCCCTATGCCCTCGGCCGGCGGCGCCGGGGCCGCACCGCCGCCTGCGGATGTTTGCACCGAGCTGATGCGGGTGATCGAGGATCGGCGTGATCGGCCCGAGCCCGGCAGCTACACGAACAAGCTGCTGGAGGGGGGCGACAACCGCATCCTCAAGAAGATCGGCGAGGAGAGCGCCGAGTTCGTGATGGCCTGCAAGGACGGCGATGCCGCCGAGATCGCCGCTGAAGCGGCCGACATCCTGTTTCACCTGCAGGTGGCCCTGGCCCATCACGGGGTCAGCTGGCGCTCGGTGCAGCAGGTGCTGGCGCAACGTCGCGGGGCGCCCCGCCGGTCTTGATCTTCACCGGGCTGCCATGCCGCAGACCCATGGTGCCGGACACGATCACCCGCTCCCCCGGCCGCAGCCCTTCCAGCACCGGATAGTGATTCCCCTGCAGCGGGCCCACCTGCACGGGGCGCTGTAGCGCGATGGCGGTGCCCCTGGGGAGTCGCTCCAGCGCCTTCAGGTCCGCGCGGCCAGGGTCCTGGCGTAGCTGTTGGAGGTTTCCAACCACAAACACAAAGGCCTGGCCGAACTGGCGGGTCACCGCCTCAAACGGCACCGAGAGCTGCTCCTCGCTGCCCAGAAGCACCCGCGTGCGCAGCCGCTGGCCATTGCGCAGCAGCCCGTTGGGATTGCTGATGATGGCCTTGGCCAGCAGGGTTTGGCTGGTGGCGCTCACGCCGGGGTCCACCTGGCTGATGCGGCCCTCGGCCTGCGGCTGGTCGTCATCGGCCGCCAGCAGCTGCACCGGTTGCCCCGGCCGCAGCAGTCCCATCCGGCCGGCGGGTACATCGATGCGGGCCAGCAGTCGTTCGTTGCGGATGATGCGGCTGAACGGGGTGCCCGCGGTCACCACATCGCCGGGCTTTATGGTCAGATCCCCCATCACTCCGGCAATCGGAGCGCGGATGTCCTTGTACGCCAGATCCGCCAGCTTGGCCCGCAGGGCCTCGCGTGATCCGATGGCGTTGGCCTGGAATTCCTCCGCCTGCAGGGCGCTGGCGGCCCCCTGGCTCACCAGACCTCGAAAGCGCTCGTAGGCGAGTTGATCACGTTTCGCCTTGGCCCGTAGGGCCTGCACGTCGGCCCGCAGCTGGGTCTGATCCAGCACCACCAGCAGCTGGCCGGCCCGCACGGGATCACCGGTGCGCACCAGCAGCCGTTGCACGCGACCGCCCGACTGGGCCGCCAGCTCGATCTCCTCAGCTGCCTCCAGGGTGCTCACGGTGTTGAGGGTCTGCTCGAAGCGCTGGCTGCTGGCCGGCGCCACCGTCACCAGCGTCGGCGGCCGTCGTTTGCCGCCTTCGCCGCAGCCCGCCAGGCCCAGCAGCAGCACCGCCAGGGCCGCTGCCCCGGCAGGAGATCGATGGCGGCCACTGCTAGCGCCACCGCTAGCGCCGATGCCAGCGTTGATGCCCGCGCCCATGCCTTTGGGTGTTGTTTCAGCCATGGTGTCGCTGCCTCCAGCGCGATTGGTTCTGGAGTTCCCAGCCCTTGATCACCCGATAGACGCTGGGCACCACGAACAGGCTCAGGGCGGTGGACACCAGCGTTCCTGAAAACACCACGGTGCCAAGGCTGATGCGGCTACCGGAGATGGCGCCACTGGCGATGAGCAGGGGGAGCACGCCTGCCAAGGAGGAGAACACCGTCAGCAGGATCGGCCGCAGGCGGCTCACGGCGGCTTCCCGGATCGCCAGGTCCAGCTCCAGGCCTTCCCGTAGCCGTTGGTTGGCGAACTCCACGATCAGCACGCCGTTCTTCGCCGCCAGGGCCACCAGCATGAGCAGGCCCATCTGGCCGTAAACATCCAGGGGCAGGCCCCGCAGCACCAGCCCCCCTAGGGCCCCCAGCAGGGCCAGGGGCACCGTGATCAGGATGATCAGCGGATCGAGCAGGTTTTCGTAGAGGGCCGCCAGCACCAGCCCCATCACCAGCACCGCCAGCAGGAACACCCGCAGGCTGCCGCCCCCCGCCAGCCGCTCTTCTCGGGCCAGGCCCGCCCACTCCAGGTCGGTGTCGTTGCTGCCCAGCCGCTGCTGGATTTGCTCCAGCTCCGCCATGGCCTGGCCGGTACTCACCCCCGGGGCCGGCAGGGCCCGGATCGTGATCGCCCGCACCAAACGGCTGTGGTTGATGGTGCTGGGACCCGTGGCGGGCAGCACACGCACCACCTGCCCCACGGGGATCAGCTGGCCGCTGCGGCTGCGCACCTGCAGGCTGAGCACATCCTCCGGGCCGCGGCGCCCCTGGCCGTCGAGCTGCACGATCACGCGCCGCACCTGGTCGGCTTCAAAGCTGTCGTTCACATAGCTGCTGCCGAAGCTGGCGCCGATGGTGGACACCAGGGTGTCCAGGTCGATGCCCAGGGAAGCCAGCTGCAGCCGGTCGGGCTCCAGCCGCAACAGCGGTGCATCGGCGTTGAAGCGGGTGGAGACCCGCTCGAAGCGGCCGCTGGCGTTGGCGGCGCGGATGAGGGTCTGGGCCCGTTGGGCGAATTGCTCCAGGCTGAGCTGGCCGTTGCTGGTGTCCAGCAGCTCCAGTTCCAGGCCGCCTTCACTGCTGAAACCCCGCACACTGGGGGGAGGTGCCAGCTGCACCATGGCGTCGCTGATGCGTCGGCTGAGGGCGCGGTTCAGCCGTTTGGCCACGGCGTCGAGGCTGGTGTCGCCGCTGCCCCGTTGGCCGATCGGCTTGAGCCGCAGGAACACGCTGCCCTTGTTGGGGCTGCTGTCGCCGAAGGAGCGGCCCGCATAGAGGTTGGCGCTGGCCAGGCTGGGTTCCTGTTCCACCACTGCCTGTACCTGCTCCAACACCGCCTGGGTGCGCTGCAGCGACGACCCCTCTGGCAGCACCACCACCCCCCGCAGCTGGCCGTTGTCCTCCTGGGGCAAGAAGGCCGTCGGCCGCAGGCTGAGGCCCACGGCCGTGAGTAGCAGCCCCAGGGCTAGGGCTATCAGCACCCCCTGCCGCTGCTCCAGGCTGCGGTCCAGCCAGCGGCCGTAGGGCTGCTCCAGGCTCTCCAGCCATCGCCGCGGCGGGTCGATCCAGCGCAGCAGCCAGGCCGGCTCCCGTTGCTCGGCGTGCAGGAAGCGGCTGGCCGCCACCGGCGTGAAGCTGATGGCGTTAAACGTCGACACGATGATCGCCGAGCCGATGCTGATGGCGATCGGGGCGTAGAGCCGGCCGAGGCTGCCCTGAAGCCCCAGCACCGGCAGAAACACCACCACAAGCACCACGGAGGTGGCAATCACAGCTCCCCCCAGTTCCGCCATGGCCTCCCGGGCTGCCGCCAACGGTGAGGCGCCGCGCTCCAGGCGGCGGCCGATGTCCTCACACACCACGATGGCGTCGTCCACCACCAGGCCCGAGGCCAGCACCATCCCGAACAGGCTGAGGGTATTGATCGAGCTGCCCGAGAGCTTGATCAGGGTGATGGATCCCAACAGCGACACCGGCACCGCCAGGGCGCTGATCAGGGCCAGGCGGCTGTTGCCCAGCCCCAGCAGCAGGGTCAGGAACACCAGCACCACCGCATCCCGCAGGCTGCCGGTGGCCTCAGCGATGCTTTCCCGCACCGTGTCGGCTTCGTTGACGATCAACTGCAGGTCGATCCCCGGCGGGAATCGTTGCTCCAGTTCGGCGATGGCCTGCTCCAGCCGTTCGCTCACCTCCAGGGCATTGCTGCCATCGCGCTGGTAGACCGCCAGCGCCACGGTGGGATCGCCTTTCAGGTTGGTGGCGATCGTGTCGTAGGTCTCGCTGCCCAGCTCCACCCGGCCGATGTCGCGCAGCAGCACCACGCCCCCCTCCGGACCGCGGCCCACCACCAGTTGCTCGAGTTCCTCGGGGCTGCGCAGCCGCCCCTCCATCCGCAACGGCAGGGTGGTGGCCTGGCCTGGTGGACCGGGTGCATCGCCCGTCTGCCCTAGGGCCGCCAGCACGTTCTGGGCCTCCAGGGCGCGGCTCACGTCGGCGATGGTGAGTTGGCGCTCCAGAAGCGCCGCCGGCTTGAGCCACAGGCGAAAGGCCAGCGGGCTGCCGCCGTTGAGGGTCACCAGCCCCACCCCCTCCACCCGTTGCAGGCGTTCCTTCACCACCTGGTTCACCCAGCCGCTGAGGAACTGCGGCGAGTAGCGCCCTTCGCGGGCGCTGAAGCTGAGCACCATCAGCAGGTCGTCGGAGCTGCGGCGCACCTGCACCCCGAGCCGCGCCACCTGTGCCGGCAGCTGACGCAGCACCTGGTTGGCTTCGTTCTGGGCATTGATCTGGTTCAGCTCCGGCTCACCCCCCTCGAAACTGAGGGTGATGGAGCTGCCGTTGGCGCTGCTGCTGGAGCGGATCGTCTGCAGGCGCTCGAGACCGTTCAGCTGTCTCTCGAGCAGAGCGGTCACCCCCTGCTCCACCACCTCCGGGTTGCCGCCGGGGTAAGTGCTGCGCACGGTGACCCGGCCGGGGGCAATGGGCGGCAGGTTTTCCACCTGCAAGCCCGCCAGGCTCAGGGCCCCCAGCAGCAACAGCAACAGGCTCAGCACCAGGCTGAACACCGGCCGGCGCAGAAACAGATCCGAGATGGTGCGGCGAGGCTGGCGGGCCCCGGGCCCGGGTTCAGGGGGGCTC
>CAIZNP010000164.1 GCA_903934375.1 uncultured Synechococcaceae cyanobacterium
GCTGGCCAGCAGCGCACGGGCCTCGGTGATATCAATCCCAGCTTCTTCTTCGTGCCCAAACCAAGGGGAGCCTGGACCCTCGGTTTTGGCCCCACACTGTTGCTGCCTACCGCCACCGATCAGTCGCTCGGATCAGGCCAATGGGGGGCGGGCCCTGCCGGAGTGGCGGTGTACACCAAAGGGGCCTGGGTTGCGGGAGCCCTGGTGAATCAGATCTGGTCGTTTGCCGGCGATCGTGATCGTTCAGCCGTGAGCGCCTTTCTGGTGCAGCCGTTCGTGAACTACAACCTGCCGGGAGGCTGGTATCTGGTGAGTGCTCCGATCATCACCGCCAACTGGCAAAGCACGAGCGGTCAATGGATCCTGCCCGTGGGCGGCGGCGTCGGCCGGCTGTTCCGCGTGGGGCGCCAGCCCATGAACGCCTCGATCCAGGCCTACGGCAATGTGATCAAGCCCGATGGCTTCGGGGGCGTGACCGTGCGGGCTCAGATTCAGTTCCTCTTCCCCACAGGCGGATCCTGAACCTGGCGTTCAGCCGTTGATCAGGGTTTCGATCGCCGCGGTGACGTCGTCCTGGCGCATCAGCGATTCCCCCACCAGAACCGCATCAGCGCCGGCGCTCTGCACACGGTCGAGGTCGTCGCGGGTGAACAGGCCCGATTCGCTCACCAGCAGGCAGCCCCTGGCGCGGATCTGCTCGCCGTAGCGTTCGGTGAGCTGCTCCGTGGTGGCCAGATCGGTGTGGAAGGTGGCGAGGTCGCGGTTGTTGATGCCGATCAGCTGCACGCCCTCAAGCGCCAGCACCCGCTCCAGTTCGGCGGCGTCATGCACCTCCACCAGCACCGCCAGCCCCAGGCTGCGGGCCACCTTGAGCAGGTAGGCCATGTCCACATCGGTGAGGATCGCGGCGATCAGCAGGGCAGCATCGGCGCCGGCGGCGCGGGCCTGATACAGCTGATAGGGGCTGAGGACGAAGTCCTTGCACAGCAGCGGCAGGTCCACCACCTGGCGCACCTGCACCAGCACCTCGAATCCGCCCTGGAAGAACTGTTTGTCGGTGAGCACCGAGAGGCAGCTGGCGCCGCCGGCGGCATAGCCGCGGGCGATGGCCTCGGCATCGAAGTCTTCCCGGATCACGCCCTTGCTGGGGCTGGCCTTCTTGATTTCGGCGATCACAGCCGGTTTGCGGCAGGAGGCCTTGAGGGCCGCCACGAAATCGCGCGGCGGGGGCAGCTCTGCCACCTGTTTCTTGAGCTGCTCAAGGCTCACACGATCACGGGCCGCCGTGATCTCGCGGTCCTTGGCCCAGACGATGGCCTCAAGGATGTTGCGGGGTTCGCTGTCCTCGTGGGGGATGGCGTACTCGAGGTGCGCCACCTTCACTTTCGGATTGGGTGGCCGGCGGCGGATTTCCATGGTGCTCAACCTGCCACCGCCATGGCGGCCTGCTTGTAGGCCACTTCCACCACTTCGCTGAGGGTGGGGTGGGTGTGCACCTCGTTGGCCAGGTGCTGCACGCTCTGGCGGCGGGCCACGGCGTTGGCGATCTCCTGGATCAGGTCGGCCGCGTGCAATCCATAGATGTGGGCGCCGAGCACTTCGCCGCTGGCCTTGTTGAACAGCAGCTTCATCAGGCCGTCGCTCTCCAGCTCCGCCAGGGCCTTGGAGTTGGCCTTGAAGTAGCTGCGCACCAGACCCAGCTCGAAGCCCTCCTTTGCCGCCAGCTCCTTGGCATCAGCTTCGCTCAGGCCCACCGAGCTGATTTCGGGGTGGGTGAAGGTGGCCGCCGGGATTGAGCGGTAGTCGATCGTGCGCGGGTGGCCGAGGATGTTGTCCACCGCCACGGTGCCCTGGGCGGCGGCGGTGTGGGCCAGCATCATCTTGCCGGTCACATCGCCCACGGCCCACAGGTGCGGCACCGGGGCACCATTCACCAGCACGCGCAGCTGATCATCCACGGGGATGAAGCCGCGGTTGGTCTCGATGCCGCAGGCCTCCAGGTGCAGCCCCTTGCTGCTCGGCACCCGGCCGGTGGCCACCAGCACCGCATCCACCTCCAGGGTCTCCACCGGTTCGCGGGTCTGCATGTCCACCAGTTCGATCTGCACCGGGGCACCCGGCTTGATCGATTTCGCCAACACGCCGGAGCGCGCGTCGATCTCGCGCCCCTCGATCAGGTTGCGCGCGGCGATCTTGGCGATGTCGGGATCGAAGGTGGGCATCACACGATCCAGGGCCTCGATCATCGTGACTTCACAGCCCAGAGCCGTATACACATCGGCGAACTCCAGGCCGATGTAGCCGCTGCCGATGATCGCCAGCCAGCGCGGCAGCCACTCCAGGCTCACAGCCTCGTCGCTGGTGAACACGGTGCGGCCGTCCGTCTCGATGCCGGGGGGCACGAACGGATCGGAACCGGTGGCGATGATCACGTCGCGGCCGCTGAGCACGCGGTCGACGCCGCTCATCTCACGGACGCCCACCTTCTGCGGACCCTCCAGGCGGCCCGTGCCGCGGATGATCGTGACGCCGGCGCGCTCGAGCGTCTTGGTGAGGTTGGTGCGGATCGTGGCCACCAGCTGATTGGCGTGGTCGGCGATCTTCTGGCGCTCGAAGCGCACCGGTGCCGCATGGATGCCGAAGCCCTTGAGGTGCTCGACGTCCGCCAGTTCGCGCACCCGGCCGCTGGCGGCCAGCAGCGCCTTGGAGGGCACGCAGCCGCGGTTCACGCACGTGCCGCCCATGTCGCGGCTTTCGATGATCGCCGTGCGCAGGCCGTGGTCGGCGGCGTGTTTGGCCGCATCGAATCCGCCGTAGCCGGCGCCGATGACGATCACATCGAAATCGAAGCTGCCCTCGCTCACCGGATGCCTGCTCAGTTGGCGGGCATTCTCTCCTGTCAGGGGACTCAGGCCCGCTGACGTTGCTGCCGCCAGCGCTCGAGCAGCAGTGGCCCGGCTGCCACCGCCACGTTCAGGGACTCCACCGCCGAGCTGTGGGGGATGGTGACCCGCTGGCTGGCCAGGGCCGCCAACTCGGGGTGCAGACCGGCGCCCTCGTTGCCCAGCAGCAGCACCGTGGGTTGGGTCCAGTCCAGCTGCCAATAGGGAAATGGCGGCTCCGCTTCGGCGGCAGCTCCCTCCACCAGGGTGGCCACCAGCTGGTGGCCGGCGCTGAGGGCGCCCTCCAGCAGTGGCAGCAGGCTGGCCCGGTTGGCTTCGCGCCGCAGGGGCAGGGCCAGGGCTGCTCCGGCGGAGGCCCGCAGCACCTTCGGCTGCCAGGGGTCGGCGCCGCCCCCCAGCCACACCTCCTCCACGCCGGCCGCAAGGGCGGTGCGCAGCAGCGTGCCGAGATTGCCAGGGTCCTGCAGTTGATCGAGGGCCAGCACGAAGCTCCCAGCGCCGCTGGCTCGGGGCAGGGCCGCGGCCGGCAGGGTGATCACCACGCCATCGGGGTGCTCCGTGGTGGCCACCGCCGCCAGAACCTCGTCGCTCACCGGCTGCACCGGTGGCGCAGCCGGCGGCAGCAGGCCGTCGTGGCGTTCCAGCCAGGCTGGCGTGGCCAGGATCCGCTCGGGCTGCAGCCCCAGCCGCCTCACCTCCTGCAGCAGATGGGTTCCCTCCAGCAGCAGCAGGCCCTGCTCACGCCGCTCCCGGGGCTGATGCAGCGCCCGCAGGCGGGCTACCAGGGGATTGCGGCGACTGGTGATCAGCTCCACGGGTGTTCGGTACCGCGGGGGGCTCAGAAGCTCTGGTGGCGGCGCACATGCAGGCCTTCGCCGACCACCAGCTTGTGCTCCTGGAGATCCAGACCTCGCACCGCGGCAACCTCACCCTTGAGTCCCTCGGCGGTCAGGTTCTTGATCAGCTCCTTGATCAGCACGTCCTCGATCGTGTTCTGGTCGAAGGCATCCGGTGTGAGCGCCTCGAGGAACTTGCCCAGCTTGGAGGCCATCACCTCGGAGGCATTGGTGATCTTGAGAACGAGCATTGCGCCGGTCCGGGGAGAGGGCTGCGGGGAGCAGTCTGCTCGGCAGCAGCAACGCCCCCCCCCTGGTCATCCCCCACGCTGGACAACGGAGTCCGACAGCGCAACCACCACGGCGAAGGTGCAACGGAGCGTTTCCCTCGCTGCGGCCGGCACTGGCAGTACTGAGAGCAGTGATTGGGGCAGACCCGGGCCACATCGGGGCTCAAGCCGGGGCACGCCCGTGTGATCCAAGCCACAACAAAAAGCCCCCCTCGCGAGAGGGGGGCTTGAAAGTGCGGATGGGGAGACTTGAACTCCCACGACATTGCTGCCACTAGTACCTGAAACTAGCGCGTCTACCAATTCCGCCACATCCGCTCGGGGTGGAGGCGGGCGCCTACCGGCGTCCACTGGCTGCCGTCTTGCGACGACCTCGAAAATGTACCCCATCGCCTGCGGGCCGGAAGGTCAGTTCCAGGGCCGGCCGTCTAGACGGTCTCAGGTTTGGTTGTCAAGATTGGGACCCTAAAGGCGGGACGCCCGAAGCCATGACCCTGACTGTTGTCCCGTCTCAGCAGATTCTCAATCCTCAGCTTGAGATCGCCGGCGGGCGTCAGCTCAGTGGTGAGCTGCGTGTGAGCGGCGCCAAGAACTCGGCCCTGGTGTTGATGGCCGCCAGCCTGCTCACCGAGGACCCGTTGCGCCTTCGCAACGTGCCACCACTCACTGACATCCAGGGGATGGCGGAGATCCTCAGCTCTTTGGGTGTCCAAGTGCGGCGCAGCCCAGACAGCGTCGAGATGGACGGCTCCTCGGTGTCCCATTCGTCTCCCCCCTACGAGCTGGTCAACAGCCTCAGGGCCAGCTTCTTCTGCATTGGCCCGCTGCTGGCCCGGCTCGGCATCGCCCGCGTGCCTCTGCCCGGCGGCTGCCAGATCGGCACCCGGCCGGTGGTGGAGCACGTGAAGGGGCTCAAGGCCCTTGGTGCCCAGGTCACCATTGAGCACGGCGTGGTGTCGGCGGTGGTGCCCGGCCGCGGCCATCGCCTCACCGGCGGGCGCATTCACCTGGATTGTCCCAGCGTTGGCGCCACCGAAACGCTGATGATGGCCGCCGCCCTCGCCGATGGCGAGACGGTGATCGAAAACGCCGCACTGGAGCCGGAGGTTGTGGATCTGGCCGGCCTGCTGCTGGCCATGGGCGCCCGGGTGCGGGGCGCCGGTACCCCCACCATCACAATCGTGGGCGTGCAACGCCTGCACGGGGCCGACTACGCCGTGATCCCCGACCGGATCGAGGCCGGCACCTTCCTGCTGGCGGCGGCCATCACCCGCTCCCGCCTCACCGTGGGACCAGTGATCACCGATCATCTCGGCGCCGTGCTCACCAAGCTTGAGGAGGCGGGCTGCCGCCTGGAGATCGACGGCACCAGCGTGACCATCAGCGCCGATGCGATCAATGCCGTTGATCTGCGCACCCAGCCCTTCCCCGGTTTCCCCACCGATCTGCAGGCTCCGTTCATGAGCCTGCTGGCCACGGCCCGGGGCACCAGCGTGATCACCGAGAACATCTTCGAGAACCGTCTTCAGCACGTGGCCGAGCTCCAGCGCATGGGCTCCGCCATCCGCGTGCAGGGGAATACCGCTTTCGTGGAGGGTGTATCCCGCCTCAGCGGCGCCCCAGTGCAGGGCAGTGATCTGCGTGCATCGGCTGCGATGGTGCTGGCCGGCCTGGCGGCCGACGGCATCACCACCGTGCAGGGCTTGGAGTACCTCGACCGCGGCTATGCCGATTTCGAGGGCAAGCTCAACGGCGTCGGCGCCTCGATCCGTCGCGTCGGCCCCAGCGGCGTCCTCAGCGCCGCCGCTTAAAGTCACGCCTGCGGGAGCGTGCCGGAATTGGTAGACGGACTCGACTCAAAATCGAGCGCCTTCGGGCATGTGGGTTCGAGTCCCACCGCTCCCATGACAACAGCGATCACGGCGCCGCCACGCCAGGCACCGCCCCACTCGGCTGTGATGAACACCTATGGCCGCTTCCCGATCGAGCTGGTGCGGGGCCGCGGCGTCTGGCTTTGGGACAGCCAGGGCAAGCGCTATCTCGATGGCGTGGCCGGCATCGCTGTCTGCACCCTCGGCCACAGCAGCCCTGTGATGCGGCGGGCCCTGTCGCGCCAGCTGCGGCGGCTGCAGCACGTGTCCAACCTCTACCGGATCCCGGAGCAGGAGCAGCTGGCGGCCTGGATCACCGCCAACAGCTGCACCGACAAGGTCTTCTTCTGCAATTCCGGCGCCGAGGCCAATGAGGCGGCGATCAAGCTGGCCCGCAAGCACGGCCACGTGGTGCGCGGCATCGATGGGAGCGCCGAGCGCGGCCCCCTGATCCTCACGGCCCAGGCCAGCTTCCACGGCCGCACCCTGGCGGCCGTCACCGCCACCGGCCAGCCGAAGTACCACCAGGGCTTTGAACCGATGGTGCAGGGCTTCCGCTACTTCCCCTACAACGACACGGCCGCCTTCGAGGTGCTGCTGCGCGACTGCGAGGCCGAGGGGCCGCGGGTGGCGGCGGTGCTGCTGGAGCCCCTGCAGGGAGAAGGCGGCGTGAACCCCGGCGATCCAGCCTTCTTCCGCCGCGTGCGCGAGCTCTGCGATCAGCACAACATCCTGCTGATCTTCGATGAGGTGCAGGTGGGTGTCGGCCGTACCGGCTGCCTGTGGGGCTATCAGAAGCTTGGGGTGGAGCCCGATGCCATCACCCTGGCCAAGGGCCTCGGGGGTGGCGTCCCTATCGGCGCCCTGTGCGTGAAGGCCACGGCCGATCTGCTCCAGCCCGGTGAGCACGCCAGCACCTTCGGCGGCAATCCGCTGGCCTGCCGCGCCGCGCTCACCGTGGCCGAGGAGCTCAGCCGCCGCAACCTGCCGGCCCATGTGGCGGCGATGGGGGAGCTGCTGCAGCAGCAGCTGGCGGCGCTGGCTGCGCGCCATCCGTCCCTGGCGGAGGGTGCCCGCGGCTGGGGTCTGCTGCAGGGGCTGGTGCTGCGCTCCGATGGCCCGGCGGCGATCGATGTGGTGAAGGCGGCCATGGCCGAGGGGCTGTTGCTGGTGCCAGCCGGCACCAATGTGGTGCGTTTCGTGCCGCCGCTCACGATCAAGCGGCGCCACATCCGCGACGCGATCAAGCGCCTGGAGAAGGCGCTGCTGGCGTGCCAGGCCCAGACCCCTTCGGCGACCTGATCGCCCCCTTCAGCCGCCGGGGTGTTGACCTGGGGCTGGAGCGGCTGCAGGCGGCCCTGGCGGAGCTGGGCCACCCGGAACGGCGCTTCGCGGCGGTGCAGGTGGCTGGCACCAATGGCAAGGGCTCAATCAGCACAATGCTGGAGCGCATCGCCGCCGCCGCCGGCATCCGCTGCGGGCTTTACACCTCGCCCCACCTGCTGAGCTGGTGCGAGCGCATCCGCCTGCCCAGCGGTCTGATCGCCGAGGCGGAGCTGCGGTGCCTGCTCCAGGCCCTGCAGCCGCTTGCCCTCCGCCACGACCTCACCCCCTTTGAGCTGGTGACGGCCGCTGCATTCCAGGCCTTCGCCGAGGCCGGCGTGGAGCTGGTGGTGCTGGAGGTGGGGCTGGGGGGGCGGCTCGATGCCACCACGGTGCACCCCGATCGCCAGGTGCTGGCTCTTGCCAGCATCGGCCTTGATCACACCGAACACCTGGGCTCCACCCTGGCGGCTATCGCCGCCGAGAAGGCCGGTGTGCTCCATGCCGGTGCGGTGGCGGTGAGCGGGCCGCAGGCGCCAGAGGCCGCAGCGGTTCTGGAGCGGCAGGCGCTGGCCCTGGGCTGCGATCTGCGTTGGGTGGAGCCATTGCCGACGGAGGCTCAGGGCGGACCGCGGCTTGGTCTGGCCGGTGATCTGCAGCGGCACAACGCCGCCGTGGCCCTGGGCGCGGCCCAGGGCCTGGCGGAGCGGGGCTGGCCGATCGATGCCGCCGCCATGGCGCGCGGACTGGCGACGGCCCGCTGGCCCGGTCGCCTTGAGCGCCGCTGCTTCGCCGGGCGGCCCCTGCTGCTGGATGGCGCCCACAACCCGCCGGCTGCGGAGGCGCTGCGCCGCGAACTGGATCAGCTGGAGTTCCAGGCTGAGGCGTTTCAGGTTGCGCAGTCGTCCACACCGGTCCTGCCGCGCCGCTGGCTGATCGGCATCCAGCGCCACAAGGATGCCCCGCAGCTGCTGCGTGCGCTGCTCCGCCCCGGCGATGCCCTGCGGGTCACAACCCTGCCAGAGCATGCCTGCTGGCGTGCGGCGGAGCTGCGGGACGTGCCGGAGCTTCAGGCTGCACCCCTGGAGATCACGGCCGCCAGCGGGGATCTCCAGGCCGACCTGGCCTGGCTGGTGGGGTCAGCGGCGTTGCCGGTGGCTTGTGGTTCGCTCTATCTGGTGGCGGAGCTGCTGCCGCTGCTGGATGCCGAGGTCCCGCGTCGGGCGGACTGCAACCCGACAGACTGAAGGTCGTCGCTCTGCGCGCCATGATCCGTCGCCTGTCCGCCTGGCTTGCCAGGGCGCTGGTTCTGGCCCTGCTGCTGGTGCTGCCGGCTCCCGGCATGGCCCTGCAGGACAGTGCCCTGGTCCAGGACACGGTGGACTACACGCTCACCAATCAGAGCGGCAAGGACTTCTCGGGCCAGCAGCTCGCCAACACCTCCTTCGCCGGCGCCGTTGGCAAGGGGGCCAGCTTCGCCGGGGCCAACCTGCACGGGGCGATCCTCACCCAGGGCGCCTTCCCGGAGGCTGATTTCAGCGGTGCCGATCTCTCCGATGCCCTGATGGATCGCACCGACATGAGTGGCACCAACCTGCGCGGCGCGGTGCTGGTGGGTGCGATCGCCTCCGGCGGCAGCTTCAGTCGTGCCGATGTGACCGATGCGGACTTCACCGATGCCCTGCTGGATCGGGTGGATCAGCGCCTGCTCTGCGCCACAGCCAGCGGCACCAACCCGGTAACCGGGGCCGACACCCGCGCCAGCCTCGGCTGCTGATCCCAGACCCCCGATTCCAGATCCCCGACCGCCAGCCGCTAGCGCTCCAGCCAGCCGCGCAGCTTGCCGGGGTTGAGCAGTCCGGTCGGGTCGTACGCGGCCTTGGCGGCCACCTGATCCGCATCCACCACCCCCAGGCCACCGTCCTCGACGGTGAACACGTGCGGGTTGAACAGAACGCAGCCCAGCTCGCGCGCCTGATCGATCAGCTGCTCGAGGGCCTCACGGCCGCGCCAGCGCAGCAGTGGCAGACAGGCCAGGCGCTGCGCACCCATGCTGCGCACGGCCTCAAGATGCCAGAGCAGGTCGTCGCCCCAGCGCTGCCGCAGGGCCGCCAGGGCCCGCCCCTCAGGCTGGGGCAGCAGCAGCTGCAGGTAGGTGATCTGCGGGTCGCGGCCGCGCACATGCAGCGTGGTGTGGTTCCAGGTGAGCTCCCGCAGGGGGATGCCGCGGCTGCTGCCCTGGGGGGCCTGCCACAGCAGCCGGCCGCCCAACTCCGGCAGCCAGGCCTCGAGCACCGGCAGGGCATCCGGGGCCGCCAGCAGCAGCAGGCGATGGGCGCTGCCGTCGGCCGGCGGGCAACCCTGCGGCCAGGGCAGCTGGGCCGCCACCGGCCCCTCCAGCGCACAGAGCGATTGCAGCAACAGCGCCGAGGCCGGCAGCTGTTGCGCCGCTGCCAGAGCTGCATTCCAGTCGGCGAACTCCAGCACCAGCTGCTGCCAGGCCACCGCCGCGGCACTGGCCATCGTCAGCGTCGTGAGGATGCCGTTGCAGCCGTAGCCGTGGTTCAGCGGTTGGGCGGCGCTGGCATCCAGCCGCAGCTGGCGCGGATCGGTCTCCACGGTTACCAGCTCCAGGCCGAGCAGATGCCCGGGGTCGCGCAGGAAGCCCCAGCGCAGGGAGCCGATGCCGCCGGAGCCGCCGGCCAGGAAGCCTCCCAGGGTGGCGCTGCGCACGGTGCTCGGCAGCAGTCGTGGCTCGCGGCCGTGCAGCAGCAGCTGCTGTTCCAGATCCGCCAGCAGCAGGCCGGGCTCGGCACAGAACACGCCGCTGGCCTGATCGAGCTCCAGCAGCCGGTTCAGGCCGCTGCTGTCCAACACCAGCCCTCCGGCCAGGGGAACGCACTGGCCGTAATTTCCCGTGCCCGCTCCACGCAGGGTGAGGCTGATGCCGTGGCGTGCGCAGGCCGCGGCGATCGCAGGCACCTGCTCGCGCCGCTCGGGGCGCACGCCGATCTGGGCCCTCAGACCCTGCAGCAGCGGCTGCAGCACCGGCGAGTACACGAAGGCATCGGCGGAGAGCGTCTCCAGCTCCCCGGCGCTGCGCAGGGGTTGCAGGCCGGCGGCCCGCAGATCGGCCGCCAGGGCCTCCAGCTGCGTCGTCGTGGCTGGCGATGGCAGGGGTTGCGGCAGCGCCGTCGGCAGCGAGGTGGGGGTGGGTGGCGTCATCGCATCAGCCGGCGTTGGGGGGCGTTTCGCCAAGGCTGGCAAGGCGAGGGTCTGGCTGCTGGCTGTGGGGAGGCTCGAGCCAGCGACCGGCCCGCAGCACCCGTCGCTGGGTCGGGCGCGCCAACAGTTCGCTCCAGCTCGAGGCGCCCAGCAGCAGCAGATCCGCCGGTGCTCCGCGGCGGAGCACCCCATCCCAGCTCAGGCCCATCAGCCGGGACGCCGCCGTGGTGAAGGGCATCAGTCCCTGGCGCAGCCAGGGCGGCAGCTGCAGGGCCGGCAGGCTCAGGCGCAGCAGCTCGACCGGGTCGAAATCTCCGCCCGGATACCAGGGATCCTGCACGTTGTCGCCGCCGATGGCGGCGCAGACCCCCTCCTGCTGCAGCAGCTTCAGCGGTGCGATCGGGCGCAGCGGCCCCGTCAGGCCGTGGCGCCGGCCCAGCATCCAGAGGTTTGTCGTCGGCAGGACCACCACCGCCACGCTGCGCTCCGCCAGGCCAGCGGCCAGGCGCCGCTGCTGCTCTTCCGGCAGGAGGGCCAGGCTGCTGCAGTGGCTGCAGGTGATCGGCACGCTCACGGGGCTGCGCTGCAACTCGCGCAGCAGCAGGCGCAGGCCGCGGCCGGGCTGGCGATCGGATTCGTCGATGTGCAGATCGAGGCCGCAGCTGTGCCGCTCGGCCAGCTGCAGCAGGTGCCGCAGCTGATCGCCGTGGCTGTAGCCCTCGCTGAAGGGTGGTCCGAGCACGCCTCAGAGCAGCCCGTCGGCTGCGGCGACCCGCCGTGCC
>CAIZNP010000165.1 GCA_903934375.1 uncultured Synechococcaceae cyanobacterium
CCTTCCTTGGTTTCCGCCTCGAGCACGCGGCTGAGGGCCTCGAGCTTCTGAGGACCGTTGACGGTGATGTAGCGCTGACGGATACGGCTCGAATCCGAGCCCTTCGTCTTGATGGTGATCTCGGCTGGATCGTTGAGGTACTGGTGCGAGATGCGGCGGATCTCGGCCGGCATGGTGGCCGAGAACAGCACCACCTGGCGCTTCTCGGGCAGCTGGCCGAGCACCCATTCGACGTCGTCGATGAAGCCCATGCGCAGCATTTCGTCGGCCTCATCCAGCACCAGGCTGCGCAAGCCGGAGAGATCGAGGGTGCCCTGGCGCATGTGGTCCATCACCCGGCCAGGGGTGCCCACCACGATCTGCACACCGCGCTTGAGGCGGGCGATCTGGTCGCGGAAGTCGGCGCCGCCGTACACCGGCAGCACCCGCAGCTGCGGCATCTTGGACGCGTAGCTGTTGAACGAATCGGCCACCTGAATGGCCAGCTCGCGGGTGGGGGTGAGCACCAGCACCTGCGGTGTGCGCTGGGTTGGATCCAAGCCAGCCAGCAGGGGCAGCGCGAAGGCGGCCGTCTTGCCGGTGCCGGTCTGCGCCTGGCCCACCAGGTCGCGGCCCAGCAGCAGCTCGGGGATGGCGGCCTTCTGAATCGGTGAGGGCTCGCTGTAGCCGATCGCCTCCAGCGCTTCGAGGAGTTCCGGGGCGAAACCGAACGCGGCGAAGCCGTTGTCGGTGTCGATCGGGCCGATCAGGGTTGTGCTGATGTCCTCGGCAGTACTGCTGGCTGCATCGGAATCGAGAGTGCTGTCAAGGGCAGTGAGATCAACGGCGCAGGCCTCAGCCGCGCAAAGATCTACAGAGCCGTTGAAGCTCTCCAAGGGGGTATGGGTCACAGAAGGGGCCTGAGCCTGGGAATTCCTTCGTCGTCAGGCCGGCAGACACCCGTTGAATAACTGCCTTGCCCTTCACAAAGGGTGAAGTGAAACTTTAACACTCACCATGCCCTAAGCCTCTGCAAGCGGGGACGTCGTGCCCGTGGGCGGTGGGTGATCTGCCTAACCGGCGGTAGTGGCGCGCTGGTAGTCATCCTCCAGCCGTTCAATGTCGTCCTCGCTGAGCAGGCTGCCGCGTTGCACTTCCACGATCAGCAGGTCGTCACTGCCGGCACTGGCCCGGTGAATGGCGCCGCAGGGCACCAGCAGCGTGGTGCCCGGGGTGGCGGGGAGGCGCTCGCCCGCGCATTCCAGTTCGCCGCTGCCGGACACCACTACCCAGTGCTCGAGGCGATGCAGGTGGCGCTGCAGGCTGATGCGCTGGCCGCTGCGGATGCACAGGCGCTTCACCAGATAGCCCTCACCGGAACCGAGGGTTTCGAACCACCCCCAGGGACGTTCGACCACGGTGCCGCGCTTCCTGCTCCCAGCGACCCTAGGGAGCCGGGGAGGGTCCGGCGAGCGCTCAGCTGGGATCGCTCACGGGGATCGGCAGAACCAGATGGGCCTGCCGCCGGGCGCGGGTGAGGCCGGTGTAGAGCAGGCGGGCATCGACGCGCCGGCTGGGGGGCAGCAGCAGCAGCACCTCGCCGTACTGGCTTCCCTGGGCTTTGTGCACCGTCAGTGCCAGGGCGGGTTCCGCCGGCCCGAGTCGGGCCGGATGCAGCAGGCGTTCGCCGGGGAACAGCACCAGCCGCTCTGCCGACCCTGGCGTGGGGCGCTCCACCAGCACGCCGATGTCGCCGTTGGCCAGACCCTGCTCCGGCAGGTTGCGGCGGTTGAGCACGGGCGTGCCCAGCGGCCAGCCCTGCAGAGGGCCGCGGACCGCCTCGCCCAGCAGAACACGGTGGACACCCTCCACGCCCCAGGGGCCCTGGCGGACCGGGCTGAGCAGGATCAGCTCCTCCAGCGCCGCCAGCAGCGCCGCCGCTGTGGTGGCAATCGACGCGTCCGGCCCGACCCGGCCAAGGGCCTCCGCCAGCAGGGCCAGATGCTGCTGGTGCTGGCGCAGGCGCTGCAGGGCGCTGGCGGGCGGCGCGGCGGCGGGCGCCTCCTGCCAGCGGAGATTGCCGCCCGTCGCCAGCCCCTGCAGCTGCGGGCGCAGCTCCGCCAGCAGAGCTGGGCCCTGGCCCGTTGCCTCCCGCAGCAAACCGGCCAGCTCGGCGATGGCACCGTCGTTGCGGTAGGTGGTGCGCAGCTGCACCGCCGCTGGCCCGAGCGCCTGTAGCGCGTCCGGTCGTGAGAGTTCCAGCAGCACCGCGCCCGGGCCCACCGGTGGCAGCTGGCCGGGGTCGCCCACCAGCAGCAGCCGGGCTGCATCGGGAAGGGCCGCCAGCAGGGCCTCCATCAAGGGCAGGTCCACCATCGACACCTCATCCACCACCAGCAGATCCAGGGCCAGAGGCCGATCGCGGCTGCGCCGGAAGCTCTCGCCGCGGGCCTCCAGCAGCCGGTGCAGGGTGGTGCAGGGCAGCTCCTGCAGCGCTTCAGCCAGCGCGGGTTCCAGGGCGGCGGCGCCGCTGGCCACCGCGGCGCCAAGGCGGGCGGCCGCTTTGCCCGTTGGGGCGGCCAGATGCAGGCGCAGGTCGGGCTGCAGCCGCAGGGCTGCCGCCAGCATCTGCACCACGGTGGAGGTCTTGCCGGTGCCCGGCCCGCCGCTGAGCAGCACCAGCCGCCGGCTGAGCAGGGCCTGCACCGCCTCGCACTGCTGCGGATCGAGGCCGGCGGCAGTGGCCCGGCGGCGGGCCTCGATCTCCTGGGAGGCGTCTGCGGATCCCGGCAGCGGAGCCTGCCCCAGGCTGATCAGGCTCTGGCGGCACCGCTGCAGCTGCTCATGCCAGCGACGCCAGCGCAGCCAGCGCCCGTCGCGCACCACCGGCGCCTCGGCCCAGGGCTCGGGCTGGTCTTGGGCATCCAGCAGCCAGCCGCAGGCCTGCAACGCCTTCAAATGGGCCGCCGGCCAGCCCAGGCTCGCAGCGGCTTCGCCTGTTGCAGCGGCTTTGCCCGTGGCATCGGCATCCGGGCCGATCCCCTCCGGCGCCGGAGCTTCCAGATCCAGGGCCAGTTCGCCCCGCTCCAGGGCCAGCGCCAGTGCCGTGATCACCTGGCGCAGGGCCGTGCTGTCGGCGGTGTCAGTGGCTGGCGAGGCGTTGCCGGACCTGCTGGCAGGCAGCAGGCGCGTGAGGGTCTCCAGCAGTGCCGAGGCGATAGCGCTCACGATTGCCCCTCCCGCAGCAGGGCATCGAGCTCCAGCAGGCGCGGCAACGGCGGGCGCTCCACCAGCACGCCCGGCATGGCGCTCAGCTCGATGCCCACTTGCGTTGGCGTCGGGGTGGCGGGGCTGGCGGGCACACCGCGCAGGAAGACGTAGGCGTAGCCGCCCAGATGTTGCTCCGGGGTGTAGCCCGGCAGACGCCAGCGCAGGTAGCGATGCAGGGCCACCAGGTAGAGGTGCGCCTGCAAGGGGTAGTGATTGCTCGCCATCAGGCTCTCCATCGCCTCCTGGGAGTAGTCGTGCGGGCCGCAGCTGATCACGGCACCGCGGCCATCACGGCGGCCGATCCAGTTGCTCTTCCAGTCCGCCACCCACCAACGCTCGCCGCAGCGGAACACCAGATCGATCGAGCCGGTGAGGAAGCCGCGACTGGCCACGCTGAGCCCCTGCAGCTGGCGGGCGTAGGCATGGCCGAACCGTCCGCCGGGATGGCGGCCGAAGACAGCCGCCAGGCCGCTGCTGCGCACCAGGCGGTCTCTCGGCACCGCCAGGGGGAGATCGAAGTTCATCTCGTTGAGCCAGCTGGCCGGGGGCAGGTCCGCCAGTCGGAACCCCCCGAGCTCGCCCCCCAGGGGGCAGAGCACCAGCTGTTGCAGGCCTGCGACCACGCTGTCCGCCAGCTCCGCCGCCAGCCCGGCCCGCTCCAGCTCCCGCTGCACCACCAGGCGGCAGCCGTCCTGATCGCCTGTCGCCAGGGCCGGGTAGTCGATCTGCTCGAGCATGCGATGCAGTGCATCACCCGGTCCGGCACCGCGCGGGAAGTGGGCCAGGGGGCCGAGGCTGGCGTGCTGCTCGACCGCGGCGGCGCGGGTGTCGGTGTCGCCATCGCGGCTGAGGGCGTCGTTGTCGCGGCCCTCCTCGCTCAGCTCCGGTGGCAGCGCCGCGCCGCCGTGGGTCCAGGCCGAGTAGCTCGCCCGGCCCCAGCGGCTGTCGAGGCTGCGCTGCGGAACGGGCCCCAGCGCAAGCTCCCCCTCGGGAGGACCAGGCCGCCAGCGCCGCTCCGCAGGGGGCAGGTCGGCGGTGTTGAGCTTCTGCAGCGGCAGCGTCCGCGGCGGGCCGTCGCCGTTCTCCAGCAGCCAGGCGCTGAGGGGGTTGCCGGCCTCAGCCCGCTCGGTTCCGGGCCAGCCCAGCACGAGCAGGTGGCGGGCGCGGGTGCAGGCCACGTAGGCCAGCCGCTCCACTTCCTGGAGGGCGGCCTGCTGGTCGTGAAGGGCGGCGGCCCGGCCGGACCCCCAGTGGGGGTTCAGGTGCAGATCGAAACGGGGTCGCTCGCTGCCCGGCGGTCGCCAGCGCCGGCCTGCTGCCTTGCTGCCGACCCGCGGTGCCGGCGGTCCTTTCCAGAGGTAGGGGCAGATCACCACCGGAAACTCCAGACCCTTGCTGCGATGCACCGTCACCACCGCGATCGCCGATTCGGCGGCAGCACTGCGGCAGAGGTGTTCCTCGGGAACCTGCCGCTCCTCCTGCAAGCGCAGGTTGCGCAGCCAGTCGGCGGCGGCTGCCGCCTGCAGCCCTTGGCGGTGCATCTGCTCCTGCACCAGCTCGGCCGCCTGCTGGAGATCACCCAGGGCCCTGCCGCGCAGGGCCAGACGGGCCAGACAGTCGCCGCCGAGCAGCTGCCCCAGCACGGCCGTGATCCCCTGGCGCGGCAGCAGCTCCGCCAGGCGGCTGAGGGTGTCCGCCAGCGCATCCCAGTCCTGTGGCTCGGTGGCGGCGAGCTGGGAGGCCGTCCAGCCCAGCAGGCTGGACGCCGCAAGAAGTCGCAGTCGGCCCGGATCACCGGGATTGGCCAGGGCATCGAGCAGCCGCTGCAGGGCCAGGGCTCCCTCGCTGGCAAACACATCGGCGTTGCTCACCAGTCGGCTGGGCAGGCCACGACGCTCCAGCGCCACCCGAACCGCCTCGGCCTGACTGTGGCGGCTCACCAGCAGGCAGATGTCGCCGGGCGTCAGCCGGCGGCGTTGTGCCGTGCCTTCGCCCTTCTTCAGTTCAAGATCGCGCTCCAGCAGCCCCTGGCAGAGGGCGGCCACCTGGGCCTCCAGCTGATCCGGCTCGATCGACAGCAGCTGCAACGGCTGTTCTCCCTCGTTCAGCAGCAGCCGTTCGCCGCGGGCCCGGCAGAGCACGGGCGGCACCTCCAGCTGCGAGCGCACCAGACCCGGCTCCATCAGGGCGTTGAGGCCGGTGATCAGCCCCTCGCTGGAGCGGCGGTTCTCCATCAGCCCCTCGCGCTGATCCGCCTGATCCGCCGCCAGGCGGTAGGTGGCCAGCTCACCGCCGCGGAAGCGATAGATCGCCTGCTTGGGATCGCCCACCATCACCAGCAGGTGGCGCGCCGGCGCGCCGGTGAAGGCGGTCTGCAGGATGCGCCACTGGATCGGATCGGTGTCCTGGAATTCATCGATCAGGGCGGCCCGATAGCGGGACGCCACCGCAGCCAGCAGCGGGGTGGGATGCGGCGGGGCGTCCCCGCCGTCGCCGGGGTCGAGCTGCTCCAGCAGCTGGCCGTAGCTCATCTCGCCGCTGCGCTCGCGCCGGCGGGTCAGCTCGGCCCGGCCCCAGTGGCCGAAGTGCAGCAGCACCAGCTCGGCGGTTCCATCCACCAAGGCGGCCACCGCTTCAAGCAGGGCGGCCTGCGGCAGGCGGTTGCCTTCGCCGTCAAGCGTCGCCACGACCTTTGCGACGGGACCCGGATGGAAGTACGTGCGCAGCTCCGGCAGGGTCAGCAGCGCCTCGTAGCTGGGCGTGCCTTCAAGGCCGTCGATCCAGGCCTGAACCCGCTCAAGCTTGTCGGCTTTGGCCTTGAGCCGATAGGGCTTGTAGTCGAGCCCCTCCGCTTTGGCGCTGCGGGCCAGGGCGGCGACGCTCTCCTCCAGAGCCGCGCTGTCGGCCGCCCAGAGCTGCGTGAAGCGCTGCCAGTTCGCCTGCCAGAGCTCCTGCAGCTGGGGGGCAAGCGCCTGCTCGGCCTTGATGGCGGGCGGCAGGGGGTCGAGCTCCAGGGCGGGGTCGCCGTCCAGATCCCGCAGCAGCCGTGCCAGCCGGTCCTGGTCGATCTGCCGCTTCAGCAGGCCCGCCAGCTGGCCGAGGGGCAGCGGCAGCACCTGCTGTTGCCAGTAGTCCTGCACGATCTGCTCGCGCCGTTCGGTTGCCCTGGTCTCCAGCCCCACGGCGGGGCCGAGCCCGGCCTCGAGGGCCTGGCGCTGCAGGGTGCGGCGGCAGAAGCCGTGGATGGTGGTGATGTCGGCCCGCTCCAGCTGCTCGAGGGCCAGGAGCAGTCGCCCGCGCTGGGTCGCGGACGGGATGGTGAGCTGGGCCGTCAACCAGTCCGCCAGCGGCTGGTCCGGCTGCCGCGTGGGTGGCGTGGCGGCGGCGGCGCACTCCAGCAGATTGAGCGCCTCCTGGAGGCGGCGTGCGATCCGGTCTCGCAGCTCGGCGGCGGCGGCATCGGTGAAGGTCACCACCAGCAGCTGCTCGATCGCCAGGGGCCGCGGCCCCTCGCTCAGCAGCCGCAGCACGAGGTGCGCCAGGGCGAAGGTCTTGCCGGTGCCGGCGCTGGCCTCCAGCAGGCGGATGCCTGGGCTGAGGGGAAGGGCGTTGGCGTCGAACCGTGGCAGGGTCATCGCTTCACCTCCTGCCGCAGCAGCAGCAGCGGGGTGTGCAGCGCCAGGGCCAGTTGCTGGGTTTGGGGCGTCAGCAGCTCCGCCAGGGGCAGATCCGATCCGAAGCAGAGGGCCTGCACCGCCTCGCGCCGCTCGCCGCTGCCGTTGAATCCCCCTTCCCAGGCGTCGCGGGCCTTGCTCCAGCCACTCCCTTGGTCGGGCTTGGCCTGCTCGTAGGCGGCGAAGGCCCAGCCGGTTTCAGGCGGCAGGGGCCAGCAGCTGCTGCGGTGCTGCTCGCGCCACGCGCGCAGCTGGGCCAGCAGCTCGGCGGCCTGGCCGGCTTCGGGGGCATCGAACCGCTCGAGCACACGCAGGGTGTCGTCGTCCCGGCCCACGAGGGCGGCGCCACGTGGGCCCTGGCCGCTGGCGGCGGCCAGCAGCAGCTCCAGCCAGAGCCGCAGCCGCTGGCGGCAGCGCGGCCGGCTTGTGTGGCTTAGCACCAGCTGGTTGCCCCGCCAGCTCAGCGTGGCCTGCAGCCCCTGCCAGCTGATGGTGCGGCGCTGTGGCGGTCCCAGCAGCTCAAGGCACTGCTGCAGCGAGGTCCAGCGCTGTTCCAGCTGCCGGACTTCCAGCTGCCCGGCCGCCAGCGGCGGGAGACTGCCGCGCCCCCGCTCAAGCAGGCTCCAGTCGGGCGGGGCGTCCTGGAGGGCGTCTGGGGCAGGCAGCCCGTCGCCATCGAGCTGGCTGCGCAACAGGGCGGAGCGCTGGCGCTCATCGAGGCGCAGATCCTCCAGGTCGCGCACCGGTGTGTCCCACTCCCGAGGCCGCAGCCCCAGGGCCTCCAGCCAGCTGGCCTGGGGGGCTTCGATCCAGGCCAGCAGATCGGTCCAGGCCTCCTCGGGTGGGAGAGGAACGGGGCTGTCCCCCGGGCTGGCGGGCTCGCGCCAGGCCAGGCCCTGCACGGCCGCTGCGGGGTTCCGCTCCAGCTGGTGGCGGGCCGTGAGCAGCCGGCGGTCGCAGCTGACGGGCGGCCAGGGCGGCTGCGGCAGGAAGTTGCGCCGCTCCAGCGGGCTGGCGGCGTACTCCCGTAGCGGCAGCTCGCCCCGGAGCTGCTGCGCCAGCAGATCCAGCCACTGGCGCACCGGCGTTGAGGCCTCCAGGCGATCGCCGTTGCGTTCATCACGATTGCTCCAGCTGATCAGCAGGTGCTGGCGGGCCGAGAGCAGGCTTTCCAGCAGCACATAACGGTCCTGGTCGCCGCTGCTGGGATCCCCCAGGCGGCGCTGCTGCTCGAGCAGGTGGAAGCCGGGGCGCTGGCGCTGGCGGGGGAAGGCGCCGGCATCGAGCCCCATCAGCACCACCACCCTGTGGGGGATGGCCCGCATTGGCTCGAGGGCGCTGATCGTGAGCGCTCCGGAGCGGTGGCCGAAGCGGCCGCTGCCCTCGCTCAGCCGCTCGCCCAGTACCTCCGCCACCACCGGCGCCTCCAGCAGCAGCGGGCTGGCGCCGGCCACGGCGTTCCAGTCGGCCAGCACCGCCTGGATGGCCTGCAGCTCCCAGGCCAGCTCGCCACCATCACCGAACAGCTCCGGCAGCTGCTGACGCAGGCCCGTCACCCAGTCGGCCACGCTGCGGGCCTGACCCAGCCAGTGCAGGCTGCGTTGCAGCTGCCGCAGCAGGCCCAGCCAGCGCCCCTGCTGCTCGAGGCTGCCGCTCATTGCCAGCGGGGCGGTCTCGCCCGGTGCCAGCCCCGGCTCCTGGGGCAGCACCAGCCCGAGTACGAGCCGATCGATGGCCCAGCCGAGGCTGTGGCTGGAGTCGCCACCGCGGTCGCGCCCGTCGAGCCCCCAGCGGAAGCCGGCGCGCTGCAGCAGGGCCGTCAGCGCCCCCGCCTCAGCAGGATCGATGCCCTGATGGCGGAGCAGCGGGCCGCAGCCGAGCAGCGTCTCCAGGGCGGTGGCCGTGAGGCGGTCGCCGCCGAGCTGCAGCAGGCCCAGCAGCCCCTGGCCGAGGCCCGCCTCGCTCTGCTGGCTGCGGTCGGTGAGACGCCAGGGCAGGTTCACCCCGGTGGCTTCGCTGTCCCCGAACACGGCTCCCACCAGCGGGGCGAAGGCCTCCACCTGCGGAGTCATCACCAGGATGTCGCGCGGCTCAAGGCTGTCGTCCGCGGCCAGGAGCTGCAGCAGCCGATCGCGCACGATCTGCAGCTGGCGCAGGCGGCCGGGGCAGGCGTGGAACTCCAGGGATGCGTCGTCCGGGGCCCGTTGGAGCGCGCTGTCGGCTTCCGGGGCCTCGGCATCCGGAGCATCGCCAACAGGAGCGCTGGCTTCGATGGTGCCGGCGGCCAGGCGCTCCTGCAGTTGCTCCAGCAGGGTGGCTGGCCGGCTGGTGGGTCCCATGGCGCCGCCGCCCGCCGTTGCGGCGCTGGCGGGCAGAAAGAACGCATCCCAGTCCTGCCAGTTGCCGGGCTGGGTGTCGCCGCTGCTCTCGAGCAGCTGCTGGAACTCGGCCCCCAGGCGCCCGAAGCGGGCCTCCAGACCGGGCACCTCCAGCAGCCAGTCGCTGCCGAGGGGGGCGCCGGAGCCGGCGTCGTGGCGTTGCCAGAGGTCGCGGCAGGGGGTGAGCAGGTAGAGCTCCACCGGCAGGTGGGCCGAGAGCGCCTGCAGCAGTTCCACCTGCACCGGCGCCAGGCTGCTGAGGCCGAACAGCCGCAGGGGTTGGCCGTCGCTGATGTCCACCGGTGCCTGATCCGGCCGGAGCTGTTGCAGCAGCGCGATGGCCCGGCGGGCCCGCAGGCCGAAGGGCTGGCGATCGAGGCGCTCCGCCAGCTGGCGCAGCAGCAGTGGCTGCCAGCGCAGGGCTTCGGCCAGGGGACGGCCGCCGCCATCGAGATCCCGGCCGTCCAGCCAGGCTTCGAGCATCGCGGGGCGATAGAGGCCGTAATCGTCGAGGGCGTCGGCGATGGCGCGGCCCAGCTGCCAGAGGGGGGCATCCAGGCGATCGCGGCCCGGGGCGCGGCGCTCGAGCCAGTGCTGCAGCGGTGCGGCGCTGGGGTCGCTCAGCAGGTCAGGCAGCAGCTCGAGCACCGGCCACACCAGGTTCTGGGCGCGCCAGGGGTCATCGCCGCTGCCGGGGCTGTCCTGCGGCTGTGCCAGCACGGCATCCACCAGCTGCCGCAGCCGGCTGGCGGGGAACGGAAAGCGCAGGTTGGCGGCGATGCCGCTTCCGGGCGGATCGTCGGGGCGGCTGCCGGCCAGGGCGATCTGCTCCCCCAGCCAGCGGCTGGTGGGCCAGGTGTTCACCACCACCTGGATCTGGGCGAGGGGGCCGGGAGGCTCCAGTTGCAGCCGGGTGGCCAGCACCTGGGCCAGCAGCTCAGCGCGGTTGCTGCGGTAGAGGGTGAGCAAGGCTCAGCAGCGGCTCAGGCTGGCGGCGGCCTGGAGGGTCACGGGAACCGTTGCTGGGATGGTGGGGGCGAGGCTGAGGGTGGCGGCGCCGCCGCGCAGGCCGGGCACGGCGATCACGGCGCGCGTTTCCGGGCAGTAGGCACTCAGATCCCCCCCATAGCAGGCGCCCGTATCCACCATCACGATGTGGGGGAGGTGGCGCACATGCGGGCCGGGGGTGTGGCCGATCACCACCTCGCCGAAGCGGCCGTCGTAGTGCTGCCAGAAGGCCATGCGTACCCGCAGGTCCGGCCGCCAGGTTTCGGGATCGAAGCCGGCATGGGTGGCCACCCAGCCATCACCCCAGTAGGCCAGCGGCAGGCTCTCCAGGTGGCTGAGCCAGCGGAGACAGGCCCGCTCACCCAGGTGGCGGAAGGTGTCGCAGCCGGCCAGCTGGCGTTCGTTCTGCCAGTGCCCTCTCCGCAGGGCGGTGATCAGATCCTGCTCGTGGTTGCCCCGCAGCCAGACGGCCCTGCCCTGCTCCACCAGCCCCCAGATGCGCTCCATCGTCGAGGCGATGGCCGGGCCACGGTTGATCACATCGCCGCAGAAGATCAGACGGTCTCCGGCGGGGAGCCGTGCCAGCAACTGCTCGAGGGAGTCAGCGCAACCATGAACGTCGCCGATCACCCAGTGGTGCAGTCGGCGGCTGACGGGCGTCATGGGGACGTCTCAGTGGAACCAGTCTGGCCCGTCGGCCGCCGATCTGTCAGCCCCGGCTCGACAACGCTGCGGCAGAGAGCCGGTGGGGCAAGGGTTAACGCTGATAACTTGCCCCTAACCAACAGCGCGGTGATGGACCCTCAGCCCACGGATCCCCGCCTGCTTTCGGTGAGCCAGCGGGTGGCGATTTTGGTGAAGGCCCTCGATGGGGCCAAGCGCACCAACGAGGCCCTGGCCAAGTGTGTGAACGGCGATCAGATGGTGGAGGTGCTGCTCGATGCCTCCGCCAAGCTGGGGTTGGGTCTCAGCCGCGCCGAGCTCACCCGCACCCCGCCGATCCGCGACTGGCTTTGGTGGAAGAACAAGGAAGCGCTGCTGACCATCGGTGACGCCAAGCCGCGTTACCAGCAGGACGGTGACCAGGGCAAGCCAGAGGCTCCCACCACCGAGGGCGAGGCCTCACCCAGGCGGAAGTTTCTCGGGCTGTTCTGATCTGAGCCGGCCTCAGGCGGCACCGGCCAGGGCGTCGGGGATGGTGGCGCTGGGGGCTTCGAAGCTGCCCTTGGCCACGAATTCCAGCCGCAGCTTCATGAACTCGATGAATTTGGCGTCGGTGGAGACCACGGCGGCAGCTGGCCGCGGCACGCTGGCGGCCACGGCGGCCAGCTCGGGCGCCTCGAGGAAGGCCGGACGCTTCACCAGCCAGAAATCGATCGCCTTGCCCTGTTCGCCGTAGTTGCGCACCCGCTCGCGCAGCACCTCATCGAGGGGCTCCTCCACGGTGAGGAAGGCCTCACTGGCGGCCACGAAGTGGTACAGGGTCATGAACTGGTGCTGCCGAACAGGGGGTCCCGGCGAGGATTCTGAACCAGAGCCTTCATCTGGCGAACCGCCTCCTCCAGCCCCACGGCCAGGGCGCGGGCCACGATCGTGTGGCCGATGTTCAGCTCCTCCATCCCCTCGATCAGCGCCACCGGCTCCACGTTCTGATACGTCAGGCCGTGGCCGGCGTTGACGCGCAGGCCGAGGCAGCGGGCGATGAAGCTGCCCTCGGTGAGTCGCGCCAGCTCCAGCGGCTGCTGGGCCCAGCTGGCCTCGGCGTAGGTGCCGGTGTGCAGCTCCACCCAGCGGGCGCCGCTGGCCCGGCAGGCCTCCAGCTGGTTGCGCTCGGCATCCACGAACAGGCTGACGCCGATGCCGGCCTCCTGCAGACGGCCCACCAGACCGGTGAGACCAGTCAGCTGAGCGGCCACATCCAGGCCGCCTTCGGTGGTCACCTCTTGGCGCTTCTCCGGCACCAGGGTCACCATGTCGGGCCGCAGGCGCAGGGCTATCGCCTCCATCTCGGGCGTCGCGGCCATCTCCAGGTTGAGGCGGCTGCGCACGGTCTGGCGCAGCAGTTCCACGTCGCGGTCCTGGATGTGGCGGCGGTCTTCGCGCAGGTGCACCGTGATGCCGTCGGCACCGCCCAGTTCGGCCAGCAGGGCGTAACTGACGGGATCCGGTTCCACGGTGCGGCGGGCCTGGCGCACGTTGGCGATGTGATCGATGTTCACGCCGAGGCTGGCCATGGCATCGGGATGGGCTGCTGGCCGGATCCTATGGACCGCCGCCGCGGCCGGGGCCCGCTCCCGCAACTGCCCGCCCGCCGCCGTTGGGGGGGATCGGCAGCCCTACCTTGATTTTCTGGATTAGGCCCCGCGGGTGAACGCTCCCACGACCATGCACGAACCGGTGCAGCAGGCGGCGGAGAGCCCTCCGGACACCTCGCTGGAGATCTCCCGGCAGCGCCCGACTGCGATCTCTGCGCGGGAGCGCAGCCTCTGCAATGGCATCAATCCCTGGTTGGCGCCGCTGGCGATGGTGCTCACGCAGGACGTGGCGCTGAGCGGCTTCTTCCGCCGCGGCGTGCGCTTGCTCGGAGCCGAGCATCTGCCGATGGCCGGGCCGCTGCTGCTGGCTCCCACCCACCGCTCCCGCTGGGACGCCCTGATGCTGCCCCGGGCCGCCGGTCGCCGTGTGACCGGCCGCGACTGCCGCTTCATGGTGAGCAGCGATGAGATGATGGGGTTGCAGGGCTGGTTCCTGCATCGGCTCGGCTGCTTTCCGCTGAACCCGCGCAAGCCGGCGGCGGCGTCGCTGCGCTTTGCGGTGGAGCTGCTTCAGGCGGGACAGCAGCTGGTGGTGTTCCCGGAGGGGCGCATCTATCAAGACGATCACCAGCTGCGGCTGATGCCAGGGCTGGCCCGGCTGGCGGCCCTGGCCGAGGGCCAGGGGGTTGCGGTGCCGGTGTTGCCCGTGGGCATTGCCTACAGCCATGCCAGACCGCGCTTCGGCGACCGTGCGGCCCTCTGTTTCGGGGAACCCCTGCGCCTGCAGGGGCCTGGCCGCGCCGCTGCCGCGGCTCTCAACAGCGAACTGGCTGCCGGCCTGCAGGCGGTGGAACGGCTGGCCCGCGCGGCCGTGGGCCGGCCGCTGCAGCGCCCGTAGAGTCTGCCGATCTCCGAGCCCGTTCCGTGCGCCGGCCCTTCGCTGCCCTCAGCCTCGCCGCCCTGGCGCTGCTGGCCCCCACCGTTCTGCCCGCTGCGGTCCACGCCCAGGAGGAGCCCAAGAAGGTGCTCGAGTCGAGCAGTACCGGCTTCAATCTCGAAGCTGTCAGCGCCAAGGTGGCTCAGGGTGATACTGCAGCCGGCGCAGGCAAGCTTGCCCAGGCCAAGGCCGATTACGACCAAGCCCGGCTCGGTGCCCAAAACCTGGCACGCTTTTACCGCAACCTGAGCGGCGCCTTCCGTGGTCTCGATGCCCGCATCCCCCGCGAAATGGATGACAAGGGTCGCCGCGCTGTTGAACTGCAGGCGGCCATCAACCTCCGGCTGGCTGCCGTGCTGCGCCGCATGAACCAGCCGGAGGTGGCGGTGCCGCTGCTGGTGGAGGTGATCCAGCTGATGTCGCCCTCCAGTGCGCAGGGCCAGAAGGCCTACCAGAACCTGTTGGAGCTGGGGTTCGTGAGCACGCCCTATGCCGGCGGCACGGTTGTTCCGGGCAGCTGAGCGCCAACCCCGCTCTGCCGCTGCTTAGATTCCCGCCCAGCCACCGGATCGTTGCCCATGGTTCACCCTGATCAGGTGAGGTCTGCCATCAGTCAGTCTCTGCCCGATGCCCGTGTCGAGGTGGAGGACCTCACCGGCGGCGGTGATCACCTGCAGGTCACGGTGGTGTCCAGCGCCTTCGCCGGCCTCAGCCGGGTGAAGCAGCACCAGCTGGTGTACGGCGCCCTGCGCAGCGAACTGGCCAGCGAGGCTATTCACGCCCTCGCCCTGCAGACTTCCACCCCCAACGCCTGACCCATGGATTCCGCCGTTCAAGCCCGCATCGAGGCCCTGGTGGCCAGCAGCCCGATCGTTGTGTTCATGAAGGGCAACAAGTTGATGCCCCAGTGCGGCTTCAGCAACAACGTGGTGCAGATCCTCAACGCCCTGGCGGTGCCGTTTGAAACCTTCGACGTGCTCTCCGATATGGAGATCCGTCAGGGAATCAAGGAATTTTCCGAGTGGCCCACTATCCCTCAGGTGTACGTGAACGGTGAGTTCATCGGCGGATCGGACATCCTGATCGAGATGTACAACTCCGGTGAGCTGCGCGAGAAGCTGGCCGTCGAGCTGGCCTGAGCTGTGCTGACTTGAGTCCAGCTGACCTGAGTCCAGCTGACCTGAATGACTGGGGACGGGCTGTCAGTTCCGTCCCGATTCGTAGAGGGTGCTCATGTCGCCGCCGGGGCCGATGAAGCTGGATGGATCGAGGATCCAGCGATCCACCAGCTCCTCCAGGCGCCGCTGGCTGATCGGATCAAGCACGGCTGTACGGCGCAGGGCATGCAGATAGCCGTCGGCGTAGAGGCGCAGCTCCGATGGGCCGTGGTAGCGACTCGCCAGCCCCTGACAGGCATCGCAGAGCGACTGGAAGTGGCGGATGGCTTCGGGGTTCTGCAGGGCCGTCATGGCTGCACGTGGGGGGGGACAGCTTGCAAGGCATCGCCTGATACCGCTGTGCCCATGGAATTCCCGATAGCGTAAGCAGAGGCAAGGAGAAGCGGGTGGAATCCTCCCCGGTTAGCGCTGAAACTGGCCTGAAAAGGGTTCTGGTGGTGGATCCACACCCGACCCTGCGCACCGTCCTGGCCCAGCGGCTGCGTCAGGACGGCCACTTGGCGGCGGCGGTGGCCTCGGCTGCCGAGGCTGTGGCGCTCTGCGACGACCTCACTCCCGATCTGCTGGTGGCCGCCGAGCTGCTGGAGGAAACCTCAGCTCTGCGTCTGGCGGCTCAGCTGCGTTGTCCGGTGATGGTGCTCACAGCCCGCTCCGGTGCTGAACCGGTGGTGTCGTTGCTGGATGCCGGCGCCGACGATGTGCTGCGCAAGCCCTTCGGCCTAGAGGAACTGGCGGCTCGCTGCCGCTCCCTGTTGCGACGCAGTGGTAGCGGCCTGCAGGAGCGAGTGTGTGTGGGGCCGCTGGAGGTGCATCTGCTGCTGCGTCAGGTGACCCTGCGCGATCAGCCCGTGGAGCTCAGCCCTCGTGAGTTCGCCCTGCTCTGTGCCCTGCTGATGCCGCCGGGCATGGTGCGCAGCCGCAGTGAGCTGCTGCGCATGGCCTGGCCCCCGTTCAGCGGTGGCCCTCGGTCGGTGGATACCCAGGTGCTCACCCTGCGCCGCAAGCTCGAGCAGGCCGGCCTGGGCGAAGGCGGCGGCATCGAAACCGTGCGTCAGCAGGGCTACCGCTTCAGCCTCGACACCATTCCTGAAGCCGGCTCTACAACACAGAGCCTGGTGGGAACGCCCATCGCCCCGTAGCAAGGGCCCAGCCGGCTGCCAGTTCCGCCAGCACCATCAGGGCGCTGAGCACCGCAAGCAGCTGGTAGGTCCAGGCCGGGCTGATCCGGCCGATGGAGCCGGTGGCCAGGCCTGTGTGCCGGCCGAAGCGGGTCAGGAAGTCGTCGAACTGCTCCAGCCGCTGGGGCAGCAACACACTGGTGCCCACCCCGTTGGCTGCGCTGGTGCGCAGGTAGAACACCCGACCGCCCTGGCTGGTGGCCACCGGGGTGATGCCGGTGATCTGCTCCCAGCTCAGCTGCCAGCCGCGGCGCAGCAGCCAGCGGCACCAGGCTGGGTGGCCCAGGCGCAGGCCGGCTTCGTCCAGCTCCACCCGCTCGCTGGAGATGGCCAGCACCAGCAGCAGCCCCAGCGGCAGAGCCGCCAGCAGCCAAGGTTGCAGCGGCAGCGGTGCCAGGGCGGGCAGGGGTAGCACCAGGGCCAGGTAAAGCAGCACCAGCGTGCCCCGAATCAGCAGGGACATGCCGTAGGTGCGGCTCATCGATCCTCAGGGGAGCCGGGCAGGGGTTCGATCAGGCTGGACGGCTGGTAGCCGCCGCCGAACACCTCCTGTTCGCGGCCTTTCCAGAACTCGCCGAGGCGCATCAGATCGGCGTGGGCCTCCTGCAGGCGCTCGAGGAACTCCTGAGGTTCCATCGTGTCCTTCGCCTCCTTCAGCTTGGTGAGGCGCAGCAACTGCAGCATCCAAGGTTTGCCGAGCTCGCCGCGCTGCTCGAGGTAGCGGGCCAGTTCCTGGGAGCTGGGGGTTGGCGAGCCTGTGCCTGCCATCGGCGCATGCCTTGCATTCCCGGTAAGGCTATGCAGGCACCACGCTGATCTGTGAGGTTCGGTCCCTGTAGTTGGCCACGAAATCGGATCGGCTGAGGGGGCGGGCAAACAGGAAGCCCTGGAAGCGCTGCACCCCCGCCTGGAGCAGCAGCTGCAGCAGCGCCGCATCCTCTACACCCTCGGCCACCAGCAGCAGCTGCATCTGGGCCGTGAGGGTCTGCAGCAGTTGCACGATCTTCAGGGCCACCGGGTCGTGAGAGGCGGCCAGCACGAAGCTCTTGTCGATCTTGAGCTCATCGGGCTTGAGCCACATCAGCAGGCGCAGCGAGGAGAAGCCAGTACCGAAGTCGTCGAGGGCCAGCTTCACGCCAGCCCGGCGCAGGGCATCGAGGTTGTCGGTGAGCTCCTGGCTGGTTTCCACCACAGCCGATTCCGTGACCTCGACGGTCACACTCTCAGGCCTGATGCGCTGCAGGCTGAGCTGGGCCAGAAGCCAGATGCTGAAGTCCTGCTGGCTGAGCTGGCTCGGACTGATGTTGATCGCCAGGTTGAGATCGGGTCGGTTCAATTCTTGGCGCAACTGCACAAGTTCCTGCAGGGTACGTTCAAGGATCAGTTGGCCGAGTTCCGGCACCAGGCGATAGCGTTCTGCCAGGGAGAAAATTAAATCCGCTGGAACATCGGGAAATTCAGGATTCGCCCAGCGGCTGAGAGCCTCAACCTTGCACATTCGCTCGCTGGCATCAACGATCGACTGGAACACGATCGAGAACCGCTCGGGGGCGTGGCTGATGTCGCTCTGCAGCGCGTTGAACAGACGGTAGTTATTGAGTTCGTCCCAGTCGCTCTTGATGTCGAACACTGAGACCCTTCGCTGGCGGTGGGTCTTGGCCAACACCATCGCCATGTCGGAGCGGCGGATCAGTTCCTCCGGTGTGGTGCCAGCCGCATCGCTGATGGCGATGCCGATGCTGAGGCTGAGGCTGATCTGATCGGGAAGCCGGCGGGCCTTGTTCTGGAAGCGCTCGAGCAGATCAAGCGCTCGCTGGTGCGAGTGCTCACGCAGGGTTTCTTCGCTTGGGTCGTCGAGATTTTCGGTGTTGAGAATCAGGCTGAACTCATCGCCGCCGAAGCGCGCCAAGAAGTCGTTGCTTTCAATCAGCTTCTCGAGTTCTTGAGCGACGTGCTGCAGCACGCCATCACCTGTACTGTGGCCATAGGTTTCGTTGATCTGCTTGAACTTGTCGATGTTGATGAATAGCAGTGCCAGGGAAACGCCCCTGTTGCGGCTGCGTTCGCTTTCCCAGTTGAGGCGCTCGAGAAAGTAGCTGCGATTGGGCAGGCCGGTGGTGACATCCAGCAGAGCCAGTGAGCGGGCGGTCTGCAAGACTCCCTCAAAGCGCTCCGCCAGCCGCTCCACTCGTTGGGTGCCGCTGCTGTTGGTAAGCGGCACGTCGACACGCCGCTTCAGCATGCGGGCGAAGGCCATCGATTCGTTGGCATCGTTGCCGAGCTGCACCTGATCAAGCAGCTCGGTCAGCTCACGCTCGGTGCGGCGGATGCGCTGGCTGCTCATCCGTTCGCTGTGCAGCCGCTCCAGCTGAAGGCGCCGTTGCGCCAGCATCCACTGGGCGCGCAGACCGAGGATCATCAGCACGCCGCAGAGCGCCAGAAGGGCCAGGGGCAGGAGTTCACGGGCGAGCGTGGTGCTGCTGTCGGGGTCTTGCACCGACAGCTTCTGCTCGTTGCCGGTCCACAGGGTTGGGGTCACCACGCGCTGCGCTCGGCCGGCTTGGCCCGGGGATGTGTCGCTCAGCACCAGCTGCTTACTGAGCGTGCTCAGCCCCTGCTGAACGGAGGATGCGTTGCCACTCTCCAGAAGGGGTACGAGGTAGATGAGGCGTGATGTTGTGGTCCGGCGGATCAGGTTGTCGGTGATGGTGGCGATGCCACCCGCCAGCGGGCCGTGCTCGCTTGGGCAGATCACTGGCAGGTAGTCCTCACCCCTGCGGCGCTGCATGGCGGCAACGCCGGTCAGGCACTGCACGAGGGCACTTCTGGGGGAGCGATCATGGCTGTCGGCTCCGCTGATGGCTGTCAGTTGATCGCGGCTATCCACGATGGCGAGTACGGCGCCGCCATCCAGCAGGCCCGTCGTCTCCATGTAGCGGGTAACGAAATCTGGATCCTTACCGGTGACGAAGTTATAGATGTCGTCCCAGTGGGCCCAGTCCAGCAGGGGGCGGTTGGTATCCAAGGCGATCCAGCTCAGCAGCTCCAGCTGCTCGTTCTGGCGCTGCAGCTGCTGCGCCGCGCTGTTGCTGACGCGGCGCAGGCCCTCAAGGCTCAGGGTGGCCAGCAGCAGCAGGATGGCGATGCGCAAGGTGGCACCCCAGCTGCTGTGGCGGGATGTCATACGTTCCTGTTTCAGCCAGGAGCGCAGGAGCTTCACAGGATGCCGATTCTGTTTGAAGCCTAGTGCTGCAGTTCTGCATCGGCAGCCGACTGGGGCAGCTGCTTCAGGCCGGCAGCGCCCAGGGGTTGAGGCCCAGATCGGCGCCGATGCGGTGGGCGCAGGCGAAGCCGCTGAAGGCCACGGCGTTCAGGCCCTGGCCCGGGAAGCAGGAATCGCCCACGCAGTACAGGTCGCGCACGCCCGTGCGGTTGAACGGCATCGGCAGCAGGCCCGGCAGGCGCAGGGCCGGGATCGGGCCGTAGCTGCCGCCCATGCGGCCGAGGAAGCGGCGGTGGCTGCGGGGGGTGCCCACCTCGCGGTGGCGGATGGCGCCGGCCAGGCCGGGCAGGATCGCCTCGAGGCGGGTGATCAGGCGGTTGGCGTCGGCCTCCTTCTTGGCGCGGTAGTCGGCGGGGGAGAGGTGCTTCCACGCCTCGATCGACGAGGGGGTGAAGGTGTGCAGGATGTGCCTGCCTGCCGGCGCCAGCGAGGGATCCAGCAGCGTCGGCATCGACAGGAACACCACCCCCTGCTCGGCCTCCATGGCTGCCCAGTCCTCCAGCAGCAGGTGATGGCAGTGGAAGCCCTCCGGCACCACAGCGGCGTCGATGCCCAGGTGTAGGGAGAGAAAGGAGGGGGAGGGGCGGTAGCGCTGCCGCCAGGTGGCTTCGGCCTTTGGCGTGTGGGCGGCATCCACCAGCGGATGGCTCACGGCGCCTTCGTTGTCCTTGCCATCGTTGGCACCGGTGGTTGCGCCGGCGAACGTGTCCCAGCGGGTGGCGTTGCTCACCACGCGGCGGGCGCGGATCGTTTCACCATTGGCGAGCTTCACGCCCACGGCCCGTCTGGCAGCACCGTCGCCCTCGATCAGCACATCGGTGACGCGCGCCTTGTAGCGGATGGCGCCGCCATGAGCCTCCAGACCCGCCACCAGTTTCTCGGCGATCACACCGACGCCACCCCTGGGGTAGTTGATGCCGCCGGCATGGCGATCGGAAAACACCATGCCGGCGTTGATCATCGGCGTGCGATCGGCCGGCATCACGCTCCAGCAGAAGCACTCCATGTCGATGAACTTCAGCAGCTGCTCATCACGGATATGGGCGCGGGCCACCTCGCCCACGTTGAACGGCAGCCAGCGGGCCAGCCCCAGGCAGGCCAGGGGAGCGCGAAAGAACACCTTCGCCAGGTAGGCCGGATCCTCGAGCGAGAGCAGCGGCATCGCATCGAGGCAGCGGAACACCTGCCAGCAGGTGTCGTAGAAGCTGCGGATGCCTTTCGCCTCGTGGGGAAAGCGGGCGGTGAGATCGGCGAGGAAGCGTTCGTAGTCCCGATCGACCGCCACATTGAGGCCGCCCGGTAGGTGGTATTCCAGCTGGGCCGGATCGGGGATCGTGTCGCAGTGCTGGCCTACATCGGCCAGGGCGCGGGTGAGCAGGTTTGTGTGGCCCTTGTCGCCGAAGCCGAAGATCATCGAGGCGCCAACGTCGAACGTGTAGCCCTCGCGCCGGAAGCTGCCGCCCGAGCCGCCCGGGATCAGGTAGCGCTCCAGCACCAGCGTGCGCGCCCCCTTGGCCGCCAGTTGCGAGGCCGTCACCAGGCCGCCGATGCCGCTGCCGATCACGATCACGTCCCAGTCGGGGGCAGGGCTGGCGGTCACCGGTGGGCTGTGCGATCTGAGGCGACCCTAGAAGCCGGCGGTGGTGCGGGTGAAGCCGAGCGGCGCTGTGTTGCTGTGCTGATGAGCTGTGTTGCTGTGCTGTCCTGTTCTCTGCTGTGTGGCTGTGGCGGCCCTCTCCGGAAATGGTTCGCCATGGCGAGTCATTTCCGGAGGCGGCCGCGGAAAGTGTTGCCTGGAGCGGCGTGGGATGGCTGGCGTCGCTGGGCGCTGCTCCGGTGGCCCTCCGCTCCACCTTCAGTCTGCGGCGACAGCGCCGCTGAACGGCGGCCGGCCGGTGATCACCACCTCGGCCCGCACAGGCCCCAGCAGGCCGGTGCAGCTGGCTTCGAGCTGGGCGCGCAGGTTGTCGAGCCAGCTGGCCTCCACCGCTCGGGCCGGGTTCACGTAGGCCACCACATAGCTGATCCGGCCCAGCTTCACCACCCAGAGGTCGAGCAGCTGGGCGGCGGCGGGCTCCACGAGGCTCTGGACGCCGCAGCGGGTGCGTTGGATCAGCTCCTGCTCGCAGGCGGCGCCGGCGGTTTCGCGCAGGGCGGCGCGCGATTCGGTGCGCAGCAGTTCACTGCAGCGGCCGCCGGACACCCAGCCGCGGTGCTGCGCCCAGGCCAGGGCCCCGCAGCTCAGCCCCCCCAGCAGGCCGTACCAGCCAACCGGGCCGGTGGCAATGGCTTCGGGGGTGTCGCCCTGCCACCAGGCGAGTAGGTCGCGCGCGGCGTTCAGGCCGGCGAAGCTGAGGATGCCGAGCAGCAGCAGCGAGCGCAGCAGCACGTAGACCGCCTCCTGCCCCTCGTAGCCGAACGGCCATCAGCCGGCATGGAGGCCCTCCAGCAGCACCGCTTCCGAGCCGGAGAGCACGTAGGTGAGCAGGCCGAGCACGGCGATGGCCAGGCTCACCCACAGCCCGAGCGCCAGGCTGTGCTGCTCGCTCAGGGCGTGGTCGGCTGCGGATGCGCCGCTGGTATCGCGGCCGGAGAGCTGCATCGCGTTGGCACCACGCCATTCCCCCCCTGTACTAACCCGGCCGGCTCAGATGTGCCGGTGAAGGGCTCCAGATCCGCCAGGGCCCGATCGCGGTAGGCGCCGTAGCGCTCGCGTTTGGCCTTGATGCGCTCCGCCAGCTCCGGCAGCAGGCCGAAGTTGGGGGGCATCGGCTGGAATTTGCCGGAGGGGGCGCTGGCGATGAAGTGCGTGAGGGCGCCGATCATCGTGGTGGGCGGCAGGCTGATCGGCTCCAGGCCCCGGGCCAGGCGTGCGGCGTTGGTGCCAGCCAGCCAGCCGCCGGCCACCGCCGCCGCGTAGCCCTCGGTGCCGGTGATCTGACCCGCCGCCAGCAGCGTGGGGCGCTGGCGGAACTGCAGGCTGGCATCCAGCAGCTGGGGTGCCTCCAGGAAGGTGTTGCGGTGCATCACGCCGAAGCGCACGAACTCGGCATTCTCCAGGCCAGGTATCAGGCGCAGCACCCGTTTCTGCTCGCCCCATTTGAGATTGGTCTGAAAGCCCACCAGGTTCCAGAGGCGGCCGTCCTTGTCTTCCTGGCGCAGCTGCACCACGGCGTAGGCGCGGTTGGCGCGGCGCACATCGCGGTCGTTCACGTCGCCCCAGCGGGGATCCCAGAGGCCGATCGGCTTGAGCGGGCCGTAGCGCATGGTGTCTTCGCCGCGGCGAGCCAGCTCCTCGATCGGCAGGCAGCCCTCGAAGAAGGTGGCGTTTTCCTTCTCGAAATCCTTGAGTTCGGCCTGCTCAGCGCTTAGCAGCGCCTCGCGGAAGGCGAGGAACTGCTCCTTGCTCATCGGGCAGTTGATGTAGTCGGCGTCGCCCTTGTCGTAGCGGGAGGCGCGGAAGGCCACCGAGAGGTCGATGCTCTCGCCCTCCACGATCGGGCTGGCGGCATCAAAGAAGTGGCAGTCGGCCCGGCCGGTGAAGGCGCGCAGCGCTTCGGCCAGGGGTTCGCTGGTGAGCGGGCCCGTGGCCAGCACGGCGATCTCGCCGGGGCCGGGCAGGTCGGTGTGCTCGCGGCGCTCCACCGTCACCAGTGGGTGCTGCTCGAGGGCGGCGGTGAGAGCGGCGCTGTAGCGGCCGCGGTCGACCGCCAGGGCACCGCCGGCCGGCACGGCGTGCTGATCGGCCGTGCCGATCACCAGCGAACCGAGGCGGCGGAGCTCCTCCTGCAGCAGGCCGGCGGCCCTGTCGCTGCTGAGGGCCCCGAAGCTGTTGCTGCACACCAGCTCGGCGAATTCGCTGCTGTGGTGGGCGGGTGAGCGGCGCGCCGGCCGCATCTCCACCAGCCGCACCGGCAGGCCGGCCCGCGCGATCTGCCAGGCCGCCTCTGTGCCGGCCAGACCGGCGCCGATCACCAGGATCGGGGCTGAGCTGCTCGCCTGGAAGGGCTCTGACACGCGAAACCGGCTCTGCCTGAAGGGATCAGGCTAGGAGCCGGTGGTGCGGGGCTTGCGGAGCGACGCCTTGGGCGCTGCTCAGCCGTTGGCGCGCTTGATCAGCAACTGCAGCTGGCCCACGGCAGCGCGGCCGATGTTGAACGCGGCCCAGCCGGCTGCCAGCAGGATCGGGGTCACAACAAGCAGGAGCCGTGCGTCCATGGCTGGTATTGAGGAAAAGGCGTTGCTGGATCTTACGGAACCAGGCCGTTTGGCGGAAGCCGCTACGAACGGTTGATCGATTTCGCAGCAATTGCCGCGCTCAGGCCGGCTGGAAGCCGGGATCGCTGGAGCGGCCGGCATGGACCATGGCCAGCTGGCGGTAGCGGCGGGCGTGTTGGCGCTGCTCGGCGGCGGCCTCCTCGCTCAGCTCGCGTTTCAGCTGGGCCGGGGCACCCATCACCAGGGCCCGGGGCGGCACATCGCGGGTCACTACCGAGCCGGCCGCCACCAGGGCGCCGGCCCCCACGGTGACGCCGTTGAGCACGATCGCGCCGATGCCGATCAGGCAACCGTCCTCCAGGGTGGCGCCGTGCACCACGGCCCGGTGGCCGATGGTCACATCGGCGCCGATGGTCACCGGCTGGCCGGGATCGCCGTGCAGCACAGCTCCGTCCTGCACGTTGCTGCCCTCACCGATCACGATCGGGCAGACATCGCCGCGGGCCACGGCCGTCGGCCAGAGGCTGGCACCGGCCGCCAGGCGTACATCACCGATCAGCACGGCCGAGTCGGCCACCCAGGCCTGCGGGTGCACGGTGGGTTCGGGCCAGGGGCGGGTGGTCATCACAGGGGCGGGTGAGGGGCCGCGGCAGCGCTTGCCGGCCATCCTCGGGCCGGTTGGTGCCCGACCCTCCCGGGTGATACGTTCACGTGGTGCCCGCAAGGGCCACCGCCGTGCCCTGCCTGGGCCGGGCGGGTCGTTAGCTCAGCGGTAGAGCACTCGGCTTTTAACCGATTGGTCCTGAGTTCGAATCTCAGACGACCCATTTTTTGAGACCGCGGCCTTGCTGGCCCGCAGGTTCCAAGGCCGCTAAGGCTTTGCTGAGGTCAGGGGCTTCGTTTCACCTGCTTGCTGGAGGCGTCGCGAACCACGTCACCGCCCCGCTCCAGTGTGAGGTTCATCGGGCTCCCTCAAGGACATGGGCAATCATTTGGCTGACCTCCTTGTTGGCATTGAGGGACATCAGCTCGACCTCTGGGTGGGCCAGCGGGAAGACCCGAAAGACTTCGTCGGCGAAGGCTTGGCCGATCATGGCGACACCCTTGAAGTCGAGAACCACGGTGCGGAACTTCTCGAACCGGACGATCAGACGTTTGGCTTGGGATCTGGACACGAGATTGTCGTCGCCATATTGAGCCAGGCGCACTGGTACCACCGTTTTGGTGAAGCCGAAGTCGTCACCAGTGGTGAACTGTTTGAACACCTTGTTCACGGATCGGGCTGTGTGGTTGCCCAGCTCCATCCGCACCGATGTCCCCTTGCTCTCCTCTGTCTCCAGAATCCAATCTTCGGGGGCCTTGGCCTGGTGGCTGAACCAGACCGAGCCGGAGCTGATGGAGAACTGATCGAACAGCCTCGAGCTGAAGAAGATGCCCTCCCCGGAGTGGCGCTGAGGATCGGTGGTGAATTTGCCCTTCGCCAGCTCCAGCACGGCATGGCGCTCATCCAGGAGGCCAAGCGCTGCCCGGATCTTGCGAAAGATTCCCACGCCGTCATCGCGGATCGTCACCACAGAGCTGGCCGCTGTCTTGGTCACCGAAACTGAAATGTTCTGGGCTTCTGCATGGTCCAGAGCGTTGTTGAACATCTCAGTAAAGCCGTACTGCCAGATGCCCAGCACATTGGTGGCCAGGGGCTTAAGCCGCTCGCGCACATCCCGCAGCCAGACATCGCCTTCATCGCCACTGGCGGAGACGGCGTAGCTCTGGCTCCAGGCGCTGAGCTGAGCCAATGCATAGGTGCGGCTGCGCGTCTTGCCGGACTCCACCAGCGCCTCTTCCTCGAGCAAGCGTTGGATGTGGCGATGGACGGCCTGGCGTGAGCAGCCGAATTTATCGGCCGTGCGGCGAACGATGTCGCCGGGATACCGGCCCACATGGGCAACGATGAAGGTGCGAACGTCCTCTCCCCGGCCTCGCATCGCAGGCACGTTGAACCCTGTGCGCTGTTTCGATTGTCAACCTACCTGCTCGGCATTGTCAATGTCATTGTCAACGTGCGCGCCGCCGTCGACGCATCCGCGGCCCAAGCTCCGCCATCAGCGCCTGCAGGGCAGCCTGGAGAGGCCCGGAGCAAGCCCACCCACAGGTCTGCACCTGTCGCTCTGCTGTGTGCCCGGCGGAACGTGGCGGAACACCAGGGCCGTTGTCATGGTCGGAGCAGAGCCCGGGACGTGCGCGATGAGCTGGAGCGAACTGGAACGCCTGGTGGAGGACGCCGAATCCCAGGGCGACCTCCAGCGTGCCCTGCGCCACTGCCGCTCACGCAAGGAGCTGATCCTGGCGGCACGGCGCCTCGGCTACCGCATCACCCGAATTGATCTGCAGCGGGCGTGGCTGGAGGAGCAGGCGGAGGCAGGCAGAGCAGGTCCTCCTGCGAACCACGGCTGGGGGCTGCCCTTGGGGGACGCAGTCGCTCAACTGAGCTGATCCGTCAAGGCACCGGCGCTCTCCAGGCCGGCGGCTTCACCATCAGATGCTCCAGGCTCTGACCGGGCCATCTGCCTGCCTAAAACAGGCCTGTAGCCGCTCGACCTGTTCTGCGCGCTTGGCACCCTTCAGCTTCGCCAGGTTCTGAAGCTTCCAGCGGATGGCTGGCAGCTCCTGTAAGTGGGGAAATGGAGTGCACTCCCAGCGGGGCTGGTTCTGCACCAGCGAAAGCAGAAAAGTGCGGTGCTGGTCGGTGAGGGCACGGAGCAGGTCCTGAACCATGCGCGTGCGGGTCTGCGTCCACCGATAGCCGCGGCAGGTCGTGCAGGAACAGATTGAGCGCGGTGCCGCCCTTGAGGGCGAAATGGGGCGTGGCGAACACCACCGGAGCGATATCCAGCAGCTGGCGCACCGTGGCGGTGTAGGCGCTGTTCATGGTGGCGCGGCCAGATCCAGGCGCTCACCGGTGCGGCCCACGGCCACCCAGCGGCGCCCGCCACCGAGGCGGCGGCTGTGCTGCTGGGCCAACTCGGCCCAAGGCAGCTCGAGCTCACTCGCCAAGCGGGCTGCGAGACGCACCACCTTGATGCGGGTGAGGTGACCGAGGAGCTCATCGAGCAGTGGCAGCCGCAGGTTGCGCGTGCTCTCCACCAACTGGCGTACCTCCTCGAGGCCCTCGAAGCTTCCGGTTTCGCTGAGCAGCTCGAGCAGGGCGCGCTCCGGAGCTGACACAGGCAGGTGTGGATGGCCACCGGCTAAGGGAGCCAGCCCGAGGCCCGCCGGCAGCTCGGTGTCAAAGATGTGGGCGACGCGGTAGCGCACCTGCACGACGCCATCCAGCCAACGGGGCAGGCGGGCCGGCTGATCACCCCAGAGCACCACGGTTTCCCGGAAGGCCAGGTTGTGACGAACCCCGCGCCAGGCCAGGGCCGTTTTGCCGGCCACATGCAACCCCGGCACCTGCTGTGCCAGGAAGGCCAGGCAGGCATCCCGCTGGAGGGTGTCGCCGGGAAGCCCGTAGGCACCGCGGCCCAGGCGCAGCAACCAGCCCGATCGCACCAGCGCAGATGCCCGCTTGGATGTGATGCCATGGGCGGCCAGGACCTCCATCCCCAGGGGAGCACCGCGAGGCAACTGCGCCAGGGGCTCTTTGAATGAAAAACGGGCGGCAGATCGCTCCATGAGTGAACTGTAGCAACTTTTCTATGTAGCCCCGCGGACTGGCCGCACTCGGCCGCGCGAGGCGCCCCAGTCGGCCATGCATGGGATTTGAGCGGCAGATCGCTCCATCAGTGAACTAATGCAGGTTTGTCATGCAATGCCTTCACGGATGGTGATACTCCTGCGGCCTGCTCCATCCCCTTCTGCTGGCGGGCAGGGAGCCAACCAGCCTGGGCATCAGTGCGGCGAAACCAGGCCGAGCAGGTCCTCCTGCGAACCACGGCTGCCCTTCGTAGCGACGGGATGAATCTGTACCGCGTGTAGAAGCTGGCCGATCAGTCCAACAGCGCCTGCACCTGATCGATCAGCGCTGCAGCCCGGTTGCACCATGCCGCTCGATCCAAGCTGAGCTCCTCAGGTTCGTCGTCGTAGCGGCATTGCACCGCAAATGTGGAGAAGGCTCGAAGTGACAGCAGATCGGTGATGACCACACCGGATTGCTCCAACAGCAGGAGTAAGCGTGCGAGATCGGGGTCGAGCAGACGACGCGCCATCTTGAGATCGCGCCGAGCAATCCTGAGCAGGCGAGCGGCCTCAGGGCTGGCCATCGAGCAACACACCGTGGCTGAAAGCCTCCTGCACCAGGGAGCCAGGCTCCTGGGCGCGGCGGTTCGCTTCGCTGCAGGAGTGGAGCACCAGATCAACCGAGAGGTCGGGCTGCGCCACGGCACCCCATAGATCTCGCAGCAGGCTGAAGCGGTCACGCTGCGCCAGCCAGGCATCCGGGGCAGTGATCAGAAGATCGATGTCGGAATCAGGCCTGGCTTGGCCGCGGGCGCGTGAGCCAAAAGGCGCACCTCTGCCGGTGGGATCAGGCGGCGGATCTGAGCGGCCATGCCGGCGAGACGCTGGTCGATCGGTGGTGCGGCTGATGTGAACATGCACTCATTCTGTTGGAGATCGGGCAGACCGCGCCAATCCGAGCCGCTCCAGCGTCCGCTCACAGCGCCGCCCGATCTGATCCAGGAGTGCTCCTGCGCTATCCAGCCCAGCGGCTTCGAACAGGGTGAGGCTGCTTACCGTCTTGGCGGCATCCAGACCGCTCCCCATCAGGTGCTCCAGGCTCTGGCCGAGCTTGAGGAGCTGCTCGTCGATCACGCCGATCACCGCCTCCAGCCGCTGCCGCAGCACCGGGTCGGCCAGGTAGGTGCGGGCTTCATCCAGGTCTGCAATGCCATAGCGCTGGGCCATTGCCGAGCGGCCGAGGCCGGCCAGCTGGGGCAACATGAACCAGATCCAGTGGCTGCGTTTGCGGCCGGCGCGCAGTTCGGCCAGGGCGCGGTCGTAGGCGCTGGGGTTGCCGGCGTTCTGGGCCGCAAGGAAGCTGGAGCAATCAGCCATATGGGCAGATGCAGGCTGACCAAGCGTGAAGGAGTCAGCGGTCAGCCCTTATTCCGCTTCAACTCCTCAAGCAGAACACCTGCCATGGAGGCACCGGCTCCTGAGATCACCCAGAGCGGCACTCCGACAGCGGTACCAAGTGCAGCTACGCCTGCTCCCTGGGAGCCAAAGGCCGCCAGGCCAATCGCTACACCCCCCATGCCGAACCTTGCCGCCGTGGATCGCTCATCCCAAGCTACACGCTTGATGTGCTGCATCACCAGCTTTGCGGCGGTTACAGCGGCTTTGCTGGAAGCTGTGATGGCAATGGCCTTCTTGGCTTTCTCCAGCTTCCCCAGGGGCGCATCTTTGAGCACCAGCAGCTGAGTGATCCATTGCTGGAGAACCACCCGATCACTCGCTGACGTGGCCTGGACGATCGTTATGGCGAGTTGACGCTCCTTGGCCTGGTCGTCGGAATCCATGGCTGGCTGAGCACGGAGTTCAGATTAGGCCCCCAGGATTGGATCTCCGGGGCCAGATTCCATGCACTGGATGCATAGATCCGGTATTTCGCATGGGGCCGGCCGGGGGATTCGGCTCAATCCCTTAGTTTTTGTTGAGAATCCTGATCAGGACTGGGGTTGTCGTGCTCTATTGCTCGGCATCTCGGATACCCTGAAAGTTGTCAGCCAGCGCGTTCAGGATCGGATCGTTCATGATTTCCGTGGCGACGAGACGCGGCGGGGGAG
>CAIZNP010000166.1 GCA_903934375.1 uncultured Synechococcaceae cyanobacterium
CCACCCCCCGCTAGGCTCCGGCTTCAGGCCTGCAGTGAATCCGCGGATGTCGGTGTCAGCTCCCTACTACGGCGATTCCGCCGTGATGCGCACCCCTCCGCCGGACCTGCCCTCGCTGCTGCTCAAGGAGCGCATCGTCTATCTGGGCCTGCCGCTGTTCAGCGACGACGACGCCAAACGCCAGATGGGCATTGACGTCACCGAGCTGATCATTGCCCAGCTGCTCTACCTGGAGTTCGACAACCCGGAGAAGCCGATCTTCTTCTACATCAACTCCACCGGCACCAGCTGGTACTCGGGCGACGCCATCGGGTTTGAGACCGAAGCCTTCGCCATCGCCGACACCCTGCGCTATGTGAAGCCGCCGGTGCACACCATCTGCATCGGCCAGGCCATGGGCACCGCCGCGATGATCCTGTCGGCCGGCACCAAGGGGCATCGCGCCGCCTTACCGCATGCCTCGATCGTGCTGCACCAGCCTCGCAGCGGCGCCCGCGGCCAGGCCAGCGACATCCAGATCCGGGCCAAGGAGGTGTTGCACAACAAGCAGACGATGCTCGAGATGCTCTCGGTCAACACCGGCCGCAGCGTGGAGCAGCTGGCCAAGGATTCCGACCGCATGACCTACCTCACCGCCCAGGAGGCGGTGGAGTACGGCCTGATCGATCGCGTGCTCACCAGCCAGAAGCAGCTGCCCGGCCCGCTGACGGCCGCCGCCGGCGGCGTCAGCCCCGGCAATCCGGGCATCAGCTGAGACTGCAGCCCATCGGCTTTTCGCTTCCACTGGGCCGGCGCCACACCCGCGGCCCCATCCCTGACCACCACCTCCACCTCCGGTTCCCGCCGGATCAACAGCCCTCACCGCCATGCCCATCGGCACTCCCAGCGTTCCCTACCGCCTCCCCGGCAGCCAGTACGAGCGCTGGGTCGACATCTACACACGCCTGGGCGTGGAGCGGATCCTGTTCCTGGGCTCCGAGGTGAACGACGCCATCGCCAACAGCCTGGTGGCGCAGATGCTGTATCTCGACTCGGAGGACAACTCCAAGCCGATCTACCTGTACATCAACTCGCCGGGCGGCTCGGTGACCGCTGGCCTGGCCATCTACGACACCATCCAGTACGTCAAATCCGACGTGGTGACCATCTGCGTGGGCCTGGCGGCCTCGATGGGTGCCTTCCTGCTGGGCGCCGGCACCAAGGGCAAGCGGCTGGCTCTGCCCCACAGCCGGATCATGATTCACCAGCCCCTAGGGGGCACCAGTCAGCGTCAGGCCAGCGACATCGAGATCGAGGCCCGCGAGATCCTGCGGATCAAGGACATGCTCAACCAGAGCATGGCGGACATGACCGGCCAGGAGCTGACGAAGATCGAGAAGGACACCGACCGCGACTACTTCATGAGCGCCGCCGAGGCGGTGGAGTACGGCCTGATCGACCGTGTCATCGCCCATCCCACCGAGGCCTGAAGCCCCCATGCCGACCACCCTCACCGAAGCCGCAGACCTGTTCTATGCAGCGGGCAACCGGCTGCTGGGCGGCGATGCCGACGCCTTTGCTGCGATCTGGTCAGAGAGCGACGACATCAGCCACCTCGGCCCCACCGGCGCCCTGTGTACAGGCCGCGCCGCGGTGATGGCTCAGTTCGCGAAGGAGTCCGCCATGGGCTTCAAGGGCTCCCTCGTGGCCGATCAGCGTCGCTTTGTGGAGAGCGCTGAAATGGGCTATCTGGTGTGCATCGAGCGCACCAGCGGCATGACCCAGGCGGGCGAGGCCATCGAGAGCGATATCCGCGCCACCACGGTCTTCCGCAAGGAGAACGGCCACTGGCGAGCCCTGCATCACCACACCGATCGCTTCTGAAACGACCGCTTCTAAACGGCCGCTTTTGATCAGCGTTTGCCGGTGAAATCCAGCAATCGGGCGGCCGTCCCTGGATCCACCGGCAGCCCGGCCGGATCCAGCAATCCCAGCTGCGCCAGCAGTCCGGCCTGATCCCAGTAGATGTGCTCGTAGGCCACCTTGCCGTCGCGCACGCCCACGATCACCACCAGGGCCATCTCGACGCTGCGGCCGGTTGGCGCCACGCCGGGCAGCAGATGGCCGATCACTTCGGTGTGGGTGAAGCGGATCACCAGTTCATCCACCAGGCGCTCGCCATCCACCGTGCGTGAGATCGGGATGAACTCCACATCGGGCGGGAAGAACTGGCCGATCAGCCGGGTGGCATAGAACGCGCGTACGCCGGATGCTCCTTGGCCGCCCGTGCCGGAAGCCAGATTGAGCAGGTGAGGCTCATCCACCATCGTGGCCATGGTGGCGTCGAGGTCGGCGTTGAGCTCCGCCTGCATGTGGGCCTCGAACAGGGCCGCTGCTGGGGTCGGTGCTGTCGCGATGGCGGGGCCGTCGGCCATGGCACTGCAGGCAGAGCCCAGACCGTAGGGATGGACAGGTCAGCTGTCAGCCGACTGTGGGGCGCGGCAGGCGCTTGCGTAAGCTCGATCCTTGCCCAGCCCAGACTCGACGCAGCCCCGATGGCCAAGCTCTACTACGACACCGACGCCGATCTCAGCCTGCTGAACGGCAAGACGGTGGCCATCATCGGATACGGCTCCCAGGGGCACGCCCATGCGCTGAACCTCAAGGACAGCGGCATCAACGTGGTGGTGGGCCTCTACGAGGGCAGCCGCTCGGCCGAGAAAGCCAGGGCCGATGGTCTGGAGGTGCTGAGCGTGGCCGATGCGGCCGCCAAGGCCGACTGGATCATGGTGCTGCTGCCCGATGAGTTCCAGAAGGCCGTCTATGACGCCGAGATCGCGCCGCACC
>CAIZNP010000167.1 GCA_903934375.1 uncultured Synechococcaceae cyanobacterium
CCACAGCCGGGAGTGCGCTACGCACCTGCAGCTCAACCCTGCTGGAGATCAACGTCCTGCTCCACGAGATCCCGGAAGCGATCCAGATTGGCCTGGAGTTCCCTGGTGACGATCCCCCCCAGGATGGAGGGTTCCATCAGCGGTGCCAACACCCCCGGCAGCTCATAGCTGACGCTCAGTTTCACCGCCGTGCCAACTGGTCCCATCGGATAGAACCGCACAGCGCCCTTGGTTGGCAAGCCTCCGACGGACTCCCAGTGCAATTGCTGCGCATCCACACGCATGGTGATCCGTGCTTTCCAGTGGAAGCGGAAGCCCTGAGCCGCGAGGGTCCAATCCGTCAGATCAGGATCATTGGGCTCGGTGACCACCGATTCGATCCAGCGCATCCAGCGCGGCATCGTTTCAAGATCACTCCACACCTCCCACACCCGCTCCACCGGCGCCTGGATCTCTGTGGTGACGCTGTGCTCAAGCCAACGGCCCATGGGGGTTGCGGCAATGGGACGGGGATAAGGGCTTGATCAGGCCACGGCGGCGTTGGTGGCGAGTTCAGCCTGATGGCCGAGAATCGCGGCCGCCGCCAGCCGCCCACTCATGGTGGCGCCTTCCATCGAATCGATGTAGTCCTGCCGGGTATAGCTACCGGCCAGGAAGAAGTTGGCCACCGGTGTGCGCTGCTCCGGCCGGTAGGGCTCCATGCCGGGTGCTTCGCGATACAACGACTGGGCCAGCTTGACCACGTTGCTCCACACCAGCTGGAGATTGCGGGCCGAGGGGAACAGGCGGCGCACCTGCTCATCGGTGGCAGCCACGATCTCCTCGGTTTTTTTCGGGATCCAGGGATCACCGGGGGTGAGCACGCACTGCAGCAACGAGCCCTGCCCCTCCTTGCGGTAGTCCTCCGGGCTGGCCAGGGCCAGATCGGCGAAGCAGCTGAAGTCGGCGTCCGCTGTGTAGAGCAGGTTGTCGAGCCCGGCGGGGCGGGCCAGATCGCGGCGGGCCGCCTCATTCAGGGGCGACTCGCCCAGCTCGGTCACCCAGCCGTCGTAGCGGAGCTGCACCGTGGCCACCGGCACGGCCTCGAGCTTGTAGAGGTTGTCGAACAGGGGCCAGCGGCGCCAGGCGGCCGGAATCATGCGCTGGATGCCGGGCACATCGCAGGCGGCCAGATAGGCATCGGCCTGCACCTGGATATCGCCCTCGGGGGTGCCGAGGGTGAGGCCGCACACCTGGGTGCTGGGCTGACCATCGCTGCCGGCGGCGCCCTCCTCGAACTGCACGTCGGTGACGCGATGACGCAGGTGCAGCCGGCCGCCGCGTTGCTGGATGTAGTCGAGGATCGGGCCGGTGAGCCAGCGGTGCGGTGAGCCCTTGAGCAGGTTGAGCTTGGAGGCCTCGGTTTTCGCCGCGAACATCATGAAGATGGTGAGCATGCAGCGGGCCGAGATCGCCTCGCAGTCGATGAAGCCGAGGGCATAGGCGATCGGATTCCACATCCGCTTGATGCTCTGCTGGCTGCCGCCGTGGCCGAGGAACCACTGCTGGAAGCTGATGCGATCGAGATCGCGGATCACCTTCATGGCGCCGTCGTAGTCGATCAGGCCGCGCACGATCGGGCTGGTGCCCAGGGCCAGGGCGTTGCGCAGCTTGTCGAGCCAGTCGAGCTGGGGGGTGGTGAAGAAGGCCTTGAGGCCGTTGAAGGGGGCACCGAGGGCGAAACGGAAATCCAGCTCGCGCAGATCGCCGCCCGTGTTCACGAACAGGTGGGTGTGGTCCTTGGGGAGCAGGTTGTCGATCGCCCCCACCTTGCGCAGCAGGGCGAAGAGGTTGGCGTAGTTGAAGAAGAACACGTGCAACCCCATCTCGATGTGGTTGCCGCCCTCATCCACCCAGCTGCCCACCTTGCCGCCCATGAACGGCCGGGCCTCGTAGAGATCCACCTGATGGCCGGCGTCCACCAGATCCACGGCGGCGGCCAACCCGGCCAGTCCCGCACCCACGATGGCGACGCGCACCCTGTAACCCTCTCAACGTGGGCAGACTCTATGGAGAGGGCCTACCCGGCAGGGGCTGCAGGAGCTCCATACAGTGGTGGAAACGACCGTCCGTCCCGATGACCAGCCAGGTCGCCAGCCCCCAGACCACCAGCCCAGACCCCGCTGCCCCGCAGGCGGCCGCACCACAGCCCGAGGCCCAGGCCACCCACACCGGCCGGGACGGCAAGGGGATCCTGATCACCGAGAGCGCCATGAAGCAGCTGGGGACGCTGCTACCTGCGCAGGGTGCGGGCAAGGTGCTGCGGGTGGGCGTGCGCTCGGGGGGGTGCAGCGGCATGAGCTACACGATGGACTTCATTGATGCCGCTGAGATCCGCGGCGACGACGAGCGCTACGAGTACGAGCCCAGCGGCGCCCCCGCCTTCACGGTGGTCAGCGACCCCAAGAGCCTCCTGTACATCTATGGCATGCAGCTGGATTTCTCCAGCGCCCTGATCGGCGGCGGCTTCAACTTCACCAACCCCAACGCCAGCCAGACCTGCGGCTGCGGCAGCTCCTTCGCGGTGTGAGCCGCGGCGCCCCAGGACACGAGGCGAGGACGCTGCCCCAGATCAACCCGGAACAGATCCCTGCCGACATCAATCTGATCGTGCTGTTCGGCTCCCGGGCCAAGGGGACCGCGAGAAGCCCCTGCGGCTGTTCGAACTGGACACGGTTGTTGCCTCCCTGCTGGGGTGCTCCAGCGATGCCCTTGAGCTGGTGGAGCTTGATCCCTGCTCCGACCTGCTGCAGCGGATCGTGGCCGAGGAGGGAAAGCTGTGAGCTGCTGGTTGAACGGTTGCTCCATCTATCTGTGGAGGCCGCCAGCGATCTGCTCAAGCATCTGCTGATGCAGGGGTTCAACATCAAGCCTCAGACCTACGCCGACACGTTTCTGCAGGCAGGCCGCA
>CAIZNP010000168.1 GCA_903934375.1 uncultured Synechococcaceae cyanobacterium
ACGCTGCTGATCGCCAGCTTCTTCGTGCCCGGTGGCCCGGCCACGGCCGGCTGGTGGAGCTATCCGCCGGTGAGCATCCAGAACCCTCTTGGCCACCTGATCAACGGTGAATCGCTGTGGATCCTGGCGGTGGCGCTCTCCGGCATCTCCTCGATCATGGGCGCGGTGAACTTCGTCACCACGATCCTGCGGATGCGGGCGCCAGGCATGGGCTTCTTCCGCATGCCGGTGTTCTGCTGGACGGCTCTCGCCGCCCAGAGCCTGCAGCTGATCGGCCTGCCGGCCCTCACCGGTGGAGCGGTGATGCTGCTGATGGATCTGAGCTTCGGCACCAGCTTCTACCGGCCGGAGGGCGGCGGTGATCCGGTGCTCTACCAGCACTTCTTCTGGTTCTATTCGCACCCAGCCGTTTATGTGATCATCCTGCCGGTGTTCGGCATCTTTTCGGAGCTGTTCCCCGTCTACAGCCGCAAGCCCCTGTTCGGTTATGTGTATGTGGCGGTGGCGTCCTTCATCATCGTCGGCCTGGGGCTGATCGTCTGGGTGCACCACATGTTCCCCAGCGGCGTGGCCCAGTGGATGCGCGATCTGTTCATGGCTACCACGATGCTGATCGCGGTGCCCACGGGGGTGAAGGTGTTTGCCTGGCTGGGCACCCTCTGGGGCGGCAAGCTGCGGCTCACCACACCGATGCTGTTCTGCATCGGCGGCCTGGTGAACTTCGTGTTCGCCGGCATCACCGGCGTGATGCTGGCCACGGTGCCGATCGACATTCACGTGTCGAACACCTACTTCGTGGTGGGCCATTTCCACTACGTCATCTACGGCGCTGCGGTGATGGGCATCTTCGCCGCCGTCTACCACTGGTTCCCCAAGTTCACCGGTCGGATGCCCTATGAGGGGCTGGGCAAGCTGCATTGCCTGCTCACCTTCATCGGCGCGAACCTCAACTTCCTGCCGATGCATCCGCTCGGTCTGATGGGGATGCCACGGCGCGTGTCGAGCTATGACCCGGAGTTTGCCTTCTGGAACGTGATCGCCAGCCTGGGGGCATTCCTGTTGGGTGTGTCGATCATTCCCTTCCTGCTCAACATGCTGAGCGCCTGGATCCGCGGCCCCCGGGCCACGCACAATCCCTGGAATGCCATCGGCCTGGAGTGGCTGCTGCCCTCCCCGCCTCCGGAAGACAACTTCGGCGAGGACGTTCCCACTGTGATCAGTCGCCCCTACGGCTATGGCACCGGCGAACCGCTGGTGGAACATCAGGCGGAGATTGAACAGCGTCTGCAACTTCAGGAGGCCACGGCATGACCAGCACCTCTCCCCTCAGCGGCGGCGCGCCAGTCAGCCCAGAGTCAGGCCATGGCCACGTCAATCACAACCTCACCGGCTTCATCATCTTTCTCTGCTCAGAGAGCGTCATTTTTCTGGCGTTCTTCAGTGGTTACGCCATCCTGCGCACCTCCGCCCTCGACTGGCTGCCCCCCGGGGTGGACGGTCTGGAGTGGCGCACGCCACTGGTGAACACCGCCGTCTTGATCTCCAGCTCCGGCACGATCATGCTTGCCGAGCATTTCAAGGCCCGCGAGAAGATCTGGTTGTTCCGCGGCTTCTGGCTGCTCACCATGGCTATGGGCGGCTATTTCCTCGTCGGTCAGGCGGTGGAATGGAGCGGCCTGGCCTTCGGCTTCAGTTCCGGTACCTTCGGCGGCACCTTCTATCTGCTCACCGGTTTTCACGGTCTGCATGTGGCCACCGGCATTCTGCTGATGGGAATCATGCTGGTGAAATCGTTCATCCCCGGCAATTACGCCGGTGGTGAACAGGGCGTTCAGGCCACATCCCTGTTCTGGCACTTTGTGGATGTGATCTGGATCATTCTCTTCCTGCTGCTTTACGTCTGGCGATGATCATCGACGACCAGCATTACAACGTGATCGTGATCGGCAGCGGTGCCGGTGGCGGCACCCTGGTGGGCCAGCTGGCGGCATCCGGCAAGACGGTGCTGCTGCTGGAGCGCGGTGGAGCGATGCCTCTGGCGGATCAGAACGTCGCCGATGTCGACCTGTTCCGCAAGGATCGCTACCACCCCGGTGAGCAGTGGTTCGGCACCGATGGCGATCCCTTCTCGCCGCAGACCATCTACGCCCTGGGCGGCAACACCAAGATCTGGGGTGGCGTGCTGGAACGCATGCGCGAGCGCGAGTTCGCGGCCGTGCCCCTGCAGGAGGGACCGGTGCCGGGCTGGGAGCTCAGCTATGCCGACCTTGCCCCCTACTACGAGCGTGCCGAGGCCCTCTACCGGGTGCACGGCAAGGCCGGAGTGGATCCCACGGAGCCGCCCCGCCGCGGCGATTACCCCTTCCAGCCGAAGCCGATCGAGCCGTTCATGCAGGAGCTGCGCAGCTGCCTGGAGCGTCACGGCACCCACCCCTACGACCTGCCGCTGAGCTGGTCGGAATCGGCGTCTGATCCCAGCGGTGATGCCGAGCTGTTCGGCGTCGATCCGGCGCGCCAGGCCGCCACGGTCAGCGTGCGCGAGCGGACGCGGGTGCGGCGGCTGCATGTGAATCCCTCGGGCCATGAGGTGCGCGGCGTCGAGGCCGAGATCGATGGCATGACCTGGCTGTTCCGTGCCGATGCGGTGGTGCTGGCCGCTGGTGCGATCAACACGGCCGAGATCCTGCTGCGTTCGGCCACCGAACACCACAGCCGCGGCCTGGCCAACGGCTCCGATCAGGTGGGCCGCAACCTGATGAAGCCCCAGCTCACCTCGGTGATTCAGCTGGCCTCCACCGCCAACTCCGGCCGCTATGGCCGCAGCATCGGCATCACCGACTACTACTGGGGCGATCAGAACGTCAGCTTCCCGCTCGGCTCGATCGCCAGTGGTGGCGGTGTGCTGCAGGACGCCCTGTTCGCCGAGTCGCCACCGGTGCTCTCGCTGGTGACCAAGCTGATGCCCAATTTTGGGCTGGAGCAACTCGCCTCCCGCTCCGTGGTCTGGTGGGCCACCAGCGCCGTTCGGCCCGATCCCCACAACCGACTGACGCTGCGCGGTAATCATCTGCAGATCCACTACCTGCCGAACAACCGCGAGGCCCACGATCGGCTCGTTTACCGCTGGATCGACACCCTCAAACAGGTGGAAGCCGATCCCCTCTGCCAGGTGGTGAAGCCGGCCCCCACCCATCCCCGCGGCGAGGCCCCGCTCACGGTGATGGGCAGCGTCTGCGGCACCTGTCGCATGGGCTCCAACCCCGCCACGTCGGTGGTGGATCTGCAGGGGCGCTGCCATGAGCTGGCCAACCTCTGGATCGCCGATGCCAGCGTCTTCCCCAGCTGCCCGTCGGTGCCGATCGGCCTCACCGTGATTGCCAATGCCCTGCGCATCGGCGATCACCTGCTGGCTTCCCTCTGATCACGCCGCCACTGCTATGACCACAAGCCCCAGCACGTCCGATCCAGTGGTGCAGGAATCGGAACTGCGCCGAATGGCCGAGCGTGACCACTCCGGGGTGCCCTGGGGACTGTGGGGCAGCTACCTGCCGGAGCGCCAGTGGGGCACTGTGCGGGAGGACTACTCCGCCGATGGCAACGCCTGGCGCTCCTTCCCCCACGATCACGCCCGCTCGCGGGCCTACCGCTGGGGGGAGGACGGTCTGCTTGGCATCTGCGACAACCAGTGCAGGCTCTGCTTCTCTCTGGCCCTGTGGAACGGTGTTGATCCGATTCTCAAGGAACGGCCGTTCGGCCTCGCCAACGGGGAAGGCAACCACGGTGAGGACATCAAGGACTACTACTTCCACCTCGCCAACACCCCCACCCACAGCTTCATGCGGGGGCTTTACAAGTATCCGCAGCAGCGCTTCCCCTACGAAGACCTGATAGCCGAGAACGGCCGCCGCAGCCGCGAGCAGCCCGAATACGAACTGGTGGACACCGGCATCTTCAACGAGAGCCGCTACTTCGATGTGTTCATCGAGTACGCCAAGGCCTCGGCCGATGACATCGCCATCCGCATTCGTGTGATCAACCGCGGCCCGGATCCTGCGCCGCTCACCCTGCTGCCCACCCTCTGGCTGCGCAACACCTGGAGCTGGGGCTACCCCGATGAGCAGGAGCGGCCGCTGCAGCTGGAGGGCGACGTGATCGTGGCGGACCCGGGTGGTGGGCTCGGTCGCTACGAGCTGCGCAGCGCCGATCCTGGCCGCTGGATCTTCACCGACAACGAAACCAACACCGCACGCCTCTACAACCAGCCCAATGGCCGTCCGTACCAGAAGGATGGCTTTCACCGCTACCTGATTGAGAACGAGCAGGGGGCGATCAACGAGGCGCAGCAGGGCACCAAGGCGGCACGGCTGCTGCAGCGCACCCTGCAGCCCGGTGAGGAGTGGCAGGTGGACTTGCGCCTCAGCGGGCCGGCCGCCATGGTTGATCGCGAGCCCTTCGGGGAGGGGCTGAACACGCTGTTCCAGAGCCGCGAGCAGGAATGGCGCGACTTCTTCGCCTCGCGGGTGCAGAACCTCTCCGAGGATGATCGCCTGGTGCACAGCAGCGGGGCCGCAGGCCTGCTGTGGTGCAAGAAGTACTACGGCTGGAGCGTGCTGCGCTGGCTGGAAGGCGATGCCACGGCATCCTCGGCGCCGCCACCGGAGCGCTGGCATACCCAGAACGCTCAGTGGCAACGCATGCATGCCCACGATGTGATCTCGATGCCGGATGCCTGGGAGTACCCCTACTTCTGCCAGTGGGATCTGATGTTCCATGCGGTGGCATTCGCCATCTTCGATCCAGCCACCGCCAAGCAGCAGTGCAACCTGCTGCGCACGCCCCACTACACGGCGCCGAATGCCCAGACGCCGGCCTATGAGTGGGCCCTCTCCGATCCCAATCCGCCGCTCGGAGCCTGGGCGGCGCTGCGCATCTTCCAGATCGACCGCAAGACCAGCGACGAGCCCGACCTCGCTTTTCTGCGCGCGTCTCTGCGTAAGTTGATCCTTGAGTACGGCTGGTGGGCTAACCGCAACGACCGCTCCGGCGACAACGTGTTCGAGGGGGGCTTTCTGGGCCTCGACAACATCGCCGTGTTCGACCGCCGTTATCCCCTGGCCGATGGCAGCCGCATCGAGCAGTGCGATGGCACCTCCTGGATGGCGTCCCTGAGCCTGAATCTGCTCAACATCAGCGTGGAGCTCAGCCGTGAGGAGGAGGAATATGCCGACATCTGCGAACGTTTCGTCTACGACTTTGTGCAGCTGGCCCTCACCCTGAACAGGCCGGGCAGCCGGGGCTATGTGAACTGGGATGAGCAGGATGGCTTCTATTACGATGTGATCAAGCGCCCCGACGGTAGTTCCGAATTCCTGCGCAGTCGCTCGGTGTCAGGCCTGATCCCACTGCTGGCCGTGGCCAGCTTTGATGTGGATACGGTGAAGCGGCTGCCGGTTCTGGATGTGAACCAGAGCCTGAAGTGGTTCCTGCACGAGCGCACTGACCCGGGCTGGATGATCGAGCATCTGGGGCAATGGCGCAACGATCGGCTGTTGTTCTCGCTGGTGCCGGAGGATCGCCTCCGCCGCATCTGCCAGCGCCTGTTCGATGAGAACGAATTCCTATCGCCCTATGGAATCCGTGCCCTCTCGAAGGTGTATGACGATCACCCCTACAGCTTCACGGAAGGCAGTGACAGCCAGACCCTGGCCTACAGCCCGGCTGACAGCCCGGTGGCGATGTTCGGCGGTAACTCCAACTGGCGCGGCCCGGTGTGGATGCCGATCAACTTCCTGCTGATCGAGTCGCTGCAGAAATTCGGACACTATTTCGGCGACACGTTCAAAGTGGAGTTCCCCACCGGCTCCGGTAACTGGGTGAACCTCTGGGATGCCTCGCTGCTGCTGGAGCATCGCCTGGTGAATCTGTTCCGTCGGGATGGTGAGGGCCGCCGCCCGTTCAATGGCGATGTGGACCTTTTCCAGCAGGATCCGCACTGGCGCGATCTGATTCTGTTCAACGAGTATTTCCACGGTGATAACGGCCGTGGTGTGGGCGCCAGCCATCAGACCGGCTGGACGGCGATGGTCTGCAAGATGATCAATCAGCTCGGTCGCTACCCGACGACGGCTTCCGGCTCATGACAGACAACGGACAGATCTGTCTGCCGTTTCTAGCTTGCCGGTATCGGCGATAGTTCTGTGGACGCTCTGCTCTCCCCGGCCCAGCTTCAGAAACCTGAGGCCACCCACTTTGATCTGCTGATCATCGGCAGCGGCGCCGGCGGTGGCACCCTGGCGCGGGTGCTGGCCCCCACGGGGCTGCGCATCCTGATTCTGGAACGGGGCGATTGGCTGCCGCAGGAAGCGCAGAACTGGGATGCGGAGGAGGTGTTCCAGAAGGGCCGCTATCTCTCGCGCGATATCTGGTACGACGGCAAGGGCAACCCTTTCCAGCCGGGCAGCCATTACTTCGTTGGTGGCGCCACCAAGATGTACGGCGCTCACCACTTCCGCCTGCGCCAACGTGATTTTGAGGCGCTTGAACATCACGACGGTATCTCACCGGCCTGGCCGCTGCGCTACAGCGACTTTGAGCCCTGGTATCAGCAGGCCGAGGCGATGTATCACGTGCATGGCCTGCGCGGTGAGGATCCCACCGATCCACCCAGCCCGGTGCCCTATCCGCATCCGCCGATCAGCCACGAACCGCGCATCCAGAAGCTGGCCGATGATCTGCGCGCCGCCGGCCTGCATCCCTTCCATGCCCCCAGCGGCGTGATGCTCGATGAGAGCAACATGCCCTACAGCCGCTGCCGGCGCTGCAACAACTGCGATGGTTTCCCCTGCCTAGTGCATGCGAAGGGGGATGCGGAGGTCTGCGGCGTGCGGCCGGCCCTGGGCAGCAGCGCCAACGTGTTTCTGCTCACCCGCGCTGAGGTGAAGCACCTGCACACCGATGCCAGTGGCCGCACGGTGACCGGCGTGGAACTCCTGCGCGATGGCGAGGAGCTGCGTTACTCCGCCGACATCGTTGTGGTGAGCTGTGGTGCCGCCAACAGCGCTCGGTTGCTGCTGATGTCGGCCAACGACAAGCATCCCCGCGGCTTGGCCAATGGCTCCGATCAGGTGGGCCGCAACTACATGTTCCACAACAGCAAGGCTGCGGTGGCCCTGTCGCACGAGCCGAACCCCACGGTGTTCCAGAAGACGATCTCGATCAACGACTGGTATTTCGGTGATGCCGACTACGACTACCCCATGGGCAACATCCAGATGACCGGCAAGACCCGCGGCGCAATCATGAAGGGCTATGCGCCGCTGGAAACCTTCCTGATGCCGAACTGGTCGATGGATGACATCGCCGCCCATGCCATCGATTTCTGGCTCACCACCGAGGACCTTCCCGATCCCAACAACCGGGTGACGATTGATTCAGCCGGTCATATCCACCTCAATTACAAGGTCAACAACCAGACCTCAGCCAATCGCCTCTGGAGCCGCCTGCAGGGCATGCTCGACAAGCTCTACCTCAAGAAGCATCTGGTGGAGCGGCAGATCTACATCAAGAACCCGATGGGCATCGCGGCCGTCGGCCATCAGGTCGGCACCTGCCGCTTCGGCACCGATCCTGCCTCCTCGGTGCTGGATGTGAACTGCAAGGCCCACGAGCTCGACAACCTCTACGTGGTCGATACGAGCTTCTTCCCAAGCATCGGCGCAGTGAACCCCTCGCTTACGGCGATCGCCAATGCGATCCGGGTGGGCGAACACCTCAAGCAGCGGTTGGCGGTGCCAGCCTGAGGCTGGTCGTTCTGATCCGATGTGAGCCGGTGGGGCTCACACCCCGAGCGCCATCCGCACCAGATCAGCGATCAGCAGGTTGTCGAGGGAGAGGAAGCCACCGCCGCAACCCATCAGCACCAGACACATCACCACGTACATCGCCGCCTTCTCCCAGCTGGGGGGCTCGCCGGTTCCCATCGGGCCGGCGTAGTCGCCATCGGGAATCAGGTAGGGATCCGGGGCCATGAAGGGAAAGCTGCTGCGGATCTCAAGCAGCATCGCGTAGGCCATCGACACGAGGATGCCGAAGGCCGCCAGCGGTGTGAACAGTCCGACGATCAGGGCAATGCCGCCGGCCCACATCGAGCCTGCGGAAAGGAAGCAGAGCCAGGCCGGTGTCTTCAGGGCCTGGGCCCAGGTGTTGAGGTTGCGCAGCTTGGGCCAGCCGTGGCGGATGAAGCAGAGGCCGATGAAGAGCCGCAGCAGCAGCAAGGTGGCCTGGGCAACAGCGGAGGGGGCTGCGGGAACCAGCAGCTCCACCACGGTGGTCTCCATCGGTCTCACCCCAGCAGGCCCAATGCCCGAAAACTAGGTCGCGTGTTCGGATCCGGCAGCGGGATGGCTTCAGTCGCTCACCAGCTGCAGGGCATGGCCATCGGGATCGCGGATCTGCAGGGCGCGGCTGAAGCCCAGCTGTGCTGCAAGCTCGGGCTCCAGAGCCAGCGGTCCGCTGAGGCATCGGCCACCGAAGCTCTCCAGCTGTGCGGCGATCGCCTCCAGATCGCTCATGGCCATGCGGATCTGCCAATGGGCGCCATCGGCTGCGCTCAGATCGGTTGGCAGGGGACGGCCCCCTGTGGGTTCGCGGTAATCGAGGCATTCAATGCCGGCGCCGCTGGCGCAGCGGTGGCTGGTGATGTGCACGCGGGTGCCCTCGAGCCCATCCAGGTGGTCCTGTTCGATGCCGCTGTTGACGCCATCCCCCCCCAGCTGCAGCCCCAGCAGCTCCTCATAGAACCGGCAGCTGCGCGCCGTATCGGCGTTGGCGATGGCGCTGTGGTCGATGCCGAGCACGGGGGAGTCGCCCTGAGCGGCGGCGGCTCTGGCCAGCTCATGCCAGCGGGCGTCGCCCTTGTCGGCCGGGAACTGCAGCAGCTCCAGGCAGTGGCCTTCGGGGTCGTGGAACTTGTAGGCCTGGATGCCGGCGGCGCCCTGGTTCCAGGTGGGCAGGGTCTGGGGTGCGCTGGAGATCGGCTGCAGCGTGCCGGCGGCCACGGCGGCCTCGATCGGGCCTGCTGCTGCGGCCATGTCGGCCACCACCAGGCAGATGTGCTGGAACCAGAGGTCGCAGCTGCGGGAATCGGCCGGGATCGGCCGCCCAGGCCGCAGGCCGGGGCCCAGCTCCAGCACCTGGGTGAGTTCGAGGGTCTCCTGGCCGATGTGCAGCTGCTGCAGCTGCAGCTGGCTGCCCGGCAGCCCCAGCAGCGCTGCATAGTCGCCGCCGTTGATGGTTGAGCCCTTGCCGCGCCGGAAGCCGAGCTGGTCGCAGTAGAAGGCCGCCAGGCTGTCGGCATCGCGGCAGCTGAAGCCGATGCTGCGGATGTGGGGCAGGGCGGTGGTGGGCATGGGGGCGCTCATCGCGTTGATGCATCGCTGAGTGCAGCCAGAACGGCGACCCCGGCGGCGCCGATGGCGCCATCCACCTCGGGCGTCATGCCGGAGACGCCGACGGCGCCGAGGGTCTGCCGGTTCAGCTGCAGCGGCAGTCCGCCAGCCATGGCCACGGCCGGCTGGCCGAACAGGCCGGAGAGCTGCAGCAGCGCCGGCCGCTCCCCGTTGATCGCCTGCTCCTGCTCGGCGGTGGGCTTGCCGTTCAGGGCGGCCATCCGTGCCTTGGCGGCGGCAGCTTCCGTGCTGGCGGGGCTGGCGCCGTCGAGGCGCTCCAGCAGCAGCAGGTGGCCGCCAGCGTCGCAGATGGCGATGCTCACGGCGGCACCGCGCCGCTCGGCCTCGCCCCGCGCGGCTGCAGCGATGCTGCGGGCATCGGCGAGATCGAGCTGAGGGCTGGTGTGCATCGCCGCCTCAGCCCCAGACGATCCGCATCAGCCAGAGGTGACCCTCCAGCTCGACCCCGGCGGCGGCGGCCTCCAGATCGCTCTCGCTGAGCCGGAGGGTGGCCTCGGCCTGGTGCTTCACCAGGTCGACCCCGGTGAAGGCAAAGCCGAGGTCTGCCCCCAGCGCCGCGATGGCATTGAGGTTGGGGCAGGCACTGAAGCGCTGCAGCAGGGCGGGGTCGCCCTTCACCTGCTTCAGGAAGGTTTCAAGCTGGGGATTGGCCATGGGTCAGACGGCGGAGCGGGTGTTGGTGAACAGGGCGTAGAGCGCTGAAGAGGCGCACATGAAGAGACGATGGCCGTACCGACCGCCGAGGCAGACATTCGACACGCGCCGGGGCACGAGCACCTTGCCGATCAGCACGCCGTCGGGGGCGATCACATGCACCCCATCGGCGGCACCGCACCAGAGGTTGCCGTGCTCATCCACGCAGAAGCCATCGGCCCAGCCGGGGCTGATCTTGTGGAACGGTTCGCCGCCGCTGAGGGTCTGTCCATCGCTGTTCACCCGGAAGCGGCGGATGAACTGGCGGGGTTCACTGGCGCCCGGGGCACCGGATTCCGCCACGTAGAGCAGCTGCTCATCCGGGGAGAACGCCAGACCGTTGGGCCCATCGAAATCCGTGGCCACAGCCGTGATCGAGCCGCTGTCTGGATCCAGCCGGTAGACGGCCGGCGGCTGCTCGGACTCCTGGCGGCCGCCCTCGTAGTCGTTCATCAGGCCGTAGAGCGGATCGCTGAACCAGATCGAGCCGTCGCGTTTCACCACCACATCATTGGGGGCGTTGAGGCGATGACCGCGGGCCTCGCGCACCAGGGTCGTGATGCTGCCGGTGTGCTCCAGGCGGGTGAGGCTGCGGCTGCTGTGATGGCACTGGATCAGGCGGCCCTGCAGGTCGCGGCTCTGGCCGTTGGCGAATTCGGAGGGCTCGAGGAAGGTGCTCACCCCATGCTCCTCGCTCCAGCGGAGGGTGCGGTTGTTGGGGATGTCGTTGAACAGCAGGCAGCGATGATCGCCGTACCACACGGGGCCTTCCAGCCAGCGGAAGCCTTCCGCCAGCAGCTCCAGCTCCGCGTTGAACAGCACCAGCTGCTCGAAGCGCGGGTCGTAGCTCTCGGTGCAGGACGACGGCTGCTTCATCGGAAGAATCCGGGTGGGGCCTGCCTCCAGGCGTTGTCGTTGCGCTGGATGATCAGCTGTACACAGGGTTCATCGCCCACCTGGGCGGAGAGGTGACCCTGATGGCCTTCGGTTGTGGCGATGCAGCCCTGATCACCACCGAAGGAATACTCCCCGGCCCGCATGACTGCGATCTGGCCATCCATGCTCTGCACCGACCAGGCACCGCGCAGGACGTAGATCCACTTCGGCACATGGTTCTCATGCCAGTCGGCGGTCCAGCCCACCGGCAGGTAGGTCACGAAGGCATTGCCCTGATCGAACAGGGGCCGCGAGAACTGCGGTGAGTCGCCCGGCCCCAGTTGGCCGAGCTGGACGTCGTCGATCGTGCACTGCTGCTGGCGGCTGATGCCGTCCTCGCCCGTCCAGAGGTGCCAGTAGGTCTCCGGTTGCGGGGCGAGGCTGAAGGGATCGCTCATGGAGGGGGCGTTCGTGCGGGCGCTCAGTCCTTGATGGCGATGGCGGAGATTTCCACCTGGATGCCCAGCACCAGCGCGGCCACCTCCACCACGGCCCGCGAGGGGTAGGCCTGGGGATCGGGGAAATACTCCTGCCAGACGGCATCGAAGGTGTCGAGCGTGTTGATGTCGGTGAGGTACACCGTGGCGCTCACCACATGCTCAAAACCGAAGCCGGCCTCCTCGAGCACCGCCTGCATGTTGCGCATCACCTGCCGCGATTCCAGGGTGATGTCGCCGTCGCCCACCTTCTGATTGGTGAGCGGGTCGACAGGCAGCTGGCCGGTGATGAACAGCATGTTGCCGACCTGGAAGCCCTGGCTGTAGGAGGCCACGGGCTTGGGGAAGCGATCGCTGTGTATCGCCCGTCGCGTCACACCGGCTGCCATTGGGAATCCCTGTGCGGAGGCCGCCCTTCACCGTAGAGATGCCGGTGGGAATGTCACCGTTCTGTCATCGCCGTTGCATCGCAAGCACGATCAGTGCCATCGACCTATGGTCCAGAAATCAGCTTCCGCTGTTCAAGCTGCCCATGACAACCACCAATCCCTACGCCCTCGAAACCCTCTCCAACCTGCTCAAGGGCAAGGTGATCATCGTGACGGGAGGGAACAGCGGCATCGGCAAGTCGATTGTGGAAACTGTGGCACGCCTTGGTGCCCGCGTGGTGATCGACTACCGCTCCCATCCCGAGGCCACCGAGGCGATCGAAGAGGAGATCGGTGAGCTGGGCGGCACCTGCATCGGTGTTCAGGCCGATGTAGGCAAACTCGACGACCTTCAGCGCCTGGTGGATGCCGCCGTGGCCCAATACGGCCGGCTTGATGTGATGGTGAACAACGCCGGCATCGAGACCCGCACCTCGATCCTCGACACCACGCCCGAGGACTTCGACAAGGTGCTCAACGTCAACCTGCGCGGTGTGTTCTTCGCCACCCAGTACGCCGCCAAGCAGATGATCTCCCAGGGCAGCGGCGGCCGCATCATCAACATCTCCTCGGTGCATGAGGACTGGCCGATGCCCAACAACACCCCGTACTGCGTGGCCAAGGGCGGCGTGCGCATGCTCACCCGCACCGCCGGCGTGGAGCTGGCGAGCAAGGGGGTGACGATCGTCAACGTGGGGCCCGGTGCCGTGGCCACGCCGATCAATGACTCGACGATGAACGACCCTGAACTGCTGGCCAAGCTCAATGCCGCCATTCCGATGGGCCGCATGGCCCAGCCGGATGAGATCGCCCGGGTGGTGGCCTTCCTGGCGAGCGACGCCGCGAGCTACATCACAGCCACCAGCATCTTCGCCGACGGCGGCATCATGCAGAGCAGCCCCGGCCTCTGAGGCCGTGAGGCTCACACGGGAGGGATTGCGGCGGATCCGGCATCGCCATTTCGGCTACCGGATCACGCTGGTTGTTGAGATGTTGCTGCTGTTCCTGCTGCCGGCGGCGCAGCAGGTGCCCTGGCTGTTGTCAGGAATGCTCTGCCTGCTGGCGGTGGTGCTGGTGGGCTTCATCAGCCGGTATTCGGTGCTGCGGCGCAGTCGACCGTTGATCTACAGCCTGGGAGGACTGGCGATCGTGCTGGAGCTGCTCTGGCATGCCGGCCTGGTCTGGGCGCCGCCGCTTGGCCGCCTGCTCACCTTCCCGCATGTGGTGGTGTGGGTGGTGTTCCTGCTGGTGGCCGTGTTCCGCAAGGTGTGGACGCTGATCCGCGAGCCGTTCGTCACCGTGTCGGTGGTGCTGGGTGCCGCTTCGGGTTATTTCACCCTGGGGATCGCCGGCGGAGCGTTGCTGACCTCCCTGTGGGTGCTGCAGCCCAGCGCCTTTGTGACGGCGTCGCTGCCCATGGCCACCGCAGGCCATGACCTCAGCGTGGCGGTGGCACCGGCTCTGATGGCGGCCTCCTTCGGCCTGCTCACGACCGTGGGCACAGAGGTGCTCAACCCCGCCAGCGTCAGCGCTCAGGTGCTGGCCAACGGCATCACGATCGCCGGCCAGCTCTACGTGGCGATCCTGATCGCCTTGATCCTTGGACGGGTGCACCGGCGGCTGCTCTGAAGCCGATCGTGGTGGTGCCGAGCGTGGTGAAGCGCTCACCAGCGGCAGCCATCATGGGGCGGTCTGAATCGGCGGCTCAGGTGATCCGTTCTCGCGATCTGATCCGCGTTCGCCTGCCTGCGCTTCTGCGCCAGCTCGGGCAGCTGGCTCTGCTGGGCCTGCTGGTGGGGCTGGCCTGCTTGCCGTTCAACCTGCTGGATCGCTGGCAGGACGCCCTGCTGCAGCAGCTGCCCAGCTTCAGCGGCAAGCCCTGGCGGTTTGAGACGCTGCTGCTGGCCGCCTCACCGCTGCTGACGGTGCCGCTGCTGCTGCTCCTGCAGCGGGGCGTCTGGGCTGAAGGGGCCGGCTCCGGCATTCCCCAGACGATGGCCAGCGTGGAGGATCCGGCCCAGGCCGACCGCTTGCTGGGACCCTGCCCCACCCTGAAGCGGCTGGGGCTCTGGGCGATCGCCACCCTCAGCCTGCTGCCCCTGGGCCGTGAGGGCCCGGTGGTGCAGGTGGGTGCAGCGGTGGCCCAGGGGCTGCGGCGCCGCTTCCCCCGTTTTCTGGGCTCGCTCAGCCAGGCGGATCTGCTGGCCGTGGCCGCCGGTGCCGGCCTGGCGGGCGGTTTCAACACGCCGCTGATGGGGGTGGTGTTCGTGGCCGAGGAATTCACCAACCGCTTCGCGGCGGCGCTGGTGTGGCCGGCGCTGGTGATCTGCGGTGTGGCGGCGGCCTTCAGCAACCTCACCGGTCAGCCGGAGTTTGCCCTCGGCACCCTCGGCGTGGAGCCGATCGAGCTGATGCAGGTGCTGTGGGCGATCCCGATCGGGGTGTTGGGCGGCCTGCTGGGTGCTGGTTTCGGGCTGCTGCTGCTGGCGTTCACACGCTTCTGCCTGGGCTGGAGCCGTCGCCATCCGTTTGCTCTCGGCCTGGCGGTGGGGGCACTGCTGAGCCTGTTCCTGCTGGTGAGCGGCGGCGGCGGCGGTGGCGACGGCGAAGCGCTGATGGGGTTGATGATCAGTGGCGGCAGCCCGGCTGGCGCGTTGGGCGACGGCCTGTTCGGCGATCTGATCATCCTGGTGGTGCGCGTGCTGGGGCCGGTGCTGGCCCTGGGCACCGGCATCCCCGGCGGGCTGATCGATCCGGCCTTCGCCTTCGGTGCTCTGCTGGGCCGGGGTGTGGGTGAGCTGGCGGGAGTGGCCGGCCTGGGGCTGGCCCTCGGCATGGCGGCCGGCCTGGCCGGTGCCACCCAGCTGCCAGTGATCACGGTGCTGTTCGCCCTGCGCCTGGCCGGTGATCAGCAGCTGCTGCCGGGGATGCTGGTGGCCGCGGTGCTGGCGGCGCTGGTGAGCCGGCTGGTGCTGCCCCAGCCGATCTATCACGCCCTGGCGGAGGTCACGCGGCGTCCTGCGCCGGGGTGATCAGCAGGGCGGAGCGCTCGCGGGTGGCGATCACCCACAGCCACTTCGTGAGCAGGGTGAGGCGGTTTTCGGTGTCTGGCATGAAGGCGAGGTGGGCCAGGCCCCACAGCAGCCAGCCGAAACTGCCGCTCACCTTGAGGCCGCGCAGGTTGGCGACGGCGAACAGCGGGCCCACCACCGCCATGCTGCCGAAGTCGCTGAACAGGAAGGGCTTGTGCGTCTGGTTCTGGCTGCGGGCCAGGATGTCGGCCGCCACCCAGCCGCCCATCTGCACGGCAGGGCCGGCCATGCCGGGCAGGGGTTTGGCATCGGCGGTGTGGCTGTAGCTGCAGAGGTCGCCCACCACGCGAATCTCGGGATGGCCCGGGATCGAGAAGTCGGGCTCCACCACCACCCGGCCGCCACGGTCGACTGTGCAGCCGCTGCGTTCGGCCAGCAGCTTGCCGAGCGGTGAGGCGCTGACGCCGGCGGTCCAGCAGATGGTGCTGGCTTCGAGGGCCTGCTCGCCGGCAGTGGTGGTCACAACCACCCGCCCGGCCCGCAGTTCCTTGACGCGGCCTCCCAGCAGCAGCTGCACCCCGCAGTTGAGCAGGTGATCACCCGCCGCCTTCGAGAGCTGCGGATCCATGGCCCGCAGCACCCGATCACCTGGATCGACCAGGGTCACCGTGCACTGGGCCGGATCGAGCTGCTTGAAGTCGCGCTCGAGGGTGTGGCGCATCAGGTCGTTGAGGGAGGCGGCCAGCTCACAGCCGGTGGGGCCGCCACCGATCACCACCACCGATTGCAGCAGCTTGCGGCGGGCGGGATCGGGTGTCTGCTCGGCTTCCTCCAGGGCGCTGAGCACCTGGCGGCGGATGGCGGCGGCATCCTCGAGGGTCTTCATCGGTGTGGCGAAGGCCCGCCACTCGTCGTGGCCGAAGAAGCTGCTGCCGGCGCCGGCCGCCAGGATCAGGTGGTCGTAGCTGTAGCGCCGATTGTTGAAGGTCAGCTCCTTCTGATCGACGTCGAGGTCTTCGACCTCACCCATCAGCACCTGCACATTCGCGGCCTGGCCCACCAGGTGGCGCAGCGGTGAGGCCACATCGGTCTGGGAGACCAGCCCCGAGGCCACCTGATAAAGCAGAGGCTGAAACAGATTGAAGTTGCGCCGGTCGATCAGGGTGACGCGCACGGTCTTGCCGGCCAGCACATGGGCGGCCTTCAGACCAGCAAAGCCGCCACCCACGATCACCACGTGCGGTACATCCCGCAGCAGTTCCGAGGGAGGAGTGAGCTCGAGAAAAAAGCGCTCGGACGGCACGGAAACCAAGCAGTCCGCTCACGCTAGGGAGATTTGCTCAGGCGTCAGCGCTGGCCCAGGAGTTCTTCCCAGCTGGGGCAATCCCTGGCAGGGCTCGGGGGGACTGCGGGCGCCGCCGCGAGGCGGATGCTGCCGGCGTTGTTCGGTGTGACGCTGCCGAACCGCTGGGGCCGGGCAGGGTGGGGCGCATAGGCGCGGGTGTTGTGTTGCATGGTTGAACGGTGTTGATGGAGATATCGATCGCGCACCACCGCCCTGTGGGGCAGAGTCCTGTCTGACGGATGTGACTGTCGCGTGGAAAGGAATGGGTGCCGGAGACGGCTGGACTGAGCTGATCTGAAAGGAGCTGATCTGAGCTGAACTGATCAGATGATCAGTGACTGCGTCGGGTGAAATGGCGTTGCCGATATTGGCGTGGCCTGGTCGTCGACTCGGTGACTCTTTGACTCGCTTGTTCTTCTCGTTCCCGCTGGCCGGTGTTGGGAACCCGGCGCAGCTGCCGGTGTTGGGACACCAGCACGTCTCCGGTCACCATAGCCCCAATCCCTGAAACGACCGAACCATGGCCGCCCAACCGATCGTGATCCTGGGCGGTTTTCTGATCACCGGCGAGGCCTATGCGCCGATGTGCCGCTGGCTGTTCACCGTGGGGGCCTGGGGCTGGCGGCGCCTGCTGGATCGCACCGCGGCGCTGGTGGATCGGCTGGTCTGCCTGGGCAGCCCCCACACGGCCCTGCGGGCCACACCGCTGCGTCAGCTGGTGGATCGCCGCTACCCCGGCGCCTGCTTCGCCGATGCGGTGGCGTACGTCTCCGTGGCGGGAGATCTGGCCCTGGAGGATGGCTCCGCCACG
>CAIZNP010000169.1 GCA_903934375.1 uncultured Synechococcaceae cyanobacterium
GATCTGGCGGGGTTCGATTGGTTCCTGCTCAAGGGTGGCGATCAGGGGGTGATGAGCGATGAGCGCCAGGCTCGGCTGAGCTCACTGGTGCGCCAATCGCCAGCCTTCGTTGCTGCCGGCAGCTGGCGGCTGCCCGATGGCAGCGAGGCCGCCCTCCATCGCCGGCGTGCGCTGAGCCTGGAGGTGGTCGCCGCCGCCTGCCCGGCCGCAGGCCTGGTGCAGCTGGATCTCTGGCCAGGAAGCGGCGTCAGCCGGCTGAGCGGGCCCGCCGATCAGCTCGCCGGCAGCCTGCTGCTGCTCGAAGGCCACGACCGGGCTCTCGGCCAGGGCATGCTGCGCCTTGAGCACAAACCCGCGAATCGCGCCGCGGCAAGCTGCGTGGCGATCACGGAACGGTTGGGCCCTGCCTGGCGTGCAGACGACACCGCAGCGGCCGTGAACGCGGTGCGGTTGCTGCTGCCAACGGGCCAGGAGTTGCCCCTGCAGGTCACGCTGCATCAGCCTGCCGCTGACGCTCCTGCATCCCAGGAACCGTTGCTGGCCAACCGTCATCAGCAGCTGCTGGAGCTGGGCCAGCTGCTGCGCCGCGGCGAGCTGGATGCGCTGTTCGCCCGGGTGGGCCGGAACAATCAGCACGACCCTGAGCAGCTCTACCTCGCCAATGGCGAGGAGATCCTCAAGGCCCGGCTGAAGAGTGATCCGCAGAATCTGGAGCTGCTCTACCCCCTCGCCCTAGCCCAGGCGTTGCAACGCAAGGCCGATGCGGCCGCCAGCACCCTGAGCCGCATCACCCGGCTCGATCCAGGCAATGCCAACGCCCATCTCGGACTGGGCTTCGTGCACCTCTACCGCTTCAAGCCCTGGGCGGCCCAACCGGCTCTGGACCAAGCTGCAGAGCTGAATCCCTCCAACCCCACCCTGCGCACCGTGCGTGCCGTGGCAGCGGCCCTTCGGCTCGACCTCATCGAGGCCCACTCCCTGATCCAGCGATGACCAATCCGGCCGCCCAGCTCCACTTCCATCAGCGCAACAGGGCGTACTACGAGGATCTGGCGCGACTGCACCACCTGCTGGTGGGCCAGGGGCTGCGGGTGCTGGAGATCGGCTGCGGGATGGGCGATCTGCTGGCAAGTGTGCGGCCCGCCCATGGCGTGGGTGTGGAACTGGATCCAGCGCTGGCACGGGCGGCCCAGGAGCGGCATCCGCAGCTGCGCATCGTCTGCGCCGACGCCGAGACAATCACCCCGGAATCGATCGGCGAACAGGAGCCCTTCGATGTGATCCTGCTGCCGAACACCCTCAACATCCTGCAGGATGTGCAGGGGGTGCTTGAGCGGCTGGAGGCCTTCTGCCATCCGCGCACCAGGCTGGTGGCGAGTTTCCACAACTGGCTCTGGCAGCCCTTGCTCAAGGCCGCCGAGCTGATCGGCCAGCGCCAGCCGCAACCGCCGGAGAGCTGGCTGACGCCGCGGGATGTGGGCAACCTGCTGGATCTGGCGGGATGGGAGGTGCTCAAGAGCGGCCATCGCTGCCTCCTGCCGCGCCGCATTCCCCTGCTCACCCCACTGGCCAACCGCTGGCTGAGCCAGCTGCCCGTGCTGGAGCAGCTGGGGCTCACCCACTGGCTGGTGGCGCGGCCCGCCCGCCAACAGCCCCAGCAGCCGAGCGTGAGCGTGGTGATCCCGGCCCGCAACGAAGCCGGCAATATCGCTCCAGCGATCGAACGGCTGCCCCAGCTGGGCCGCTCCACCGAGGTGATCTTCGTGGAGGGCCACTCCTCCGACGACACCTGGCAGCGGATCGAGCAGGTGTGCGACAGCTACAGCGGCCCTTTCCGGCTGAAGCGCTGCCGTCAGAGCGGCAAAGGCAAGGCAGACGCGGTCTGGCTGGGCTTTGAGCAGGCCGAAGGGGAGATCCTGATGATCCTCGATGCGGATCTCACGGTGCGCCCGGAAGACCTGCCCCGGTTCGTGCAGGCCATGGCCGAGGGCCGAGGTGAATTCGTGAACGGTTGCCGGCTTGTGTATCCCCGCAGCGAGGCCGCCATGCCCCCCCTGAACACCGCCGCCAATCGCTTCTTCGCCGCCGTGTTCTCCTGGCTGCTGCGCCAGCGCCTCAAGGACACCCTCTGCGGCACCAAGGTGATCTGGACCCAGGATTACGCGCGCCTCAAGGCCGGCCGCAGCTACTTCGGCAACTTCGATCCCTTCGGTGATTTCGATCTGCTGTTCGGCGCCAGCAAGCTCAACCTCAAGATCGTGGAGGTGCCGGTGCGTTATCAGGAACGCAGCTACGGCAGCTCCAACATCGCGCACGTGAAGGAGGGCCTCATCCTCGCGCGGATGTGCGCCTATGCAGCCCGCAAGCTGCGCTTCATCCCCTGAGGCAGGGGCCACGGCCATGAGCAAGCGCTGGCTGATTCCCCTCGTGGCCGCCCTGGTGGTCTACCTGGGCCTGGGGCTGGCCTTCGGCCTGCACGATCTCGGCAGCACGCTGCAGCGTCTGCCGCTCTGGTGGTGGGTACTGGCACCTGCGGTGGCGCTGTTCGGCCACGGCCTGCTGTTCCAGCGCTGGCAGTACTACCTGCGCCGTCTGGGCTTTCCCCTGCCGTGGCGGGCCAGCAGCAGGATCTACGCCGCCGGGCTGGCGCTGATCGCCGCGCCCGGTCGCAGCGGCGAAGCGCTGCGGGGGTTGTGGCTGCAGCGGCGCCATGGCTTCCCGCTGCAGGTGGGGGTTGGCATCACCCTGGCGGAACGGCTGGCGGATCTGGCCAGCGCCCTGCTGGTGCTGAGCTGGGGTCTGGGGGAGCGGGTGTGGGCCGCGGTGCTGGTGGGCCTGGCAGTACTGGCAGCGGGCGCCTGGCTGCTCACCCATCCGCGCATGATCCGCCGGCTGGAGCACGGGCTGGAGCGCTTACCGCTGCACCCTCGCTGGCATGGACTGATCCGCCTGCTGCGCGAGGGCCTGCTGGCCATGGGCCGGGTGCGGCAACTGATGAAGCCGCGCCCCCTGCTGATCGGCACCCTGCTGGCCTGCCTCTGCTGGCTGATCGAAGCCGGCATGCTGCAGGGGCTCTACGCAGCTCTCGGCACGCCGCTGAGCCTGCATCAGAGTGCCGTGATCCGCACCGCCACAGGGCTGGGTGGGGTGATCTCCCTGCTGCCGGCCGGGCTGGGCACAAGCGAAGCCACGGCGATCGGGCTGGCCATGGCCTTCGGCGCCAGCCGCCCCAGCGCGCTTGCTGCCACGTTGATGCTTCGCTTCGCCACCCTGGCGGTGCCCTGTCTGATCGGCGTGATCACGTTGCTGCGGCAAAGGGATCTCAGCCGGGGCTGAGGAACTGAGCCGGAGCTGAGGGCGCTCGAACGCTTGATCCCTCATTCCTCATCCAGGAGTCCTTGAGAGAGTCCTTGAGGGAAGGCTTGAGAGAGCGGCGGAAGCCACAAACGCAGGCAACAAAAAAGGCGCCCCAAAGGACGCCCGCCAAAGAGGTGATGAACCTCCGGGAGAGAAAAACTCAGAGTGCGTTGCCGCGCGGCAGAACCTCTTCAGGGAAGACGAAGTTTTCGTGCGGCTGGTCAGCCGGTGCCATCCAGGCACGCAGGCCTTCATTCAGAAGGATGTTCTTCGTGTAGAAGGTTTCGAACTCGGGATCCTCAGCGGCGCGGATCTCCTGC
>CAIZNP010000170.1 GCA_903934375.1 uncultured Synechococcaceae cyanobacterium
CCGCTGCTCCAGTTTGCATATGCGCGGTTTGTTCCGCTGCTACGGAATAGTGTGCCATTCTCTGGGCCAGATTTCCAGTACCAATTGCCCTCACCGTCGACGTCTGAGCCCCCGGCAAACCCAGCATTGGGCATGCTGGATTTGCCATAGGAATAGCTTTTGATAAAGTCGTTTTCTTCCTGTGATGTGATCGTAGAAAGATAGCCATATGCCCCTGCTTGGTCCAGCAAGCTTGCTTTTGAATTGTTGTCGCCGTCAAACCAGCTAGAGCCCCCCTTGGTAAAGGCGTAGTAGTGGCCGTTTCCCCAGAACGGAACCGCTCTCGACTTGTCGACTGGAGTGCCGCCCATGGCTATTGACTACGCAGATCTGCTCAGTTTAGGAGATAGCTGGGGTTCTGCCTCCTTGATTTTTCGCAACACCAGCAACCGTGGATGTGGCTCCCATGGCCTTTTCGGTTTGGCTTCTGAACCAGTCAAACAGTCCGGTCCGGCTGGATTTGTTGAGCTTCCGTCGCAAATCCATAACGCAGCTTCGTGTCGTGTTATGCGTCATGTCCATCCGACAGGCGATCTTCCGGTCTGTCAGGTCCTGGCTATGAAGTTCGAGCAGCCGCTTTTCGCGTGCACATAGTTCGGAATGCCGCTCGCTGTTGAGGTCCTTTGCTGGCCCTCTCATTTCTGAGGCTTGGGCACCAGTAAGGGCGGCCTCGTGCTATTTCGATGAATGCTCGTCTAGGGAAAACTCTGTGTCATTCACTTCCTGGGCTGCGATCGACAGATCGGCCACGTCTGCAATGGACCGAGTTGCTTTCGCTTACCTCTCCATTGATCACTATGAGCATCCGGAGACCCGGTATCATGTCTTTTGCGGCTCAGCAATGCCTGACTTCACTTCCTGATTTTAGGTGATTCTCGCAACCCATAAGATTTGGCCGATGTTGTTATGTTGCTTCAAGTGCGTCCGCCTCAGTGCTCACGGCTACCAATATCCTTTGTGGTCTTGCCAATCATTGTCCAGTCATGACCACGGCAAGACGGGTGTTCATCGCCAATGCTCCACGCCGCTCACTCCTTCTGCTGAGCACCCAGCTCTGTGCTCGGCGGCGTCGGCTTTTGAAGGTGCTAACTCGCTCTCTCAGGTCTATTGTCAAGCAGCGTTGATAACTTCTCTGATTCGCAGCACGCGCTGGATGAGAGGTTGGAGCCGCTCCAGCGGCAGCATTGTTGTGGCATCACTCAGACCCGTTTTGGGTTCGGGATGCACTTCCAGAAACAGCCCATCGATCCCAATAGCAGCACCGGCTGCCGCTAGCGGTTCAATGAAGTCTGGCTGCCCGCCACTGCTCCCACCCAGCGCACCGGGCTGTTGTACCGCATGTGTGGCATCCAGGATCACCGGGCAACCAAGCTGCCTCAAGCGCGGCAGGTTGCGGAAATCCACCACCAGATCGTGGTAGCCGAAGCTTGTACCCCGTTCCGTCAACCAGATCGACGCCGCGCCTGC
>CAIZNP010000171.1 GCA_903934375.1 uncultured Synechococcaceae cyanobacterium
GGGCCGGGCCTTCTCCAGCAAATCGAGGCCGGTGCCGGTAGCCATGGCGGCGGTGATGCCCACCACCCGCGGATCCTGTTCGCAGATCTTGATCAGGGTCTGCCCGAACACCTTGCTGTAGCTGGGGGGTTTGGGCTTGCTGGAGGGGTAGGCCTTGCCGGTGGCCAGATCGAAGGCGCTCTGGGCGTGGTAGCCCACCTGATCCGCCTCGGCGTAGGCATAGCCCTTGCCCTTGGTGGTGGCCACGTGCACGAGCACCGGGCCCTCGTGTTCGTGGGCCTGCTGGAACACCTTGATCATCTCGGCCATGTCGTGGCCGTCAACGGGGCCCATGTAGGTGAACCCCAGCTCCTCGAACACGGCGCCCAGCTTGGGCACCGCCAGGCGCTTCATGCTCTCCTTGAGGTTCTTCAGCTCGGTGGGCAGCTCACCGTGCATGAACGGCAGGTGCTTGATGGCCTCCTCGGCGTTGTCCTGCAGGAACTGCAGCGGCTTGCTGTGCCGCATGCGGTTCAGGTGCGTGCTCAGGGCACCCACCGGCGGGCTGATCGACATGTCGTTGTCGTTCAGCACCACCAGCAGCCGCGTTTTCGGCAGGTGGCCGGCGTGGTTGATGGCCTCTAGGGCCATGCCGCCGGTGAGGGAGCCATCGCCGATCACGGCGACGCATTTGAAGTCTTCGCCGCGCTGATCGCGGGCCAGGGCCATGCCCAATGCTGCCGAAATGGAGGTGCTGGCGTGGCCGGCACCGAAATGATCGAAGCGGCTCTCGCTGCGCTTGAGATAGCCAGCCACGCCATCCTTCTGGCGCAGGGTGCCGAAATCGTTGAAGCGGCCGGTGATCAGCTTGTGGGGGTACGCCTGATGGCCCACATCCCACACCACCCGGTCATGGTCGAGATCGAGGGTTTGATAGAGGGCCAGGGTGAGTTCCACCACCCCAAGCCCCGGACCCAGATGGCCGCCGCTGGTGCTCACCACCTCCAGATGGCGCTCGCGGATCTGACGGGCGACGTCCTGCAGCTCAGCGACGCTCAGCCCGTGCAGCTGATTCGGATGCGTCAGCTCGCTGAGATGCATGCCACGGGCCTTCAGTGGGAATCAGCCTACGTGTCTCACCTGAGCCGTTGGCGTCGGATCACACCGTCTGCGGCGGGCCGTCATGAGCCGGCCACCGGGCTTGGCACACTGAGGCCATGACAGAGGCGATGCGCGATTCAGGCGGCGACAGCCAGGCGGGAGCCGGGGCCCGGCAGACCGCTGCCGCCAGCGAGGACTCCTGCCCGGACATGCTGCAGCGGATCCTGCGGGCCCGCGTCTACGACGTGGCGGTCGAATCCCCCCTCGATCCGGCCCCCAACCTTTCCCGCCGCCTGGGCAACACCGTGCTGCTCAAGCGGGAAGACCTGCAGCCGGTGTTCAGCTTCAAGCTGCGCGGCGCTTACAACAAAATGGCCGGCCTGACGCCGGCGGAGCTGGAGCGCGGCGTGATCGCCGCCAGCGCCGGCAACCACGCCCAGGGGGTGGCCCTCAGCGCCCAGACGCTGGGCTGCCGCGCCGTGATCGTGATGCCGGTCACCACACCGGAGATGAAGGTGCGGGCCGTCGCCGCCCGCGGCGCCGAGGTGGTGCTGCATGGCGACACCTACGACGCCGCCTGCGCCGAGGCCTGGCGACTGGCCGAGGAACGCGGCCTCACCTTCATCCACCCGTTCGACGATCCGGAGGTGATCGCCGGCCAGGGCACCATCGCCCTGGAGATCCTGCGCCAGTGCTCCTCCCCACCCGATGCCATCTACGTGGCAGTGGGCGGTGGCGGCCTGATCGCCGGCATCGCCACCTACGTGAAATCCCTCTGGCCCCAGGTGGAGGTGATCGGCGTGGAGCCGGAGGATGCCGATGCCATGACCCGCTCCCTCGCCCAGGGCGAACGGGTGATGCTGGAGCAGGTGGGCCTGTTCGCCGATGGCGTGGCCGTGCGGCAGGTGGGGGAGTGCACCTTCGCCCTGGCCCGCCGGCACGTGGACGCGATGGTGACCGTGAACACCGATGCCATCTGCGCCGCCATCAAGGACGTGTTCGAGGACACCCGCTCGATCCTTGAACCCGCCGGGGCCCTGGCGGTGGCCGGCATGAAGGCGGATGTGGCCAGACGCGGCCTCAAGGGCCGCACCCTGGTGGCGGTGGCCTGCGGCGCCAACATGAACTTCGATCGGCTGCGCTTCGTGGCCGAGCGCACCGAGATCAGCGAAGACCGCGAGGCGATGCTGGCGGTGGAGATCCCCGAGCAGCCCGGCAGCCTGCGCCAGTTCTGCAACCTGCTGGGCAGCCGCAACCTCACCGAGTTCAGCTACCGCCTGGCTGATCCCGGCCGGGCCCACATCTTCGTGGGGGTGCAGACCAGCGGCAGCAGCGACGAGCAGAACCTGATCCACGATGTGCAGGCCGCCGGCTTCCCCTGCCTCGACCTCTCCAACGACGAGCTGGCCAAGCTGCACCTGCGCCACATGGTGGGCGGCCGCATGCCAGCCAGCGCCGGCGAGGCCGCCGGCCA
>CAIZNP010000172.1 GCA_903934375.1 uncultured Synechococcaceae cyanobacterium
CTGCGTGATGCCGTCTACCGCGACCTGGTGCTGCTGGCATCGGTCGGGGTCAAGCCGGTGGTGGTGCACGGAGGCGGCCCTGAGATCAACGACTGGCTCGGCCGGCTGAACATCGAGCCCCAGTTCCGCAACGGCCTGCGCGTCACCACTCCGGAAACGATGGATGTGGTCGAGATGGTGCTGGTGGGCCGGGTCAACAAGCAGATCGTCAACGGCCTGAACCGTCTCGGCGCGCGGGCGGTGGGCCTGTGCGGCAGCGATGGGTCCCTGGTGCGGGCGCGCACCTACGGCGACGGCGCCAATGGTCTGGTTGGTGATGTGGCCGCGGTGGATCCGGCGGTGCTGCTGCCGCTGCTGGATGCTGGCTACATTCCCGTGATCTCCTCGGTGGCGGCCGACCGGGAGGGGCAGGCCCACAACATCAATGCCGACACCGTGGCGGGTGAACTGGCTGCCGCCCTCCAGGCCGAGAAGCTGATCCTGCTCACCGACACCCCCGGCATCCTGCGGGACCGGGAGGACCCGGAGTCGTTGATCCGCTCGCTGAGCCTGTCTGGTGCCCGTGAGCTGATCGCCTCCGGCGTGGTGGCCGGTGGCATGACGCCAAAGACCGAGTGCTGCATCCGCGCCCTGGCCCAGGGGGTCTCCGCCGCCCACATCGTTGATGGCCGTACGCCCCATGCCCTGCTGCTGGAGGTGTTCACCGACGCCGGCATCGGCACGATGGTGGTAGGCAGCAGCCGATCCCGATGACCGCTGAGCCGGTGGGCGATGCCCTGCTCGATCCCGCTCGTGCTGCCCTCGAGCGGGGCGATTACGGCCGCTGCCTCACCCTGCTGCAGCCCCTGGCCGAGCGCCATCCCGCCGCCACCGCCTTCGGAGGCAGCGTGCGCCTGCTGATGGCGACGGCACAGATGGGACAGGGTGACAGCGCTGCCGCCGCTGCCAGCTGCCGCAGCCTGCGGGCCTGTCGGGATGCCACCCTGCGGGCCATGGCCCGGGACCTCCAGGAGGTGCTGGAGGCGCCGGCCCTGCAGCGGCCCCGCGAGTGGTCCATGACCCTGCCCAGCCTCGGGGAGATGCAACCCCTGGAGGGTGAGTTCAAGGCCATGGCGCGCTCGCGCCGCCGGCGCCGCCTGCCCGAGGAGCCGCCGCCGCCGCCCACCGGCCCCACCCGGGCTCCCCTGGGCTTCGCCCTGGTGGCGATCGCGCTGCTGCTGATCACGGTGCTGCTGGGGGGCTGTGTTCAGCTGGAGACCAGCCTGAACCTGCCGTCTCCGGGGCGTCTGCAACTCACTCAGACGAGCCTGTCCGCCACCGGACGGCCATTGCCCTGGCAGCAGCAGCTGGCCGTAGCGCTGCGGCAGACGCCCCTGCGTATCAGTGCGAACCATGGCCGTCAGACCCTCACCGCTCCGGTGTTGCCTGCCCCTGACGCCTTGGCGCTGCTGGGCTCCAGCCTGCAGCAGGGCGCCCGGCTTGCGGGTGTGTCGCTGCCGGAGCCGCAGCTGAGCCTGCAGGAGCGCAACTGGCTGCTGGGGGTGCGGCAGCAACTCCTGCTGGAGCTGGATCTGCGCCAGCTGCAACCGCTGCCCGGCCTGAGCCTGACGGTGCAGCTCGAGCCGATGCGGCCACGGGCCGTGCGCCTGGCCGAGCCCCTGCCGGCCGTCGCCAGTGTCAGCGGCCGTGCTCAGTCTCCCCGCCTGCGCTGGAGCCTGCAGCCTGGCGCTCTCAACCGGCTGGAGCTGTCCTGCTGGCGCTGGAGTCGCCTCGGCCTCGGCGGCCTGGCGATCGCTCTGCTGCTCGTGCTGGTGTCTGGGCTGCAGCGGCTGCGGCTGGCGGCCGGCTTCGGGCTGCCCCAGCTGCCTGCCTGACCGCTCAGAGCTCCAGCGGATCCGGATCGATCGCCAGGTTCACGTCGCGTGGCAAGGCGCGGCGCAGCTCCCCCTCCTGGGGGAGTGGCAGCGCCGTGGCCGCCGGTCCATGCAGCAGCAGCTGCCAGCGGCTCTGGCCCGCAACCCGTGCCACCGGCGCCGGCGCCGGCCCGATGATCACCCAGTCGCTGGCCTGCACCAGCGGCCGGATCTGCTCCGCCAGGGCCGCAGCTGCCGTAGCCGTTGCGCTGGCGGAGGGACCCGCCAACCGCAGCAGACAGGCCCGGCTGAACGGCACCAGCCCGGCGGAACGCCGCAGGGCCAGCTCCTCTGCCAGGAAGGCGCCGTAGCGGCCGTCCACCAGATGGCGGATCACCGGGTGCTCAGGGCTGTAGGTCTGCACCAGCACCTCACCTGGCCGATCGCCCCGGCCGGCCCGGCCCGCCAGCTGCAGCAGCAGCTGCAGGCACTCCTCGCCAGCCCGCAGGTCCGGCCGGTGCAGCAGCCCGTCGGCCGCCAGCACCGCTGCCAGGGTGACCCGGGGCAGGTCCATCCCTTTGGCCAGCATCTGCGTGCCCACCAACACATCCGCCTCGCCGGCGGCGAAGCGCTCCAGCAGCAGCCGGTGTCCGTCGCGGCCACGGGTGGTGTCGCGGTCGAAGCGCAGCAACCGCAGCCCCTCCAGCTCCTGTTCCAGGTGCTCCAGCACCCGCTGCGTGCCGGCGCCGAAGGGTTTGAAGGCGGTGGAGCCGCACTGGCCGCAGCGGTCGCTCAGCTCGGCCCGGTGGTCGCACCAGTGGCAGCGCAGCCAGGAGCGCTCCTTCTGGCGGTGCACGGTCATCGCCACATCGCAGTGGGGGCACTGCACCACCTCGCCGCAGCTGCGGCAGCTCAGAAAACTGCTGTATCCGCGCCGCGGCACCAGCACCACCGCCTGTCCGCCGTTCTCCCGCAGAGCATCCAGCCGCTCCATCAGTGGCCGGCTGATCAGCCGGCGATGGCCCTCCGCCAGTTCCTGGCGCATGTCGACCAGATGCACCGGCGGCAGAGGACGCGCGCCGATGCGGTGCGGCAGTTGCAGCAGCTGGCAGCTCGGGGCTTGCCCCTGGCAGGCCAGCCAGCTTTCAAGGCTGGGCGTGGCACTGCCCAGCACCAGGCGCGCACCGCTCTGCTGTGCTCGCAGGCGGGCCACATCGCGGGCGTGATAGCAGGGCATCGGACTCTCCTGCTTGTAGGAGCGGTCGTGCTCCTCATCGAGCACCACCAGGCCGAGCCTTGGCAGCGGCAGAAACACGGCTGAGCGGGTGCCCACCACCAGCAGCGGTGCCGCCTCCGGCTCGGCGGCCGCCAGCGCCCGCCGCCAGGTGGCGATGCGCTGGCTGTCGCTGCATCCGGAGTGATACTCGGCCACCTGGCCACCAAAGCGGGCGCGGCAGCGATCCAGCAGCTGCGGGATCAGGCCGATCTCCGGCGTCAGCAGCAGAGCCGAACGCCGCTGCTGCAGGCAGGCGGCCGCCGCTTGCAGGTAAACCTCGGTCTTGCCGGCGCCGGTGACACCCCAGAGCAGCAGCTCGGACCCCGGCGCCGCGCTCTCAATCGCCGCCAGGGCCACAGCCTGATCGGCTGTGAGCTGGCGCGGTGTCTCCAGTGGCCCATGGCCGACTGAGCCGGCCCGGCCGCTGCCCTGGTCGCTCGGCTCCCGGCGCATCTCCCGTTCCAGCAGCCCACGCCGCTCGAGAGCGTCCGCCACGGCCCGGCTCACTCCGGCGGCCTGCAGCAGATCGCTCTGCCAGGCCTGGCCGCCGCGCTGCGCCAGCAGGGCCAGCAGCACGCTCTGACGGTCGCTCAGATCCGCCGGCTGGACGGTTTCCGGGCTCTCGGGCAGGCGCAGCCAGAGCCTCTGGCGTGGGCTCGCCGCACTGCGACCGGGGCTCTGGCCCAGCCAGCCCGGCGGCAGGGCGGCCTTGAGGGTGCGGAAGCGGCTGGTGTGACAGCCATCGGCCACCCTGGCGATCAGCTCTTGCCAGTTGGGATCCACCGCGGCGCTCTGGTGCACCGACTCGATCGGCTGCACGGTGCGGCCTTCCAGCTCTGCTGGCAGGGTCTGCAGCAGCTCCACCACCAGGCCCACGTGGCGGCGACCCCTCAGTCGCAGTCGGACCAGATCCCCGCAGCCCAGCGGCAGCTGCTCGGGATTGGCGTAGGTGAACACCTGCCCTTCGCGGCCCGCCTCCAGCCACACCTGCAGCCAGGGGGAGGGGGTGCCGCTGGATTCGGCCGGCGTCAGTCTTGCAAAGCTCACAGGTGTTTCTTAAGATGAGCCTGTTGAGCAGTCCACAGGGCTGTAGTCGGAACCCGGCAAGGTTTCGTCCAGAGGGAAGATCCCGAGGCAGGCCAGGTCCACCTGAGCCCCCGATCTGCGACCACCCCTGACAGCGTTGCCCGGGCCTTTGCCCAACCCGGTCCCTGTTTGTTCTGCTTCACCGTCCTGTCCCCTCGCCTCCGGCCTTGCTGAGCCGGCGACGGATGCCACCCTCGCGGAGACAGCGTTGCCTCGCTCGCTCCCGTTCATCCTCCCCGCCGCCAGCCAGTTGATCACGGGCCTCCACAGCGAATGCTGATTTCAGCACTGCTGCGGCCTCTGCCAGCTGCTCGCCTTGGCGTTCCGGTTCTCTGTCCATTTCTCCGGAGGAGTCACGGTCCTGCGGATCGCGCATCTGTGGCTGGTCCCATCCACCAAGGCAAGCCGTTCCCGCCCCCCGACTCCCTCCTCTGGCAGACCCAGTAGCCATTCAGTTTCAACTCAGCACCAACTCAGCAGTCACCGACACCCCGTCGTCCCGTTCCCGCCCACTGCCCTCTTCACCTCGATCCCTTTCCCGATGAGCCCTGCCGCCGCCGCCAAGACCAAGAAAGCGAGCCCTGAGATCCTGATGGTGGCCAATGCCGCGGGTGAAACCATCAAGGTCGCCAAACCGAGAGCGAGCCGCAGCAAGGCCAAGGCGGCCGTGCCCGACGCTGTCTCTCTTGAGGGTGGCGAGGCCGCGGGCGTCGCCGATGCCGCCAGTGCCGCCAACAAGGTGAGTCCCACCAAGGCCAGCAAGACCAAGGCCGGCGCCGCCAAGACAGCAGCCGCCAAGGCAGCGACTGCAACATCCAGTCCGGCGAAGGGTTCCAGAACCGCATCCGCCAAGAAGGCCACAGCGCAGGCGCCTGCGGATCTCGATGCTGCGGCCGATCAGCTGCTCGCTGCCGCCGGGAACGCTGAGGACGGCGATGGAGCAGCCGAGGCCAAGGCCGAGAAGGATGCCAAGGCAGCCAAGGCCCTGGCCAGCATCAAGGTGGGCCCCAAGGGTGTCTACACCGAAGACTCGATCCGCGTCTATCTGCAGGAGATCGGCCGCATTCGCCTGCTCCGCCCGGATGAGGAGATCGAACTGGCCCGCAAGATCGCTGATCTGCTGCAGCTCGAGGAGCTGGCCGCTCAGTTCGAGGCGGATCACGGCCACTATCCCGACACCAAGGAGTGGGCGGTGCTGGTGGACATGCCGCTGATCAAGTTCCGTCGCCGCCTGATGCTCGGCCGTCGGGCCAAGGAAAAGATGGTTCAGTCGAACCTGCGGCTGGTGGTGTCGATCGCCAAGAAGTACATGAACCGGGGCCTGAGCTTCCAGGACCTGATCCAGGAGGGTTCCCTCGGCCTGATCCGTGCAGCTGAGAAGTTCGATCACGAGAAGGGCTACAAATTCTCCACCTACGCCACCTGGTGGATCCGCCAGGCGATCACCCGCGCCATCGCCGATCAGAGCCGCACCATCCGACTGCCGGTTCACCTCTACGAAACGATCTCGCGCATCAAGAAGACCACCAAGGTGCTCTCCCAGGAGTTCGGCCGTAAGCCCACCGAGGAGGAGATCGCCGAATCGATGGAAATGACCATCGAGAAGCTGCGCTTCATCGCCAAGAGTGCCCAGCTGCCGATCTCCCTGGAAACCCCGATCGGCAAGGAGGAGGATTCCCGTCTCGGCGACTTCATCGAGGCCGACATCGAGAACCCCGAGCAGGACGTGGCCAAGAACCTGCTGCGCGAAGACCTCGAGGGTGTGCTGGCTACCCTCAGCCCTCGCGAGCGTGATGTTCTGCGTCTGCGCTACGGCCTGGACGATGGCCGCATGAAGACCCTGGAGGAGATCGGTCAGATCTTTGATGTGACCCGCGAGCGCATTCGCCAGATCGAGGCCAAGGCTCTGCGCAAGCTGCGCCACCCCAACCGCAATGGCGTGCTCAAGGAATACATCAAGTAATTAGTATCAACTGATCAGCATCAAGTAATCAGCCGGCGCCGAGCCGGCGCCTGACGCAATCCGCGGGGCCGGCCGGTCCTACGGTTCTCCGATCCGGCGGGTTGTACTCGCCGGATTTTGTTTGTGCCTGCTCCGCCGATGCGGCTCTCGATCGTTCTGCCCACCTACAACGAGCGGGCCAACATCGAGCCGCTGCTGGCTCAGCTGCTGCCGCTGCAGCAGCACGTCAGCCTGGAAATCCTGGTGGTGGACGACGATTCCGCCGATGGCACCGCCGAGCTGGTGCGCCAGCTGGCGCAGCACCACGCCTGCCTGCGGCTGATCCGGCGTGTGGGGCGCTCCGGCCTAGCCAGTGCCATCAAGGAGGGTCTGCTTGATGCCACCGGTGATCTGGCCCTCGTGATGGACAGCGACGGCCAGCATGAACCTTCTGCCGTGCTGCGGGCCGTCCAGACCCTGCAGCAAGGGGAGCTGGATCTGGTGGTGGGCAGCCGCTTCCACGCCGAGGCGGAGATTCTTGGCCTCAGTGGCCGCCGGGAGCGTGGCTCCAACTGGGCCAATGCGGCCGCCCGCTTCAGCCTGCCGAGCTCCTACAGCCAGCTCACCGATCTGATGAGCGGCTTCTTTGCCTTGCGCCTCGAGCCGCTGCTGCCGTTGCTGCGGACGGTGGATGTGAACGGGTTCAAGTTCCTCTACGAGCTGCTGGCGGTCAGCCGTGGCCGGTTACGGGTGGCGGAGGTGCCGCTCACC
>CAIZNP010000173.1 GCA_903934375.1 uncultured Synechococcaceae cyanobacterium
CCAGGCCAGCAGCGGCGCCAGCACGGCATCGGCCAGAACGGCGCTGCAGACGAACGCCAGCAGCCGGGCCGCCCACTCCAGCCGATAACGCTGGGCCAGGACCTGCAGCAACTGGTCGGGCGCAACCAGCTGCTGCCAGCGCGTCTGCAGCGCCGAGAGCGCCAGGGGCAGGGCAAGGCTGAACACCAGCAGCCCCGCGAACCACGCCACCAGCCAGTTCTCAAACACCAGCAGGCCAGCCCCCATCAGGATGAGGCTCTGCAGCACCAGGCTGATCGCCAGCACCGCAGCCGGCCGGCGCCAGCCCCAACGCCCCCAGAGCAGCAGGCCGAGCCCATAGCCCAGGGCACCCAGCAGCAGGCCGGGCAGCAGGCGATCACGGCCGGGCCCGGCAATCAACCAGGCCGGGAAGAGCACATCGATGGAGGCATACACGAAGGCCATCGCCGTGCCCAGCACCAACACCTGCCGGGCAGCCGCATGGCGCCACAACCAGCGCAGGCGCAGCCCGCCGGGCGGCACAGCCAACGCCTGATCGCCCGGCGTTGTGGCGCCAGCTCCAGGCCTGTGCAGCGCAGCTGGCCAGTGCGCCGCCAGCACGCACACCGTTGCCACGGCAAAGCTGACGCCATCGAGCAGCAGCACACCCGGTAACCCGAAGCCCGCCACCAGAGCGCTGCCGAGGAAGGGGGCCATGCTCAGCACCAGGCCGTCGCTGCTCACGAACAGGCCATTGGCACGGGCCAGCCTCTGCGGATCTCTCTCCAGCACAGGGATCAGGCTGGCGAAGGCCAGCACCAGCGCCGCCTCGGCCATGGCCGCCAGCGCCAGCAGCGGCAGCACCAGCAGCGGTTGGGGGTGCCCCACCAGCAGCAACTGTGCCGCCAGAACGATCGTGCAGGTGGCGCCGATGCCGTTGGCGATCAACATCAGCCGTCGCGGCGGCCAGCGGCCCAGCTGCCGACCCAGCAACGGCAGCACCAGCACCTTGGCGAGCTGAACCACAAAGGCCACAGCAGCAAACCGGAGCAACTCCCCCCGCTGCTCGAACGACCACAGACCGATGCCATAGAGGCTGGACTGGGTGCCGAGGTTGGAGATCAGCTGTCCGAACCAGAGCCAGCGAAGGGTGGGATTCACGCAGCCATCCGGGCCAGCTGGGGATGCTGCCGCAGCCAGGCGGCGAAGCGCTCCAGCCCCAGTTCCAGGGGGGTATCGGGGCGGAAGCCCACCCAGGCTTCCAGGGCCGCGGTATCGGCCGCCGTGGCCAGCACATCACCGGGCTGCAGGGGGTGGAAGTCCTTGATCGCCGCGCGACCCAGGGCCTCCTCCAGCACGGTGATGAAGCGCAGCAGCTCCGTGGGCCGGGCGTTGCCGATGTTGAACAGCCGATGCGGAGCCGCCGCCGTGGCCGGATCAGGCTGCAGCGGATCGAAGCCAGGGTTCGCGGTGGCGGGCTTGTCGAGGCAGCGGATCACCCCTTCCACGATGTCGTCGATGTAGGTGAAATCCCGTTGCATCTGGCCGTGGTTGAACACGCGGATCGGCTCGCCCAACAGGATCGCCCGGGCGAACAGCATCGGCGCCATATCCGGCCGGCCCCAGGGGCCATACACCGTGAAGAAGCGCAGCCCCGTGGCCGGCAGCCCATAGAGATGGCTGTAGGTGTGCGCCATCAGCTCATTGGCCTTCTTGCTGGCGGCGTAGAGGCTCACCGGGTGGTTCACGGCGTGCTGCTCGCTGAACGGCATCTGGCGGTTGCCGCCATACACCGAGCTGCTGGAGGCATACACCAGGTGCTCCACACCGTGGTGGCGGCAGCCCTCGAGGATGTGGCCGAAGCCCACCAGGTTGCTCTGGATGTAGGCCGACGGATTGTCCAGCGAGTGGCGCACACCCGCCTGGGCCGCCAGGTGCACCACCGCCCGGGGGCGCTCGGCCGCGAACAGGGCCAGCAGGTCTGCGCCGTTGGCCACGTTCAGAGGCTCAAACCGCCAGCCCTGGGCCGCCTGCGGGCACTCGGCGATGCGCGCCAGCCGCGCCCGCTTGAGGGCGGGGTCGTAATAGGCGTTGAGGTTGTCGACGCCGATCACCCGCTCGCCGCGGCTCAGCAGCCGCAGGACCACCTCGGCGCCGATGAAGCCGGCGGCGCCGGTCACCAGGATCGGGCGCGGACTGGGCGGGCTCAGCATCAGGGATCGAGCAGCCGCCGACGGAAATCGGCGATGGTGGCATCAAGCCCCTGCTCCAGCGGCACCGTGGGCTGCCAGCCCAGCTGCCGCTGCGCCAGCTCAATCACCGGCTGACGCTGCAGCGGATCATCCGCCGGCAGAGGCTTCTCGATCAGCGGCAGATTCGGGTTGATCTTGCTGCGCACCAGCTCGGCCAGCTGGCGGATCGTGAACTCGCCGGGGTTGCCGATGTTGATCGGCCCGGCGTGATCGCCGTTCATCAGGCGGATCATGCCCTCGATCAGATCATCGACGTAGCAGAAACTGCGCGTCTGGCTGCCATCGCCATAGAGCGTCAGCGGCTCACTCCTGAGCGCCTGCACGATGAAGTTGCTCACCACCCGGCCGTCATCCGGCAGCATGCGTGGGCCGTAGGTGTTGAAGATGCGCATCACGCGGATCTGCACACCGTGCATGCGCTGATAGTCGAAGCACAGCGTTTCGGCGATGCGCTTGCCCTCGTCGTAGCAGCTACGGATGCCGATCGTGTTCACGCAGCCGCGGTAGCTCTCCGGCTGCGGATGCACCTCCGGATCGCCATACACCTCACTGGTGCTGGCCAGCAGCAGACGCGCCCCCACCCGCCGCGCCAGGCCGAGCATGTTGTAGGTGCCCAGAAAGCTGGTTTTCGCTGTCTTGATCGGATTGTGCTGGTAGTGCACCGGCGAAGCCGGGCAGGCCAGATGCCAGATGCGATCCACCTCCAGGCGGATCGGATCGGTCACGTCGTGGCGGATCAGCTCAAAGCGGGGATGGCCGATCCACTGGCTGATGTTGGCCTTGCAGCCGGTGAAGTAGTTATCGAGGCAGAGCACCTCCTCGCCGGCCTGCATCAACCGGTCCACCAGGTGGGACCCGAGGAAGCCGGCACCACCGGTGATCAGGTTGCGGGTGTTGGATGCGGGCATGGCGTGGGTCTCCTCGTGGCTTCAGCCTTGCTGGCCGTCGCCCACGCGCCAGAGGCGCAGGCCAGCGCGGCGCACCGCTTCGGCATCGGCGATCGCCCGGGCATCGAACAGCCAGGCCGGCTGCCGCATCTGCGCCGCCAGCTCCAGCCAGGGCAGCTGGCGGAACTCCTGCCACTCCGTGAGGATCAGGGCGGCATCGGCGCCGCCCACCGCCTCAGCCACCGAGGTGCAAGCCAGCCAGCTGCCATCGCCACTCAGATCCGCCACCTGCTCCTGCCGCGAGGCCGCCGGCTGCCGGCCCAGATCGCTCGCCATCTGGGCAGCACTCACCTTCGGGTCATAGATCGCCAGCTGCGCACCCTCCTCCAGCAGATCGGTGGCGATGCGGATCGCCGGCGCCTCACGCGTGTCATTGGTATCGGCCTTGAAGGCGAACCCGAGCACGGCGATGCGCTTGCCTGTCACGGTGCCGAACAGCCGGTTCACCACCAGCCGGGCGATGCGGTGCTGCTGCCAGCTGTTCAGCTCCACCACGCTCTGCCAATAGGCCGCCACCTCATGCAGGCCGTAATGGCCGGAGAGATACACGAGGCTGAGGATGTCCTTCTGAAAACAGCTGCCGCCGAATCCAGGCCCGGCCTGCAGAAACTTCGGGCCGATCCGGCTGTCCATGCCGATCGCGCGGGCCACCTCCCGCACATCGGCGCCGGTGGCCTCGCAGAAGGCGGCGATGCTGTTGATCGAGCTGATCCGCTGGGCCAGGAAGGAATTGGCTGTGAGCTTGCTGAGCTCGCTGCTCCAGAGATTGGTGCGCAGGATCCGCTCCGCCGGCACCCAGCCGCTGTAGATCGAAGCCAACGCCTCGATCGCGGCCGGATCTTCTCCGCCGATCAGCACCCGATCCGGCTGCTCCAGATCGGTGATGGCTGTGCCCTCCGCCAGGAACTCCGGATTGGAGAGCACCGCGAAAGTCTTGCCATGGTCAGCCGCGCTGCCACCCTGGGCGGCGCCAAGGATGGCCTTCACCGTTTCGGCGGTGCGCACCGGCAGGGTGCTCTTCTCCACCACGATCGTGTGGCCCTGGGCGCAGGCGGCCACCTGGCGAGCGGAGGCCTCGATCCAGCGCAGGTCGCTGGCCTGGCCGGCACCCAGGCCCCTGGTCTTGGTTGGGGTGTTCACCGAGAGGAAGACCAGGTCCGCCTCGGCGATGGCGGCCTCCACGGCTGTGGAGAAAAAGAGATTGCGACCGCGGCAGCGCCCCACCACCGCGTCGAGCCCGGGCTCATACACCGGCAGACGGCTCAGATCGGCATCGTTCCAGGCGGCGATCCGCGCCTGATTCATGTCCACCACGGTGACCTGCAGCTGCGGACAGCGATCGGCGATCACGGCCATGGTGGGCCCGCCGACGTAGCCGGCACCGATGCAGCAGATCGTGCGGATGGTCGGGGCGGAGGTGGTCACTCCGGCAGCCATTGCGGTGCCAGCAACCTAGGCGAATCGCGCCAGCAGCTCCTGCAGGGGCAGGCGTTCCTCACGGCCGTCGCCGGCGCCCTGGTCGCCCCGCAGTGGTTTGAGGATCACCACCGCCTGCTCCGCTTCACTGTCGCCGATCAGAACCGCCCAGGCGGCGCCGCTGCGATCGGCCCGCTTCAGCTGTTTGCCGAAGGCCGCCGCCGTGAGGTCCAGCTCCACCGCCACGCCGGCCTGCCGCAGCCGGCGTGCCAGCAGCAGCGCCTGGGCCTCGGCCTGTTCACCGCGGCTCACCAGATAGATCTCCGGCGCGGGAGCGGCAGGCGCTTCCGCGGCCTGGGTCAGCAGCAGCACCAGCCGTTCCATGCCCAGGGCCCAGCCGATGGCCGGGGTGGGCGCGCCCCCGAGCTGCTCCACCAGGCCGTCGTAACGGCCGCCACCGCACACGGTGGCCTGGGCGCCCAGCTGGCTGGAGGTGATCTCGAAGGCGGTGTGGCTGTAGTAGTCGAGGCCGCGCACCAGGCGCGGGTTGAGCTGGAAGGGGATCCCCAGCGCCTCAAGCCCGGCCTGCACTCGCGCGAAGCGATCGCGGCTCTCCGGCGCCAGGGCGTCCGCCAGGGTGGGCGCATCGGCCAGCAGGGCCTGCGTGTCCGCATGCTTGGAATCGAGGATGCGCAGGGGATTGCGCTCCAGGCGGTCTTGGGAGTCGGGATCCAGCCGATCGCGGCGCTCACTCAGCCAGGCCACCAGGGCCTGGCGGTAGTGGGCCCGATCCTCCGCGCTGCCGAGGGAGTTGAGCTCCAGGCTGAGCTGCTGCAGCCCCAGGGCCGCCAGCAGATCCCAGGCCACGGCGATGGCCTCCACATCGCTGCGGGGATCGGCGAAGCCGAGGAACTCCAGGCCGATCTGGTGAAACTGGCGCAGCCGCCCCGCCTGGGGACGCTCGTAGCGGAACATCGGCCCGGCGTACCAGAGCCGTTGCGCGCCCTGGCTGAGCAGCCCGTGCTGAATGGCTGCCCGCACCACCGAGGCCGTTCCCTCCGGCCTGAGCGTGCAGCTGCGCTCGCCACGGTCGAGGAAGGTGTACATCTCCTTGCCCACCACATCGGTGGCCTCACCGATGCCGCGGGCGAACAGCTCGGTGGCCTCCAGCAACGGGGTGCGGATCTCGCGGATCGCCGCCGCGGTGAACTGGCGCCGTGCCATGGCCTCGATCTGCTGCCAGAGGCCGATCTGCTCCGGCAGCAGATCCACCATGCCGCGCAGGCTTTGCAGTTTCTCCACCCTGGGCCGATCGCTGAGGGCCAGTCTGCAGGGACGCGAGGCGCGCCTGTCATGACCTTCAGCGGGAGGGCGAATGTGCGGGACAACTTGGGCCAGGTGCCAACCCAAGCCAGTGGATGCACATGCATCACACACCCATGACGGGTGCATCCCACCGAGTGGAGTAAATCCCTGCGCTCACAGAACAATTGCCGGATACGGCCACAATCATCTGACAAGCCAGGGAAGATGTCCTGGCATTCCGCAGCTTCCCTCCGGAGACTGGCACAAGATCTGGAGCACCAACCCGCTGGAGCGGTTGTACAAGAAGATCAAACGCCGCACCCGTCTCGTCCGTATCTTCCCCGATGACGCTGCGATTGGCCAGCCGCGTGGCGCGGGCGCCGCTGCTGGAATAGCAGGACGATTGGCAGCGCGATTGCCGCCGCATCTTCTCTGAGCTGTCGGTAGTCAAACAAGACAGAATCAGTGATCAGGTCCAAGAACGTCCCACGGCTACACTTGCGGCAGCCACATAATCACTGGTCTCCAATCAGATAACAGTCTCCAGACCTTGCACCACTCCAGGGGACGCAACAACGGACCATGGGAGTCTATAGCGTGAGCAACGACTCAATCTCCTCCGGAAACACAAGTTGACCAGCAGCATGCCAGCCAAGAGCTGCTGGTGGGACAACGACATCGTGGAGATCTTCTTCTCCACCGTCTTGCCGAAGACTTCTGCGAAGCCATGGTTGATCATGCAGCCCGACGACAACAGCAGGGAGCTGGTCAGCCCGCAACAGCCCCAATGCGATCAACCTTCTGAATCGAGGGCTGATACAACCGCGAAAGGGCCATGCAACGAACTACTGCATCAGCGCAATCAGCTATACACAGGGGCACATACCAGCCTGTACACTCATCTCCGTGATCGCCGGATCAGTGTCTACAAACTCGAGAAAAGCCACCCGCATCACCTGCCCCTATTCAATCGTCACCGCAGCGCGTAATCGCAGCGCTCAGCTGCAACGCACCGCAGCGGCGATCAGCCGGTTTGGCAGCCACGCCGAGCACCTCATCGTGGATTGGTCGTCGGTGCCGCCGATCCATGCTTCTGATCTGCCCTCTGATCCACGTGTACGGGTGTTGCGGGTGGAGGGGGAGCGGCAGTGGTGGCTCAGCCGCGCCTACAACCTGGGCTTCCGCAAGGCCGCCCACCCCTGGATCCTCAAAGCCGATGCTGATGCGTTGCTGGAGGAGCCATTTTTTCGCCACTTCAATCCGGCGGCGGCCCACCTGCAGATCCGACACATCCCTGGCGGCCTGTCGAGCCAGGGCAACCTCGACGACCTAGGACTGTTCTCCGTTGAGGCGGAGGTTTTGCGCGCTGTGGGGGGCTTCAACCCCTGGCTGCTGGGCTGGGGGTTTGATGACATTGATCTGTTTGAACGCCTCTTCTTTCACCCCGGCACCACCTTCAGCTACCTACGCGGCCAAGGAAGTTCCAACCTGCCCCATGGGACAGCCCAACGCCTCGGGGCCCCGGAGCAGGAGCACAAGCCCGCCCCCCCCTGGCGCCAACTGCATCACACCCTGCGGCTCCGGGCCGAGCTGGAGGCCAACACCACGATGGCGGCCCTGAGCCGCGCTGGCCGGTTACCGCCGGCCAGCGAAACCATGGGGGAGGAACCTGCAGATCTTCTGCAACGCCTTACTCCTGAGATCCTGGATATCCGCCGACGCGCCCTCCTCGCGGGATGGTGCAGCCCTTTGCTTGGCCGCCACGCCCTCGCCTTGGCCCGATCGATCCCCGCTCCATGGCCAAAAGCGCTGCTTGCTCTGCTGAGAATCCCTGAGCGGATTGTGTATTAACGGCCCTCCAACTCCCGCACAAGTTCAGCAATCTGATGAAGCCAATCGCGCCGTTGATCCGCCCAAATGGAGCGGTCAGGCTGGATCCTCACCCCTAGCCGTGAGTCATTCTCGACCAGCTGCACCTCGGGCTCAAGAGCCCAGACCAATTTGTGCAACACAGCACTTTGATCTGCCATCAGATCCTCCATCCAAATCGGGTGTAAGGGGGTGATCCGTTGGGCGGCTTCTTCAAGCCAACGAAGATGACTGTAGTACTGCTCGATCGTCTGCTGGATAGCGCAGGGATCAAGGAGGCTGCAAATCGGCAAGCCCTGGTGGGTCACAGACAAACCCTGATCGAACGCGCCGGTGCAGCGGGAGAAGTGCAACGAGGCGATCGCTGCCACTCGATCCCGCCGACGCAACAGCACCACCAACGGATCCTCCCGCCGCAGGCCCAGGCTTTCCTGAGGCGCTTGGAACCTGCGGCGCAGGACCCGATGGCATGAGCCCCGGCTCTGGTGTGCCTGCAGCTTGAGGGAGAAGAACGGCGTACCGCTGAACACCGATCGTGCCGACCGTTCCGCCACCAATGTTGCCAGCCAAGGTCTTGTGCCCACCCGTCCCCAGCGGCCAAGGGCGGCGCGATAGAGCGGGTTGGGGTTCAAATACTCGGTTGGCATGCCATATCCCAGCTGCCACAGCAACCGACAAAGGTGAAAAGAACCCGACCGGGGCGGCGCCAACAGCACGAGCAGCCGTCGGGCCGTGGTGATGGGCGCTTGCTTGGCCTGCATCGGTGAGCTGGCATCGAACCAGGGGGAGAGCATCTCCAACTCGCGCAGGGGCTCAATGCAGAGGTCTCTGTTCAGGGTCATGATTCAAAGGAGGCTTCTAACAAGTATTCCCCACTGATAAGCAGCTGGAGAGAGTGAAGACAGTACTGGACAATCAGATAGGCAATACCAAACCATCCAAGCGGCCCAACAAACCCGACCATGGGGTATTCCCGACAGACGCTTTTCAAGGCTTTGGGCTGTGTCGGCAGTCCATCATAGATATCACGGGCATGGGTATTTGCCTAGGAGGATTTGATCGAGGCCGCGCTGCTTGGTCGTTCGAGGCCTATCGCCCCAAAAGAAACGACCGAAGTGTTGATGAACAGCAAATCTCACAGATCAGGATGCTGCGAAATGATCCGTCGCCCCGGCGCATGCGGGCTGGCGCTGCTCGGCTGGCACCCGGCAGGCCAAGGATCCATGGTGCAGATCCACTCCGAAGACGAACGAACCGCGCCGCGCGCCATTGGCCTCGCCCCAGCTGAACAACCACACCTGACGATCGCGAGCGTCATCCAGAGTGAGCACGACCACCCGATCCATGGACGCATTGTCGCAGTCTTTGCTGGCGCAGACCAACAACGCAGACCTGATCGACCGCTCAGCGCGGCCACGGGGGGCCTCTTCCATCACGCTGCTGGCACGTCTCTGGGCCCAGCTCAGACCACGGCGGCGGCGGCAGCTGGTGATCGCGATCGCACTCATGCTCCTCGGCGGGCTGTTCGAAATGGTGTCGCTGGCGGCGGTACTGCCGCTGATGGGCCTGCTCCTCGGCCAGCCCAGCCGTGGTGGTTCCTGGATCGCCCTGCTGTTCGCTCTGTTGCTGACAGGTGGAGCTGCTGTGCGACTGAGCAGCCTGTGGTGCAATACGCGCCTGGCTGCTGCAGTCGGCAGCGACTTCAGTTCGCGCGCCTTCGCACTGCTTCTGGGGCAGCCCTATGCGTGGCATCTGCGATCCCGCAGTGCCTCCCTCGTTACCACCCTGGCCCCTCTGATGCGCCAGATGGTGCAACAGGTGCTCATGCAGAGCCTGCAACTGCTCGGAGCTTCTGTCCTGCTCACCGGTCTGCTCGCGATCCTTCTGACGATCGCCTGGCCGTTCGTACTGACGGTGCTGCTGATGGTGGTTCCGACCTACGCCCTGCTCTGGCGGCTGCTTCAGAAGCGGCTGCATGTCAACGGCCGAAGAGTGGTGAACGCTCAACGCGAGCAGATTGAACTGTTGCAGGAATGCCTCGGCGGCATCAGGGAGCTGATCCTGCGCGGTTGGCAGCCGCTCGCCATTGATCGGTTCACAAGGCTCGACAACGCCATGCGCCACCGTGAAGCGGTGAACGAAACCCTCACGGGCCTGCCGCGCTACCTGCTGGAACCGCTCGGATTGATTGTGATCCTGATCTTCGGCCTTGTGCTGCAGGACAGCGGTCGGTCATCGGGGGATGTGGTGGCGACCCTCGGTCTGCTTGCCTTCGCCGCCCAGCGTCTTCTCCCCCTTAGCCAGCAACTTTGGAGAGCCTGGTCCAGTCTGGCTGGTGGTCAGGCGCTGATCGAGAACCTGCTGCTTCTGCTGGAGCTGCCCGAACCGGTAACGCCCACCATCGCCACGCCCCCCCTCGAATGGAAGCAAGAGCTTCAGCTCAAGGGCATCCGCTTCGCCTTCGACACCACCTCACGCCCCGTGCTGGACGGAGTGGACCTGGTGTTGCAACGGGGAGAATGGCTAGGGGTCTGTGGGCCTTCGGGTTGCGGCAAAAGCACACTCCTTGATGTGAGCATGGGTCTGCTATTGCCTCAAGCTGGACAGCTGCTTGTGGATGGCATAGACCTTCTTGCCCACCCAGATCTTCTTCGGGGCTGGCAGCGAAGCATCTCCACCGTGGCAGCCCGGAGCCCGCTGATTGCCGGCAGTGTCATGGCAAACATCATCATTGAGCATCCATCGAAGGACAGCCGCCGGTTAACTGAGATCGCGGAGATCACCGGGGTCTCGCATTGGCTCGACCGCGAGGTGGGAGACGGCGGCAGAGGGCTGAGCGATGGCCAGCGGCAGCGGGTAGCCATCGCCCGCGCCATGTTCCATGGCGGCAACTTGCTGGTTCTCGATGAAGCCACCGCAGCGCTCGACAGCACAGCGGAAGCTGAACTTCTCTCCCGACTTCGAGCATGGCGAGATGACCTGGGCGTGATTCTCGTGAGCCATCGCGACGCCACTCTTTCCTGTTGTGACCGGATTGTGAATATCGGCGACTGGTCGTGATGTAGGAGCTGCCGAGTGTCCACTCTCGCAGACTCAGAGGGAGGCAACTGGTCGATCTGGCCATCCAAGCAGGGAAGGGTCTGGCAACGAATGGAATCCAAAGTGCCGCCAGCGCCTCCGAGTTGTCCCGGCAGGGGGTATGTACGGTGACAGGTAGCTGCGATTCAAAATTCCTCGTGAGCGAACCGGTGCATCGGCCACGAGCTCTACCCCAGCTGCTGCGACCGGTTGCATCCAGCCGACCCATGCGGCGCCACGGTGAGCCTTGAAACGTGGAGATCCGTTTCGATCCACAGATCTTCCGCCTCCAGTCACGGGGAGGCATCAGCCGCTGCTTCGCCGATCTGATCGCCGGCCTGGCGGCCCCAGGGCTGACGGTGAACCTCCCCTTTCACTGCCACGGCAACGCTCATCTGCAGGCTCGGGGATTGATCCGCCTGCCGATCGAGGTCTTCCAGTTGCTGCGCCGCCTGGGTGTCGATGACGGCGCCACGCTGCCGCCCGCGTCCTGGCAAGCGAGCCGGCCTGCAGTGCTTCACGCCACCTACTACCTAGGCGAACCGCCCCAGGGGCGATCCGGTCCACTGGTCAGCACCCTTCACGACATGACACCAGAGCGTCTGCCGGAGCTGGCTCCCCTCGGTCGCGGGGGACGACGACTGCACAAGCACGCCTGGCTGGCGGCCAGCGACGCGATTGTCAGTGTCAGTGGCAGCAGCGCTGCCGATCTCATCGGCTTCGCACCTGATCTGGCGGGGCGGATCCGCGTGATCCATCACGGCACGAGCTTCCTGGGGATAACGCCACGCCCATGCCGCCATCCCGGCCAGCCCTTCCACCTGCTGGTCGGCCGCCGCGGTGGATACAAGAACACAGGGGCACTGCTGCAGGCCCTCAGCTCTCTGCCCCAGGCCCTGGTGCTGGTGGGTGGCGGGCCACTCCACAGCGAGGAGCGCCGGCAACTGCGACTATCGGGCCTGGAGAATCGGGTGCATGTGGTCCACCCGGATGACCATCAGCTGGCCTGGCTCTACCGCCACTGCCGAGCCGTGCTGATTCCCAGTTTCGCCGAAGGGTTCTCACTGCCTCTGATTGAGGCCCTTGCCTGCAATGCGCCCGTGCTGGCGTCGGATATACCGGTGCACAGAGAGATTGGTGAAACCTTCGCCGTTCTGCTCGACCCCCACGATCCGGATGCCTGGCGACAGGCTCTGTTGGCTTCGCCACCCAGGCCAAGCGAACGGATGGCGGGCCCTGCCTTAGACCACTTGCATCACTATTTCGGCCTGGATCGGATGCTGGCGGACTACCGCAGGTTCTACCGAACGCTTGTCTGAGGCGAAGCCAGCAGCCGCCGGAGGCGCCCCATCATCCGGCGCATCAACGGCGGCTGGAAATGGTTCCGGAAGGTGTAAAGGTCGGCGCGTCTATCCGCCAGAACCTGAGAGGGATGGCACAGAGGTCGATCCAACTGCCCCAGCGCGCCAAGGCTGCTGGTTCCGCTGACGGTATGGACGGCAAGAGGGTGTCCGAAACCGATGTTCCTGACCAGGTTGACTGCCGGCAGACAGGTCAGCAGGCCCTCGCGCCAGCAGCTGTAGGTCCAGATGTAATCCCATGTATCGCATTCACCCTGGTGAACCCGATCGAAACAGCGGCTCCAGTAGCGCGCAAACCGTCGGCCACCAAGATCCTCCAACCAGCCCTGATCACGGAATGGGATCCAGCCTTCCAACTCTGCGTCGTAAGCGGACCAGGCTCGCCGCCAGCTAGCCCAGCCCCAGCAGTGATTGTAAAGAGAAAAGTAATAACTGGAGCCATCCCTTGGGGGGATGCGCTGAAAGTTGCTGCCTCCGATCACTCCCACCCGCCGGTCATTGCGATAACGCTCCAGCAGCTCGGCACAGAAGGGGAAGAAGCTTGGGGAGACGACGATGTCATCTTCAAGGACGATGCCCTCTTCCACCTGAGTGAAAAACCAGCTGATCGCCTCGGCCACACCGCGCCGGCAGCCAAGGTTGGCCGGCCTGATCAACCAGCTCTGCTGACAGGGCCAGTCGATCGCCGCTGCAATCAGCTCCTGGGTGTGACGACAGGCATCGGCTTCGCCGATGACGCCGGGGCGAGGGCCGTCACAGGCAATGAAAAGGCATGGCGGGCGTACCTGACGCAGGGCCGCCAGCACCTCGGCAGTGGTATCCGGGCGGCGCCAGGCCAGCAACAGAACAGGCGGCACAGGCCGTTCTTGTGTGTCCCGAATCATGGAGCCAGAGCCAAGCCATCGCAGTCAATCTGTTGCCGACAATCCTCTAAGCAGGCACTCAGGGCCTCGGCTTGATCCGCTAGGAGCGATTGCTCCGATTGCCTCCGTACCCGACAAGCCTGACCACGGCGGAGTGAGAACGAGAGACCATGGCCACCGTGCTGGAATTAGGCCGCAGGCGCAGCAGGGTCGGCGTTGCGGATGAGCAACCTTGGCATGGTTTGCCGAGTCGCTGATCAGGAGCGAAAGCCACATAGCCTTGAAACTCCTCCAAGCATCACACGTGGCCCATCTGCTGATCACCGGCGGCGCTGGCTTCATCGGCAGCCACACCTGCCTGGTGCTGCTGGAGGCTGGCCACAGCCTGGTGGTGCTGGACAACTTCGCCAATAGTTCTCAGGAGAGCCTGCGGCGGGTGGCCGAGCTGGTCGGAGCAAATGCCGCCGCGCGGCTGCAAGTGGTGGAAGGCGACATCCGCTGCCCCGCGGATCTGGAGCGGGCCTTCGCTACGGCGCCGGTCGAGGCGGTGGTGCATTTCGCCGGCCTCAAGGCGGTGGGTGAATCCGTGGCCGAGCCGCTGCGCTACTGGGATGTGAATGTGGCCGGCAGCCGCTGCCTGCTGGCGGCCATGGCCGCCCACGACTGCCGCAGCCTGGTGTTCAGCAGCAGCGCCACCCTCTACGGCTACCCGGACACGGTGCCGATCCCTGAAAGCGCCCCCATCCAGCCGATCAATCCCTACGGCCACACCAAGGCAGCCGTGGAACGGATGCTGCAGGACGTCGCGGCCAGCGAAGCAGGCTGGCGCATCGCCAGCCTGCGCTACTTCAACCCCGTGGGCGCTCACCCCAGTGGCCGCATCGGCGAAGACCCGAGCGGGATTCCCAACAACCTGTTCCCCTTCATCACCCAGGTGGCCGTGGGCCGCCGCGAGCGACTGCGGGTGTACGGCGGCGACTGGCCCACGCCCGATGGCAGCGGCGTGCGTGATTACATCCACGTGATGGACCTGGCAGAAGGCCACCTGGCAGCCCTGCAGGTGCTGCTGAGCGGTGGCGACCAGCTGCTCACCCTCAACCTGGGCAGCGGCCGTGGCCATTCCGTGCTGGAGGTGATTGCTGCCTTCCAGGAGGCCAGCGGCCGAGCCATCCCCCATGACGTTGTGGAGCGTCGCGCCGGCGATGCCGCCGAGACCGTGGCTGATCCCTCCCTGGCCGCCGAACGGCTGGGTTGGCGCACAACCAGGGGGCTGGCGGAGATGTGCCGCGATGGCTGGGCCTGGCAGCAGGCAAACCCCAACGGGTACGCCAGCTAAACGCGCTCACCCCGCAGGCGCTCGGCGCGCAACTCCCGCAGGCGCTGGCCGAGGGCCGGGCCAGGGTGCATGCCCGCCGCCAGCAGCTGCTGGGCGTTGCAGGCCGGCTGCACATGGCGCCAGCGCGCCCACCAGCGCAGCAACGGCCGGCGTGGGCCTTGGCCGCAGGCGAGGCGAAGAGCCACCGCCTCGGCACTCCAGCCGTGCTCCTCCAGCAGCGCGGCCCAGCCGGGTGCATCCCCCGGAGCCCGTTCCGAACCCAGATCGGGAGCCGGACCGGTAGCGAGCTCCTGCAGCCGCTCCTGCAGCCGCAGCGCCTGCTCCAGCAGACGGTGCTCTCGGTGGGGCAGCTGCAGCCGTTCAGACAGGGCCAGAGGATCGGCGGCACCCGCCACCAGAGCCGTGAGCCGGGTCAACCCCAGCCGCTGCCCCCAGCGGATGCGGCGGATCAGGGCCGGATCGCGCTGCAGCTCGGCATCCAGCAGCGGCAGCGCACCCCATGCCTGCAGCAGCCGCAGGGCCGCGGGCCAGGGCTCACGCTCCAGCAACAGCTCCAGCTCCATGCGCAGGCGCGTGCCCAGGGCCGGGGCCGACAGCCGCGGCCATGGCCAGGCCGCCAGGGTGCTGCGCAGCTGGGCCGCACTGCCGGCCTCGAGCTCGAAGCCCAGGCGGGCGCCGTAACGAGCGGCCCGGATCACCCGCGAGGGATCGTCGCGCAGGCTGCCGGGGTGCAGAAAGCGCAGCTGCCGCCGCTGCAGATCGGCCAGGCCGCCATGGGGATCGATCAGGCGCACCTGCTCACCCTCCAGCAGCAGGGCCATGGCGTTGACGCTCAGATCGCGCCTGGCCAGGTCGGTGTCGAGCGTGCCCGGCAGCACCTGCGGGTTGCCGCCGGGCTCGGGGTAGTGCTCGAGACGGGCGGTGGCCAGATCCAGCAGCAGTTCGCCGCAGCCCAGCTCCACCGTGCCGTAGGCCGGATGTGGCCGGCAGAAGGCCAGCGGCCGTCCAGCGGCCGCCAGCACAGTCCCCAGGCGTTCCGCCAGCACCAGGGCGCCGGGCGGCTCCACCAGCAGATCCAGATCAGGCAGGCCGCTGAGCGGATCACGATGCACGTGGTGCAGCATGAGATCACGCACGGCGCCGCCCACCAGCGCCACGCGCAGGCCCTCGCTGGCCCGGCGCAGCGGCTCCCGGATGAACGCCGGGATCGGCAGGTCCTGCAACGCCAGGCCCACCATCGAGGTCCTCCCGTCATCGGCTCGCCCCAGCATGCCCCCCGCCCCAAGGCCTGAGCCATGAGCCTCACCCTGTTCAACGGCAGCTACCTGGGCGAGCACCCCACCGGCCTGGGCGTCGTGGCCCGGGATTTAGCGGCCGCGCTCAACCCCACGCAGGTACGCCTGCTGGATCCCCTGGGTGGCAGCCGGCCCGGCTCGATCCCGATTCCGGCCAGGATGGCTCCGGAGCACGGCCAGCGGGGCCACCTGAGACGACTTCGCTGGCTGCAGAAAGACCTTCCCGCGTTGATGCGCCGCAACGGTGCCGACCTGCTGCTCTCACCGCTGCCGGAAGCCCCGCTGCTGCGCGGGGTGCGTTCCGTGGTGCTGGCGCACGACCTGCTGCCCCTGCGCCACCCCCAGCCCACACCCCTGCTGGCCTACCACCTCAGCTACGTACCGCTGGTGCTGCATCAGGCGGAGCGGGTGCTGTGCAACTCCGAGGCCACGGCCCGGGAGGTGCATCAGCGGCTGAGGGTGCCACTGCGCAAGCTGGTGCCGATCCGTCTGGGCTTCAACCCGCGGGATCTGCATCCAATGGATCTGGAAAGGGAGCCGTTCTTCCTGGTGCTTGGCCGCCACGACCCCCACAAAAACCTGGCGAGGGTGCTGCGTGCCCTGGCGGCTTTACCGGATCGCAATCTGCAGCTGCGGCTGGTAGGTCCACCGGACCGCCGCTACACGCCCAGGCTGCAACGGCTCGCGGCGGAGCTGGGGGTCGCCGAGCGCTGTACGTGGCACAGCTGGGTGAGCGACGCCGAACGCCTGGAGCTGCTCAACCGCTGCCAGGCCCTTGTGATTGCCAGCCTCTGGGAAGGCTTTGGGCTGCCGGCACTGGAGGCGATGGCCTGCGGCACCCCAGTAATCGCAAGCAGCAGCGGGGCTCTACCAGAGGTGGTGGGCAGCGTGGCTCAGCTGGTCAATCCCCGCAGCGTGGCGGAAGTCAGCGCGGCGATGGCGGCGGTCGTTGTCGATCGATCGCTGACCACCACGGCGCGCCGCGAGGGACCAATCCGCGCCGCCTGCTTCAACTGGGCAAACACAGCCCAAGAGGTGGAGCAACTGCTGACAGGCCTGGCCTGACGCTGCCATAACAGCAGAGGGGCCTGCTCAGATCAGCTCGATCGGTGCTAGGCGCGGGTCAAGGATCTTCGGCCCCATCCCCTCGAACTTGACGGCGATCGAGATCTTCTCGCCACTGCCAAACAGATGGGTCACGAACCCTTCGCCGAAGGAGGAGTGGAGCAGGCGATCGCCCACGGCCCAGGCCTTGCCGGCACCCGGGCCCGCCGCGCGGCGACGGACGGCATTGGCCGGCTGGCTGGACCCATCGCTGCCACCGTCGCGGTCTACGCGGGTGAGGCGATCAAGCCGGTTCTCACGGCGGATGGCAGCGCCGCCGCTGCGGGGGATATCGCCCTGCACCAACGCCTCGGGCAACTCGGAGAGGAAGACGCTCGGCACCGCCGGTTCACGCATGCCGCCCCACAGGCGCCGCTCACTGGCATGGGAAAGGAACAGCCGCTCCTTGGCGCGGGTGATGCCCACGTAGCAGAGGCGACGTTCCTCCTCAAGGGCCGCCGGATCCTCAAGGGAGCGGAAGCTGGGGAAGAGGCCCTGCTCCAGCCCCACCAGGAACACCACGGGAAACTCCAGGCCCTTGCTGGCGTGCAGGGTCATCAGCGTCACCCGGTCCTGCTCAGTGTCCTTGCTGTCGGCATCGCTGGCGAGGGCGGCTGAGGCCAGGAAGTCGTCGAGCGAGCCCTCCTCGTTTTCCTCCTGGTATTGCAGGGCGGCGTTCACCAGCTCGTTGAGGTTGCGGCGGCGATCTTCCGCTTCATCGGTGCCGGTGGCGATCAGCTCCGCCAAGTAACCGCTCTGCTCCATCACCCGCTGCACCAGCTCGGATGGAGGGGCCTCGGCGGCACGCGCCTGCAAGTCGTTGATCAGCTCACAGAACTGCAACAGCCCCTTGGCGGAGCGACCGCCCAGGGAGCGCACCGCCTCGGCATCGCTCACCACCTCCCACAGCGGAATGCCCAGCTGGTTGGCCGCGTCAGTGAGGCGCTCAATCGTGGTCTTGCCGATGCCGCGCTTGGGGGTGTTCAGCACCCGCAGCAGGCTGACGGTGTCGGCCGGGTTGACCAGCAGCTTGAGGTAAGCGAGCACATCCTTGATCTCGCGGCGGTCGTAGAAGCGCAGGCCGCCCACCACGATGTAGGGAATGCCCCAGCGCACCAGTGATTCCTCCATCGCCCGCGACTGGGCGTTGGTGCGATAGAGCACCGCCATATCGCCCCAGCGCAGCTCCGGGTGGGCGGCATCGAGCATCCGCATGCGGTGAACCACTGCCTCGGCCTCAGCGATCTCGTCGTCGCAGCGCGTGAGGGTGATCAACTCCCCCTCGCCGCGGGTGGGCCTGAGCACCTTGTCGATGCGTTCGCTGTTGTTGGCGATCAGCGCGTTCGCCGCCTCCAGGATCGTGGCCGTGGAGCGGTAGTTCTCCTCCAGCTTCACCATCGTGCGGGTGGCATCATCGGCGGCACCATCGCCGAAGTCGTCCTGGAATCCCATCAGGATCGTGAAATCGGCGGCTCGGAAGCTGTAGATGCTCTGGTCAGCATCACCGACCACGAACACCGAGCGGCCCGTCCAGTCGTCATAGGTCTCGGGGTCGCGGCCGTTGGTGACCAGCAG
>CAIZNP010000174.1 GCA_903934375.1 uncultured Synechococcaceae cyanobacterium
GCAACGCCACCAGATCGTGGGTGTAAGCCGGCGACTGCCCCAGCCCATAGAGCCAGGCTTTGATCGCCTTCTCCGCAGCCTGTTGCAGCTGAAAGCCCCACACCGCCTCATGAAAGATGCCGGGATCGGTCATGCCCTGGGCGGCCTGCAGATCCCGGCGGGCAATCACCAGCAGGGCCCGGGCATCCGCTTCAGCCATCCAGCCGCAGACCCTCCGCATAGGCCTGATGCACCACGTGGCTCTGCAGCAGCCGGTGCTGCTGCACCTGCGATTGGGAATAGAGCAGCAGATCCACTGGGCGATGCGGCTCGCTCAGGCGCCAGCGCAACGCATCGAGAACATCCCACCGGTCGTGCTGCGCGATCCAGTCATCGCTCACGGTGATCAACAGATCCACGTCTGCATCGGGCCGTGAAGCACCACGGGCTCGGGAGCCGAACAGCCGCACTTCAGCACCGGGGATCTCGGCACAAATCTGAGCCGCCATCCCCCGCAGCTGATCCAAGCTGATGGAACCGGCCGGCGCGGTGGTCATGCCATCAGCATGCCGCGACCTCCGGCAAAGGGGCAAGCCGAGCCTCAGCCCAGGGGCTGCAGGTCGGTGAAGCGGAACACCTGGCGGCCGGCGGGGGTGTCCCCGAAGGCGTCGGTGTCCACCACCCGCTCGCTCAGCACCCAGGGGCCGCCGTCGCTGAGGGGCACGAAGGTGTCGGTGAAGCGGCTGAGGCCACCGCGGGCTTCGCCGCTGGCGGGGTCGGCGTATTGGCTGGTGTAGCTGCGGCTGAGGTAGCCGCGGCCGGTGTCGGTGGTGCTCTCGGTGAAGATCGTCACCACGGTGCCGTGGATGTGGCGGTGCACCATCGTCACCACATCGCCCTGGATGCGGTAGCGGTCGCCGGCGCCCTTGCCGCCCACGATCACCTCGGTGCCCACCGCATCGGTATCACCGGCGGTGAAGGTGTTCTCGCCATGGGTCTGCTCAAAGCTGCGGCGCACCCGATGGATCGCCACCTCCCACAGCTGCGAGGCCACGGCCTTGTGGATCGCCTCGTCGTCGATGCCCTCCACCTGGGCCTTGAGATCAGCGCCCACCTGGAAGCTGCCCTCAGCGCGGCGATCGGCTTCATCGCCCGTGCCCGCCTGCTCCCAGATGCAACGGCCGCGGTAGCCGCCGAAGCCGGGATCCCAGGTGTAGCGGTTCTCGTAGGCGGCGCGGAAAGCGGCGGTGCAGTCGCTGCCGGGGGCAAGCACAGCGGAAGCGGCGGGAGCGGCGGTCACGGCAGGCAGGCGGAAGGGATTCAGGCTACGGGGTGAGCGCGGGGTTCGACCTCGCCAGGAACGTCAGGCCGACGGCAACGCAAGGCCCTACCCGTGCAGATCCTGCAGGGCATTCACCACCAGCGGTTCGCCCTGCAGGGCGGCGATCGCCTCCACGGCGGCGCGGGCACCGGCCAGGGTGGTGACGGCCGGCACGGCGTAGTCGATGGCGGCGCGGCGCAGGTATTTGTCGTCGTGAGCCGCCTGACGCCCAACCGGCGTGTTGATCACCAGCTGGATCTCACCGGAACGGATCGCGTCCTCGATGTTGGGGCGACCCTCATGCACCTTGAGGATCGGCTCCACCGCCAGGCCGGCCTCCACCATGGCCCGGGCGGTGCCCTCGGTGGCCACCAGCCGGAAGCCCAGCTCCGAGAGGCGGCGAGCCACCGGCACCAGGGCCGGCTTGTCGCGGTCGTGGGTCGAGAGGAACACGGTGCCGGTGATCGGCAGGGCCTCGCCGGCCCCCAGCTCCGCCTTGGCATAGGCCAGGCCGAAGCCACGGGCGGTACCCATCACCTCACCGGTGCTGCGCATCTCCGGCCCGAGGATCGAATCGGCGCCTGGGAAGCGCTTGAAGGGCAGCACCGCCTCCTTCACCGCCTGCAGCGGTGGCACCGGCTCCGTGGTGAGGCCGATCTGCTCGAGACTGCGGCCGGCCATGATCCGGCTGGCGATCTTGGCCAGGGGCACACCGGTGGCCTTGGCCACGAACGGCACCGTGCGTGAGGCGCGCGGGTTGGCCTCAATGATGTAGACGTCGCCATCCTTGATGGCGAACTGCAGGTTGATCAGGCCATTCACCTGCAGGGCCAGGGCCAGGGCCTTGCTCCACTCGCGGATCGTGGCCAGGGCCTGCTGATCCAGGCTCACCGCCGGCAGGGCGCAGGCCGAATCGCCGGAGTGCACACCGGCCGGCTCGATGTGCTCCATCAGGCCGCCGATCACCACCCGGCCGGTGGCATCGCAGAGGGCATCCACATCCACCTCGGTGGCGTTCTCCAGGTACTGATCGATCAGCACCGGGTGATCGGGCTCCACGTTCACCGCCTCCACCATGTAGCGGTTGAGCTCCTCCTCGTCGTACACCACCTCCATGGCGCGGCCGCCGAGCACATAGCTGGGGCGCACCACGACGGGATAGCCAACGCGCGCAGCCACGGCGCGGGCTTCCTCCTGGCTGCGCGCCAGACCGTTGCGGGGCTGGCGGATCTCCAGGCGGCGCAGGATCGCCTCGAACTGTTCGCGGTCCTCGGCGGAGTCGATTGATTCAGGGGAGGTGCCCCAGATGCGGGTGCCGGTGGCCTGGCCGGTGGGGGTGGCCAGCCAGTGCAGCAGCGGGATCGCCAGCTTCAGGGGTGTCTGACCGCCGAACTGCACGATCACACCCTCGGGCTTCTCGGCCTCGATCACGTTGAGCACGTCCTCCAGGGTGAGCGGCTCGAAGTAGAGACGATCGGAGGTGTCGTAATCGGTCGACACCGTTTCCGGATTGCTGTTGACCATCACCGTGGCCAGCCCTTCGGCCTGGAGTGCGAAGGAGGCGTGCACGCAGCAGTAGTCGAACTCGATGCCCTGGCCGATGCGGTTGGGACCACCGCCGAGGATCATCACCTTGCGGCGCGTTTCGGGCTGCACCTCACTCTCGGGCGGCAGGATCTCGAGGCTGCCGTCGTCACGCAGGCGCTCCAGCGGCCGCTCGTAGGTGGCGTAGTGATACGGCGTGGTGGAGGCGAATTCAGCGGCGCAGGTATCCACCGTCTTGAACACGGCGCTGATGCCCAGGCCCTGGCGATGGCTGCGCACCTCCAGTTCACGGCTGCCGGTGGCCCAGGCGATCTGACGATCGGAGAAGCCGAGCTGCTTGAGCTCCAGCAGGGCCGGGGCATCGAGATCCGTCAGGCTGCGACCGTGCAACAGGCGCGTTTCGGCGTCGAGGATCCGGCGCAGCTTGGCCAGGAACCAGGGATCGATCGCCGAGATGCGGTGGATGTCGGCGTCGCTGTAGCCGGCCACCATCGCCGTGCGCACGGCAAAAATGCGATCCGGTGAGGGGGTGCGCAGCGCGCGGTCGAGCTCAGCGCGCTCCGGGCTGGCATCAGGGCGATCGCAGCCCCAGCCGGCATGGCCGGTTTCCAGGGAGCGAATCGCCTTCTGGAACGACTCCTCGAAGCAGCGGCCGATGGCCATCGCCTCCCCCACCGACTTCATCGCCGTGGTCAGCACCGCCGGGCTGCCGCGGAACTTCTCGAAGGCGAAGCGCGGGATCTTCGTGACCACGTAATCAATGGTGGGCTCGAAGCAGGCCGGCGTCTTGCCGGTGATGTCGTTGAGGATCTCGTCGAGCGTGTAGCCCACCGCCAGGCGGGCGGCGATCTTGGCGATCGGGAAGCCGGTGGCCTTGGAGGCCAAAGCGGAGGAGCGCGACACGCGCGGGTTCATCTCGATCACGATCACATCGCCATTGGCGGGATTGATCGCGAACTGAATGTTGCTGCCGCCGGTGTCGACACCGATTTCGCGGATGATCGCGATCGACTGATCACGCAGGCGCTGGTATTCGCGGTCGGTGAGGGTCTGGGCCGGCGCCACGGTGATCGAGTCACCGGTGTGCACGCCCATGGGATCGAGGTTCTCGATCGAGCAGACGATCACCACGTTGTCGGCGGTGTCGCGCATCACCTCCAGCTCGAATTCCTTCCAACCGAGCAGCGACTGCTCGATCAGGATCTGCCGAGCCGGGCTGGCATCGAGGCCGCTCAGGCAGATGGCGCGGAACTCCTCGGGGTTGTAGGCGATGCCGCCGCCCGAGCCTCCCAGGGTGAAGGCGGGCCGGATGATCCGCGGATAGCTACCGATCACCTCACCGACGGCCTCGGCTTCTTCCAGGCTGGTGGCGATGCCGGAGGGGCAGACGGCCACCCCGATGCGCTCCATCGCCTGCTTGAACAGGTCGCGGTCTTCCGCCTTCTCGATCGCCTGCAGGTTGGCGCCGATCAGCTCAACGCCAAACTCCGCCAGGGTGCCGTTGCGGGCCAGGGCCACCGCCAGGTTGAGCGCGGTCTGGCCGCCCATCGTGGGCAGCAGCGCATCGGGGCGCTCGATTTCGATCACCCGCCGCACCACCTCGGGCGTGAGCGGCTCGATGTAGGTGCGATCCGCCATGTCCGGATCGGTCATGATCGAGGCCGGATTGCTGTTCACCAGCACCACCTCAAAACCCTCGGCCCGCAGCGCCTTGCAGGCCTGGGTGCCGGAGTAGTCGAATTCACAGGCCTGGCCGATCACGATCGGCCCGGACCCCAGCAGCAGGATGCGATGCAGATCCGTGCGACGGGGCATGGGCGAGGGCAGGCAGCCAAACCTGCCTAGCCTCTCACGCTGCCTCAGCGGGCGCTGTCCAGCCCACGCCTGAAGCGGAGGCCTGCCGTCGCTAGTGTTGGCACGGATACGCCGGTGATGCCCGCATGAGCGAACTCCAGCGCCTGAAGGGGCTGCTGCCGCCCGAGATGCAGAGCTGGGTGTTTGTGGAAGCGGCGGCCTCGGCCGATCCACCGTTGATCACGATCGAGGAGATCGGCCGGGATGAAGTGGAGATCCAGCTGGATCTTCAGAAGTGGGACCAGCTCGCCCTCGATCACCGCAACCTGCTCTTCTGGCATGAGGTGGGCCGCATTCAGAACGACGCGGTGCCCCGCGACGGCTGGGAGATGGCGGCTCTGGCCATCGGCCTGGGCGGCGCCATCGGTGAACTCTGGGTGCAGGACGGCCTGCTGCTGGTGATGGCCCTCGGCCTCTCGGGCTTCGCCGGCTACCGCCTCTATCTCAAGAACAACACCGAGAAGCGTCTACAGGACGCCATCGCCGCCGATGAGCGGGCGATCGACCTGGCCTGCCGCTTCGGCTACAGCCTGCCCAACGCCTACAAGAGCCTGGGTGGCGCCCTTAAGGAGCTGGTGGAGCAGACCCGCAAGAAGAAGAAGCGCGGCTTCTACGAAGACCGGCTGGAGGCGCTGCGCAAGAGTGCCGGCAAGGCGCGGGCGGAAATGGCACAGCAACAGGGTTCGCGCCAGTCCGTGAGCAGTGAGAACGTGTATGGCTGAGGTCGTCAACCCAGCGGCGGCCTCCGCCAAACCAAGCCCCGATCCC
>CAIZNP010000175.1 GCA_903934375.1 uncultured Synechococcaceae cyanobacterium
ACCCCCGAGAAGCAGATCCTGGTGGAGCCTGTGTTCGCCCAGTTCGTGCAGGCCGCTTCCGGCAAGGCCATGTACGGCTTCGATGTGCTCCTCTCCAACTCCGGCAGCGCCGCCAGCACTGCCAGCGCTGCTTACATGGGCGGTTGGATGAATGCCATCAACGACGGTGGCAACGATCTGTTCCTGCAGATCGGCCCTGGTGACTTCCTTGTGCACCACGCCATCGCCCTGGGCCTGCACACCACCACCCTGATCTTGGTCAAGGGTGCTCTGGATGCCCGCGGCTCCAAGCTGATGCCCGACAAGAAGGACTTCGGCTACTCCTTCCCCTGCGACGGCCCTGGCCGTGGCGGCACCTGCGACATCAGTGCCTGGGACGCCTTCTACCTGGCTGTCTTCTGGGCCCTGAACACCGTGGGTTGGCTCACCTTCTACTGGCACTGGAAGCACCTCGCCATCTGGCAGGGCAACGTGGCTCAGTTCAACGAATCCAGCACCTATCTGATGGGCTGGTTCCGCGACTACCTGTGGCTCAACTCCTCTCAGCTGATCAACGGTTACAACCCGTTCGGCAGCAACAACCTGGCAGTCTGGTCCTGGATGTTCCTGTTCGGTCACCTGATCTGGGCCACCGGTTTCATGTTCCTGATCTCCTGGCGCGGTTATTGGCAGGAACTGATCGAGACCATCGTCTGGGCACATCAGCGCACCCCGCTCGCCAACCTGGTGGGCTGGCGCGATAAGCCCGTCGCTCTCTCGATCGTTCAGGCCCGCGTTGTTGGTCTGGCTCACTTCACCGTGGGCTACTTCGTGACCTACGCCGCCTTCCTGATCGCCTCAACCTCCGGCAAGTTCGGCTGATCCTCAGCCGCTTGCCTCCCTTCGAGGGACGACCTCAGCCCCCGGCTCCTGCCGGGGGCTTTTTCATGCTTCTTCGCCGAAGCTCAGCCCACTCAAAAGCTTGCCCGTGCCAACGGGGGCGTTTCGAGGGCACGGGCATCACTGCTCTAGTTCCGATCACTCCGGGGCCCGGCCAGCAGCCAAGCCAGCGTGGCAATGGCCAGCCAGGGAAGGGCACGCAGTTCGAGCAGAGCTTCTCCCCAGGCCATCACGGGTTCCATCACCCAGTGGTGCATGGCGAGCAGCACCACCAACAGCAGCACCAGGACAATCACGTCGTTTGCCGATCCATCAGCAGGATTCGTCTTTCAGTTCAGCGGGTACAACGGCACCGCGGCGCAGCATCTGCCAGCCCTCGCCATCGATCCAACGCAGCACCGTGCTGGCCTGGCCCGACGGTTGGGGCCAGGGCTGTGGGGCTAGCTGCGCCACGCTTGGGAATCGCTCGCCGGCTTCCTGGGGGTTGAGGCAGGGGTCCTCGCCAGAGCGGTTGGCGCTGGTGGTCGCCAGGGGACCGCTTGCGCGAAGCAGTGCCAAGGCGACGTCGCAGGCAGGAACGCGCAGGCCAATGCTGTCTCCGCCGGGATGCAGAGGGTCTACGAGTTCCGGAGCTGCGGGAACCACAAGCGTCAGCGCTCCTGGCCAGTACTGATCAGCCAGCTGAGTCCACGAGGCCAATGGCTCCCTGCCCAGCCACTGCCAGAGATCGTTGGCGCAGGCTCCCATCAGGATCAGCGGTTTGTGTTGGGGCCGATCTTTCAGATTCCATAGCTGAGCCGCATGCTCGGGACGGCTGGCCAGTGCCGGCAGGGTATCGGTGGGGAAGATCGCGGCTTCACCCTGCCTCAGGTGCTGGGCTAGGTCCTGCGCGGCTAAGGCGGTGCTCATGGTGCGGGTCGGCGTGCAGCCGCAAAGCGTGCGTTGCCCTCAAGGTCCTGATAGGCGTGAACTCGCTCCAGCCCCGTATCCCGAAGCAGCTGCAAGACCGCAGGGCTGTGGTCATGGTGATGCTCCAGCACCAGCCAGCCCTCAGGTGCCAGCGCCTCAGCGGCATTGATGGCAATGGCGCGGATTGCCTCGAGCCCGTCGTTGCCGCCGTCGAGCGCGAGCTTTGGTTCATGCTCTCGAACCAGCGCCTCCAGCTCCTCCCACACTGCAGTCGGGATGTAGGGCGGGTTGGAGAGCACCAGATTCAGTTGCCCCCAGTGTGGCCGCAGCGGTTCCCACCAGCTGCCATGGAGTGGCAGCACCTGCTCCTGCAGCCCATGGCTGGCCAGGTTGACCCCTGCCTGGCTCAGAGCGTCGTGGCTGATGTCGATGGCGAACCCTCGGCTTTGCGGCCAGGCCCGGGCCATCGCCACGGCCAAGCAGCCCGAGCCCGTGCCCAGATCAGCCCAGAGCAGTGGCGAACTGTTACTGCCATCGCTGGCTGTGAACAGGCTCAGTGCCAGGTCGACCAACAGCTCCGTTTCCTGGCGCGGGATCAGCACACCGGCGGCCACCTGCAGCTCCAGATCGCGCCAGGGGCAGCGTCCCACCAGGTATTGCAGGGGTTTCTGGGTTGTCCGGTGTTGCTCCCAGATGGCCTCCAGCTCCTGGAGCGAGGCCGTCAACGTCGCCGTGCGTTCCGGGCTCAGCTGCAGCCGCTGCAGCTCCTGCCAGATCAGCCCCGCCTGCATCTCGAGCAGCCAGTCGAGATCGGCGGCGTTTCCACCTTGCGCCAGCAGGCCACGGCGCCAGCGCAGCAGTTCGGCGCCAGTGCAGCACTGCGTTGCGTTGGACGGGGCGACAGCGACCATCCCTCAACCCTAGGCATTGCCCTTGCGACGACGGTTGCTC
>CAIZNP010000176.1 GCA_903934375.1 uncultured Synechococcaceae cyanobacterium
AGGGGTCGTAGCCGTTGGGAGATGGCAGCAGACCCACCAGCAACGTCGCCTCCTCAAGCTTCAGCTCCCGCGCTGGCCGCCCGAAGTAATGGCGGGAGGCATCTTCGAAGCCCCAGCCCACGCCGAGATAGACGCGGTTGAGGTAGCTGAGCAGCAGCTCTTCCTTGCTAAATCGAGCCTCCAACTGCAGGGCCACCAGCAGCTCCCGCCATTTGCGCGCCAGCGTCTCCCCCTCGCCCACCTGCTCCGGATAGAGACTGCGGGCGAGCTGCTGGGTGATCGAGCTGCCCCCCTCCAGCACACGCCCCCCCAGCAGGTTCACGGCCAGGGCGCGCCCTGTGCCGATCGGATCCACCCCTGGATGCCACCAGAAACGGCTGTCCTCACTGGAAAGGAGTGCATCAACCAGCAGCTGTGGATAGTCCCCAAGGTTGCGGTTCTCCCGATGCTGGCTCGATTCGGCGGAGCTGATCGGCCGGTTCTGGCGGTCGTAGAGCACGAGGGGCCCGCGCACGCTTGCCAGGTCGCCACGGATCGGCACCTGCAGCAGGGCAAGACCGAGAGCAGCGAGCCCCAGGCCGCCAGCGGCAGCCAGCAGCACGCTGCTGCCACGCAGCAAGGCACCGAGGCGCCTCCAGAGGCGTGGGCTCCGCCCCTGCTCGAACAGCAGCCACGGGGCCTCGTCACCGCCAGGTGCCAGGCAGACCCGGTCACCAGGCACCAGCAGCAACTCCTGCACGCGTCGGCCGCGCCACCAGAGTCCGTTGGTGGATCCGAGATCGCGCAGCAGCCAGCGGCGCCCGCGCCGCTCCAGCAGGGCATGCTGCTGGCTCACCGCCGCAGATCGGAACGGGATCTCAGCGGCAGCGCTCCGCCCCAGGCGGTAGGCCTCACCCACAAGGTCGCAGCGCTGACCATCGCCAAGCGACTTGTCTGCCGCCCCTTCGTCCTGCCGGCCATCAGCCCAGCGCAGGGTGGGGCGCCGTGGCTCAGCGGGGTCGAACACGATCCTGCCGCAGCCAGTCGAGCACGAGGGCGGCCACCGCCAGATTGATGGCCACATCGGCGAGGTTGAACACGGGAAACCGGATCGGCACCAGGGCCAGGAAATCCACCACCTGACCGAGACGCCAGCGATCCAGGCCATTTCCGATCGCACCGCCCAGCAGCAGGCCCAGGCCCAGCCACTGCAGGCGGCGCAGGGGACCTGCGGTCTGGATCCAGACCACAAGGGCGATCGCCACCGCAGCACTCACAAGGCCCAGCAGCATGGTGCTGCCGGTGAGCATGCTGAAGGCGGCACCGGTGTTGAACACCAGCTGCAGCTCCAGCAGCCCGGGCAGGAGCGGTTGGACCCCGGCGCCGCTGAGATGGTTCAGGGCCCAGGCTTTGCTGAGTTGATCCGCCAGCACCACCACGCCAGCGATGCGATACGCCGCAGGGATCACGAGTCCACCAGCAGCAGACGACGCAGCGGCAGGGCCAGCACCGCCACGGCGCAGCAGAGCAGCAGCTGGGGCAGAAGTGGGCCGATGCTGTAGCTCAGCAGCAGCTGGGGGAGGGCGCCGTTCCAACGGCCCACCAGACCTCCAAGCAGCAGGTTCGCCAGGCCACACAGCTGCAGCACAGCCAGTCCCATCACGGCGGCGCCGGTGAGATTGAGCAGGTGGTCCATCCCTGCCTGGCGCGCCAGACGCCCGGTGACCCAGGCTGCCGGCAGGAAGCCGGCGAGGTAGCCGAACCCCGGATCGAGCAGATAGGCCAGGCCGCCGCCGGCATGGAACACCGGCAGTTCAAACAGTCCCAGGCTCAGATACGCCACACCGGCGAGCATCGCGGAGCGCGGACCGCAGACCAGGGCCGTCAGCAGCAGCGCCGGCACCTGCAGGGTGATCGGCAGAGGGATCACCGAGACACCGCCGGTGCCCATCGTCGGCACGGCCGCCTGGATCAGCCCGCCGGTGAGGATCAGAAGCAGCCCGGCGATGGCACCGCTCCAGTTGGCTAGGGCGCGCACGGCTGGCGAGTCAGTGGCACCATCCTGCAGGAGAGTGGGCGTCATGCAACCTCAAGGCTTCGTGGCTCCGGAATCCAGCCCAGCAACAGCCCAGCCACCAGCAACAGCCCAGCCGACTGTTGGGGATCAGGTGAGGCTGCTCCAGAGTCCTCCCTATCTGAAAACCGCTGATCCGATGCCGATGCTGCGGCCGCCCGATCTGGTCGACAGCGGTGAGCTGGGGCAGGTGGTGGCCCTGCGCGCCCTCGATCAGGTCGCCGTGCGCTTTCGCCGTGGCACCTTCCTGCTGGAAGCTCGCCTGCTGGAGGTTCTGCCCGGCTGATCAGCCTTGGATTGCTCCGCTCAGGGGGTGCTGGCGCCACACCCGCTCGGCCTCGCGCAGGGCAGCGGCAGGACCACACAGGCTCAGGCTCGGCCGACCCAGCAGCCGGCGTGCCGTGGCCTGGAGAACGCCTGGATCAAGGCGCGCCGCCTGCTCCAGGCTGCGGTCGGCGAAGTCCGCCGGCAGGCCATGGCCCAGCACCAGGGCCAGCCGATCGGCCAGCTGGCTGCTGGTCTGCCGGCCGAGGGCTTCCTGGCCGCGGAACTTCGCCAGGGCCAGATCGAGCTCTCCCCGGCTGAGCGGCTGCTCCAGCAGCCGCTGCCATTCATGCAGCAGGCCGGCGGTGGCCTCTCCCGCCCGCTCACTGGAACTGGAGAGATGGAACACGAACGGTGCATCGCCGAGCCGAGCCGGGTGGTGCACGCCCACGTCGTAGGCCAACCCGTTCTCCTCGCGCAGCGCCACGAACAGGCGGCTGGACATGCCCACGCCGAGATGGCAGTGCAGCAGGCGCAGGGCTAGGGCCTCGGGGCTGCCCAGCGGCGCCGTGCTGCAACCCAGCATCAGCACCAGCTGCTCCGTGTCGTCCTTGCAGCAGACAAGCCCCGCAGTCCCTTCTCCCCTGGGGCCAACGCGTCGGTCGCTGGCCCGCGTTGCCCAGGGGCTGCCGCTGTGGCCCGCCAGCAGCAGCTCCTCCACACCGTCAGGAATCAGACCGGCGAGCACCAGCACGCTGCC
>CAIZNP010000177.1 GCA_903934375.1 uncultured Synechococcaceae cyanobacterium
AATCCGGACGCAAGCAGTAAGCCTGAATTCGCTCAGCTTCCGGCCGCCAGGGCGCTGGCCTGGGCCTGCATCATCCGCAGGATGTTGAGAAAACCATTGGCCCGCGATGGGGTCAGGCTCGCCTGCAGCCCTGTTTCCGCGAGGAAGGCCGGATCGATGGCGGCCGCGGCGGCCGGTTCCAGGCCCTCGAGGCCCTCGATCAGCAGGGCCAGCAGCCCCTTGGTGATGGCGGCATCGGAGTCTCCACGCCAGTGCAGGCGTCCATCCACGAGTTGTCCCACCACATAAACCTGGGAGACACAGCCCTTGACCTTGAAGGCATCGTTGCGGCAGGCCTCCGGCAGAGGTTCGAGTTTTTTCGCCAGCCAGAGCACGTATTCGTAGCGCCGCTTCGGATCGGCGGTGCCTTTGAGGCGTTCAACGATCTGATCGAGCTTCTCGCTGCCGGTGGCCATCAACGGGGGCGTCGTATGCGTTGCAGTCCCAGCAGCATGGCAGCCGCACCAGCACCACCGAGCCCCAGCAGCCAGCCCCGGGGGCCGTCGTGATGTTCGTGCTGGCTGATCCGATCGAGCTGGGCCTTGCCCCCTTTCACGGGCATCTCCAGGTAATCGCGGTGGCCGGGGCCACCATCCACCTGCAGCTCCCACTCGCCGTTGGCGTTGCTCGGCAGGTTGAAGCTGAGTTGGCCGCGGCTGTTGGTGCGGCCCAGCTCGACGGGCTGACCGCCGGGAGGAACAACGCGCACCACCGCATCGGCGGTGGGTTGTCCGCTGGAGAACTGGCTCTGGAGCAGGAACTGATCGCTCAGGTTCTGCAGCCTGGTGAGGCTGCTCTCGATGGCGTGGGCCCGCGCCAGGCCCGGGGACAGCACGAGCATCGTGAGGCCGAAGCAGACGGCCCGGGGCGAGAGGCGCATGGCGGGAGCTGGGTCAGTTCACCCAGTCAAGCGTGGCTGAAGCGAGCGTCGACTGGCTGAGGCGATGGCCTCGATCAGGCAGACCAGCGGCTGGTGGCGCTCTGGGTCTTGCCGGCCTGCACCATGTGCACCATCGAGCTGACCATCATCGAGAGGGCATCCGAGGGGTCCTGACGGCCCCGTAGCTCGGAGGCGAGCACCTGCTCGGCGACCGTGCCGCGGTCGAGGCGGATGCTGGGCCCGCTGCGGCGGCCTGCTGCGGCATTGAGGGACTGACTGGCCGACTGACTGGCTCCGGTGGCGGACAGGAACGCATCGTTGGCCTGAAGGTCCACGGAAACCGCTTGAACAGTTGCACCGATCCTGCCAAACGGAGGCCAGCAGTGCGCAAGGTGCTGGGCGTGCGTTACACAGCCTGCAACCAATGCAGGCCCCGTTCATCCAGCCAGCCATCGAAGGGCACATCCCAGGGATCCCGTGGCAAGTCCCGGGTGATGCAGGCGGTCGGCAGCACTGCCAGAGCAGGGATGGCCCGCCAGGCCGGATCGGCGCGCAAGCGGTCGTACCAGCCGCCGCCGGAGCCCAGGCGGATGCCGTGCTGATCCAACGCCAGGGCTGGCACGAGCAGCAGGCTGAGGTCATCCGGTTTCAGGGCGGATGCTCCGGCTGGTGCCGGGATCCTGCAGGCATCCGGCACCAGTGCCTCGCCCGGCCGCCAGGCGCGGTAGAGAAGTTGGCCCGCCACCACGGCCGGCAGGGCCAGCTCGCTGGTGGCGGCGTTCTGCGCCAGGGCGCGCAGATCAGGCTCCGCACCGACGGGCCAGTACATCCCCAGATGACGGCCGGGCCTCAGCAGCGGCGGCAAGGCCGCGGCTGCCGACCGGCTGATCGCTGTGGCGGTCGCAGACTGGGCGCGACGGCGCTCCTGGCGGAAGCGGCGGCGCAGATCTTCCTTGGACTCGCTGGCCATGGCTTCACCCCTCAGCGCTGGAACCAACCGGTGAGGGCCACTGCCAGGGCATCGGCGGCGTCATCGGGGCGCGGCGGGTCTGTCAGATCCAGCTCGCGCATCACCGCCTCCAGCACTTCGTCCTTCTGGGCGTGGCCATGGCCCGCCAGGGCCAGCTTGATCTGCATTGGCGGGAATTCCACCACCGGCACCCGGAAGCGCGCCAGGGTCATCATCAGCACGCCGCGGGCTTGCACCACAGCGATGGTGGTGCTGGAGCGGTAGAAGAAGAACTTTTCCACGGCCGCCAGCTCCGGCCGCCAGGCGTGGATCAGCTGGCGCAGGTCGCGGGCGATCTCCACCATCCGATCCCCTTCACTGCGGCCGGGATCTGTGCGGATGATGCCGCAATCCAGCAGCTGCTGGCGCCCCCGCCCGGGTGTGCCCTCCACTTCGATCACCCCGTAGCCCACGCGGGCCAGGCCAGGGTCGATGCCGAGGATGCGCACTGCTCAGGCCTCGGGGCTGAGTCGGTAAGGAACCTGCACACCGCCGAGGGACTCTGGGAAGTCGCGGGTGTTGCGGGTCACCAGCTGCAGACGATGGCAGCGCGCCGTGGCGAGGATGATGGCGTCTGGGATTTTCAGGCTCAGGCTGCGGCGGCAGGCCACCGCCTCCCGGGCGATGGCCTGGGTCAGATCCAGGCGGGGAAAGCTGCTGAGCCAGGGTTCCACGGCGCCCAATTCGTCGTCGTGGCAGCCCACCAGGATTTCCATCCAGCTGATCACACTGATCGACGTTGCCCCGGCGTGGGCCTCGATCCAGGCGAGGGCCTGGGCTTCCCCGCGTAAGAGATCGATCAGGATGTTGGAGTCGAGCAGCAACCCTGCAGTCGCAATCCCAGCGGCCACGTCAGCGCTCCCATTCGCTGCGCAGGGCCCGTTCCAGTCTCAGAGAGTCTTCCGGGCGGTTGCGCCATAGCCCGAAGACGCTCTGGTGCTGAACGCCTTGGTGATCGAGCCAGCTGCGCAGGGCCTGGCGCAGGCCTTCGGCACGGGACAGGCCGCGCTGGCGGCAGAGGCTGTCGAGCCGTTCCCGATCGGTGTCGGGCAGATCGATGATCGTGCGCATCGGACCCGCACCCCACGGTTCTTATTGATATCTGCATCATATGCCGTTATCAATGCCGGTGGGGGGCGCGGAGTCAGGCCGCCAGGGCCAGCTCGAATTGACGGCGATCGCTGGCTTCAGCCCGCTCGAACACCTTGCAGAACACCTTCACCACCCGGTCGCCGGAGTCGATCTGCTCGAGGGGGTCCTTGCGCAGCCGGTGGCGCAGGCAGCAGGCGGCCACCCGGGCCACGTCGTCCTCGGTCACTTCGGTGCGGCCCTCGAAGGCGGCCAGGGCGCGGGAGGCGCGGTTGGTCACGATGTCCCCCCGCAGGCCATCGACATCCAGCTCGCCGCAGATGGCGCTGATGCGGATGCGCAGGTCGTCGTCGATCTGGACTTGCGGCAACAGATTCTGCGCTGCGATCACGCGCTCCTGCAGCGCATCCTGGGTGGGCTGGACGCCGTTGTTGAAGCCGTCGGGGTCGTTGTCGAAGCTGGTGCGCTGATCCACCACCTGCACCCGCAGTTCGGGGTCACGCACGGTGCGCACCTCCACGCTCATGCCGAAGCGATCCAGCAGCTGGGGCCGCAGTTCACCTTCCTCGGGGTTGCCGGAGCCAATCAGCACGAAGCGGGCCGGGTGGCGGACGCTCACGCCTTCCCGCTCCACGGTGTTCCAGCCGGAGGCGGCCGAATCCAGCAGCACGTCCACCAGGTGGTCGTCCAGCAGGTTCACCTCGTCCACGTAAAGCAGGCCGCGGTTGGCCTTGGCCAGCAGGCCCGGCTCGAAGGCCCGCACGCCCTCACTCAGGGCCTTTTCGATGTCGATCGTGCCGCAGAGCCGGTCTTCGGTGGCGCCCAGGGGCAGGTCCACCATCGGCACCTGGCGCTTCTCGGTGGGCAGGACCTCACCGTGCTCGGCTCGCTGGCGCACCTCGGCGCTCTGGAGATCAGGATCCTCCGGCGAGCTGTTGTAAGGATCGCCGGCCACCACGTCGATCTCCGGCAGCAGGTCGGCCAGGGCGCGGATGGTGGTGGATTTGCCGGTGCCGCGGTCGCCCATGATCATCACGCCGCCGATGCGCGGGTCGATCACGTTGAGCAGCAGCGCCAGCTTCATCTCCTCCTGGCCCACGATCGCGGTGAAGGGGAAGACCCTGCGCTTGCGGGCTTGCGTCACGGTTGGCGGCTGGCGGGGAGCGGTGGCGATTGTTTCACAGGCGCAACGGCCGCTGCCGGGGGCTGCAGCGGCAGCAGGCTGAGCACCTGCGGTGGGGTGGCATCGGCCGGGTAGATCAGCCGGACCTGCAGCTGCCGCTGGGCGCCCGGGGCCAGGCTCACCGTGCCCAGGGCCGGTCCCTGCTGGCCCGAACGCTGGATCAGATGGAACTGGCGGCGGCCGCTGGGCTGGCCGGCGTCACCATCCAGGCCGCTCACCTCCACGGTGCCTCGGAACAGCACCGCCTTGCCGGGCGTGGGGTTGAAGCGCAGCCCGCCGAGGGGTTGGTCGTGCTTGAGCGGTGAATCCAGTTGCAGCTGCAGCTGCACCGGCGCGGAACCGGTGTTGCGCAGGGGGATAGCCAGGTCGTACTCCACGCCGTAGTTGCCGTGGGCAGCCCAGGCGGTGCCGGGATACAGGCGCTTGAGTTCGGCGGTCTGCACCTGGCCGGTGCCGAGGCTGCCCCGCTCCAGGGAGCTGATCGGCCAGGAGATCGGTGCCCGGCTCGTGCTCAGCCAGCGCTGGCCGGGGTCGGTGATGGTGGCCCTCCAGGTGCTGCCCACCTGCACGCCGCTGACCCGGGAGTAGATGATCGGCCCCTTCTTGTTGTCGCGGGGGGTGGGGCTGTGCTCCCGTGGACTGAGGGGCCCATCCAGCAGGGCGGCCCAGGTGCTGTTCGGCGGTGGTTGATCGCCCTTGCCGAAGGCGGCCAGGGTGGCCACGCTCACCAGCCCTTCGCTCTGGAGCCGCAGCTGCAGGTTGAGACCGTTGAGCAACGGATCCAGGCCCCGCACCGGCAGCGGCAGCACCAGCAGCACGGTGGGCTGGCCTGGCGTCAGGGTCCACTGCTGCGGCAGCAGCGGGCTGCGCTGCCGGCTGAGCAGCTCGGTTGCCACGCGGCTGCCGGGGCCGGAGAACACGGTGCCGTCCTGGGGGAGAAGGGCCGGCAGGGGAAGAAACGGTGCCGAGGCTTGCTGACGGTCCGTGGCCTGGGAGAGGGCTGTGGCCCCTGCCAGCAGGCGTAGAGGCACCGGCTGGTTCGTGCGGGGCTGGGCCAGCACCGCCAGCCAGAGGGTGGAATCGAGGGTCTCCGGCCTGCCGGCATAGACGTGGTGACTGAAGAGGTCGAAGCGACCGCTGAGGGCCAGATCCACATGGGCGTCGGGGTGGGCCCGGCCGGCGGCAGGGAAGGTGGAGAGCAGCACCCCCGGTGCCGTGATCAGCTCAGGGTTGTTGTCGTTGAGCATCAGGACGGCATCGAGCCCCCCGGGCAGCGGCGCCACGGTCTGAGGACGCAGCACGGTGCTGGGGGCCTGGGTCTGCGGCGGCGAGGTTGATGCCGGTGCCTGGGCCAGTGAGGTGGGTGCGGGCGTTGCGGCCAGCAGCAGCGGGGCGAAGGCGGGGATCATCGGGCTGTTGCGGAGACGGTGGGGCCTTTGCCGCTGCCGCGTCCGACAAGCGTGCGAGCCACCTCGGCGGCCATGGCGCGGATCAGGTCGGTGGAGCGCTGGTCGTTGAACGGACCCTTCACCAGGAAGGCCGCCACGGCTCGATGGCCGTTGGGCAGCTCGATCAGACCCCCGTCGGCGTAGGCGATGCCGATGTCGCCGGTCTTGTTGAGCACGGTCACACCGTGGGCGAGCAGGTCGCTGTCCGGGTCGGCGGAATCACCGCCGAGGCCCATCAGCAGGCCCAGGGGCAGCAGGGTGTTGGTGCGCGATGTGCCCATCACTTCACGAAACAGGTCGCGAGCACGGGGGCTGAGTTTTTCGCCGGTGTCCACCAGGGCGATGGAGCGGGCCAGGTCGTGGGCACTGGTGGTGTTGGTGCCGTCGAGATCCGGAAGCCAGTTGTTGATCACCGTGCCGGTCAGGCCCAGTGCCTGGAAGCGGTCATTGAGAACAGTCTTGCCCCCCAGGCGCTTGATCAGCAGGTTGGTGGCGCTGTTGTCGCTCACCCTGATCATCTCGGTGGCGGCTTCCCAGAAGGGGAAACGGGTGCCCAGGGGTTTGCTGGCCATCCAGCCGGCGCCGCCGCCGATCACCTCCTTGGTCAGCAGCAGTGGGTCGTTCCAGCGGAGCTTGCCGGTGTCGAGGTCCTCCAGGGCCGCCAGCAGGATCGGCGTCTTGATCGAACTGGCCGCCGGCAGAGGCTTCTCGGCTTGCAGCTGGGCGTAGCGGCCGTCGTCCAGCACCAGCAGGTAGCCGCTGGCCTGCAGATCCTTGTGCTTGGACGCGAGCTGGGCCCATTTCTGGCTGAGACCGGAGAGCTCGCTGCGCGGTTCGAAACGACCCAGGCTGAGCCCCCGCTGCAGCGGCTGCAGGGAGGGGGTGCCTGCCGGCAGGAGCGACGGCACCGGATTTGCGCCGCCGGACAGGCGAGGTGCCAGCAGCTTGAGTGTTGTGCCGGTGATCACCCCGAGGCCGATGCCCATCACCAGCAGTCGCAGCACCAGCCGCAGCGGCGCTCCCCAGGCGCTGCCGGTGCTGGAGCGGGTGGGGCGGCTGGCGCTCACGGGTGAGGGCAGGGCGGACGGATCGGACCTTAGGGGGTTCTTTGCTGGGCTGCCCAGCGCAGTTGACGCACCATGCCCCGCAGCAGCGCCACCTCCGCATCCGTCACCTGGGCGCGCTGCAACAGGCCGCGCAGCTTGGCCATGCGGGCATGGGCCGTGTGCGTGTAGAGAAACCCCACCTCCAGGAGCAGTGCTTCGGCGTCCGCCAGGGCTGCTTCCAGCGCCGCCCGGGGGCAGGGCTCCGGGACGCCATCGGCTGGGGCGGCAGCCAGGCCAGCCGTGCCGGTCCTGCCCCCGTCCGCACCGAGTTGCTGCAGCTCGTGCAGGCAGATGGCCACGGCGTGGGACAGGTTGAGCGAGCTGTAGGCGGCGTTGGTGGAGAGGCGCACCACCCGGCCGGCCAGCAGCAGTTCATCGTTGCTGAGGCCGCGGTCCTCCCGGCCGAACACCAGAGCACCCAAGGCGGGGGAGCGGTCCTGCCGCAGCCAGGCCAGGGCTTCGTTCGCCGGCGAGAGGGGAAGCCCCTCCTGCTCGATCCGGCCGCTGGTGGCCACCACGCGTCGGCAGTCCGCCAGGGCGGCTGCCAGATCGGGGAACAGCAGAGCGCTATCGAGCAAGGCACCGCCATGCACCGCCATCAGTCGCGCTTCTGGCCCCCTGTGGTCGCAGCGGGGGGCCACCAGCCGCAGCTGGGCGATGCCGAAATTGGCGCACAACCGGGCCACGCTGCCCACATTGAGGGGCCCGGCCGGTTCCACCAGTACCAGGGCCAGGCTCACGTGAGCGTGTGCAGGTAGGCCAGCAGATCGGCCATGGCCTGGGGTTCGGGCTGGAACCGCGGCATCGGCGGCGTGCGGCCGCTCACCACCTGCTGGATCAGCTGGCGGTCGCTCTTGCGGGTCTGGACCCCGTGCAGGTTGGGCCCCACCAGCCCCTGGGCGGCGATGCCATGGCAGCCGGCGCAGTTGATCAGGAACAGCTGTTCGCCCCGCTCCTGACTGCCACTCAGTTGCAGAGCGCTGCGGCTGTAGGGGTCGCTGCGCACGGCCGGCAGCACCACCAGCAGGGCCAGCAGGGTCAGGCAGACGGCCGCCAGCAGTGCCAGTGCCGGGATCAGTCCGCGGCTGCGGGGGGCGGTCTCGTCGCCGGCTGGCGCGCTCACATCGACGCTCACGGTTTCGGCGCTCACAGTTGTTGCAGGACGGTCACAGTCCCCACCGGGGTCGTGGGAGAATTGTGCAACGACTTTCGGTTGCACTCGGACCATGATCGAACCCCTGCTCTGCGGCATCGTGCTCGGTCTGATCCCCGTGACGCTGGTGGGCCTGTTCGTGGCCGCCTGGAACCAGTACCGCCGCGGCAGCGCCCTGGGCGGGTGATCCTCAGCCTCACCGCGTTGACGGCTGATCGTCAGCGTCGCTCGCCTGTCGCAGCATCAGCACTGTGCTGCCGCCGTAGCGGCGTTCTTTGATCAGCCTCCAGCCCGGCGGTTGCTCCGGTACTTCACCGGAGCTGCATTCGAGCAGCAGAAGGCCGTCGGTTTTCAGCCACCCCCGCTCCGCCACGGCCTTGGCGATCGCTCCGTAGAGCCCGGCGGTATAAGGCGGGTCGGCATAGATCAGATCAAAGGTTCGCGGCTCAACGTCGCCGGTTCCGGCGGAAGGACCCTGCTGCAGCCAGCGCAGCACCTCCTGGATGGCCACCTCCACGGCTGCCTCCGGGGTCTGGGCCTCGGCCACCATCTCCAGGTTCCTGCGGGCCGTCGTTGCCATGCGGCGGTCCTGATCAACGGCCATCACTTCGATGGCGCCGCGCTGCAGCGCTTCGCAGCCCATCACGCCGCTGCCGCAGCACAGGTCCAGCCAGCGCGCCCCCGGCAGCTCGGCGCTCAGCATGTTCATCACCGCCAGCCGCACCCGTGAAGGAGTGGGGCGCGCGGTGTCCCCCGGTGGGCTCTGCAGCTTGCGGCCGCCGCTGAGGCGCAGGGCCATCAGGCCTCCTGCACCCAGGCCAGCCAGCGCTGCAGCAGCTGCGCCCCCGCCAGGCTGGATTTCTCCGGATGGAACTGGCAGGCCGCCAGGGCGCCCTGCCAGACCGCTGCCGTGACGGCGCTGCTGCCGAAACCCACCCGGGCGGTCACACAGGCTGGATCGCGGGGTTCGGCCGCGAAGGAGTGCACGAAGTACATCCAGGCCTCCGGGCTGCCGGCCGGCAGCAATGGGCTGGGCTGGGCTGGGCGCAGCGGTTCCCAGCCCATGTGCGGAATCGGCAGGCCCGGGCAGCGCGGCAGCGCGGCCACATGGCCGGCGATCAGGCCCAGGCCGGGGGCCGTGCCTTCATCGCTGCTCTCAAACAGCAGTTGCAGCCCCAGGCAGATGCCCAGCAACGGCCGCTCGGCGTCGCACCACTGCTTGATCGCCGGCACCATGCCGGACTGATGCAGGCGCTCCATGGCGGGATCGAAGGCGCCCACCCCCGGCAGCACCAGGGCCTGGCACTGCTCCATCGCTGCTGGATTGTGCACCGCCACCACCTCGGCGTTGAGGCGCTCGAACGCCCGCTGCACCGAGTGCAGGTTGCCCATGCCGTAGTCGATCAGGCCGATGCGCGTCATGGGCAGGGCGGAACGAGGCAGCGTCGCTGGCCAGGTTGCTCGATCGCCGGTTCGTTCGGCAGCGGCATGTCGTTGAGGCGATCGATCAGCTGATACAGCAGGCCGATGCGCCGCCGGTCGATGTGGAAGCGCAGGCACGGCCGCAGGATGCCGTGGCTGTCGCAACTCTCGCCCTGGCTGATGCTGCCCTCGTCCACCAGGGCGTCGAAGTCATGGTTGAGCTCGCTCAGCAGCTGCGCCGGCAGGGCCACATGCAGCAGCAGTTCCAGCACATCCTCCTGGAATTGCGAGGTGTGAAAGACCCGATAGAAGCGGCTGATCTGATCCATGGCCTCGGCGGCGCTGCGGGCCTGCTTGAGCAGGGAGGTGTCCTCGGCGGAGATCAGACCGCGACTCGCCAGATCCCTCTGGATGTCGTGCAGCCAGGCGGGCCAGAAGTCGTCGCCATCCGGGGCGAGCATCACCAGGGGGATCGGCGGGGGTGCGGCCGGTCTGGATCAGGGTGAGGGATTCGAACAGCTCATCGAAGGTGCCGAAGCCGCCGGGCAGCACCACGAGTGCGTCGCTTTCGCGCAGGAAGAACAGCTTGCGGGTGAAAAAGTAGCGGAAGTGCAGCAGTCGCCCCTCGCAGCCGCTCACATAGCGGTTGGCGTGCTGCTCGAACGGCAGCTCCACGTTCAGACCGATGCTCTTCTCGCAGCCTGCACCGCTGTTGGCGGCCTCCATGATGCCGCCGCCGGCACCGGTCATCACTTCGAAGCCCCGCTCGACCGCCTCCACCGCCAGGGCCTGGGCCAGCTGGTAGGCGGGTTCATCTGGCTGGGTGCGAGCCGACCCAAACACCGTCACCTTTCTGGTGAGTCGGTGCGGTGCGAACACCTGGAAGCCGTCGCGGATGTCGGCGAGGGCGCCGCTGATGAGCCGCCAGTCATCGCTGTCGCGGCTGTTGCGGGCGATCTCCAGCAGGGTGACGATGCTGCGTTCGATGGCGCGCCGCTGTGGGTGATCCTGCAGCTGGGCTTCCAGGGCCTGCAGCGGGCTCTGCTCCATCGGCGCCGCCCTCAGGCTCTGTGATTCAGAGGTACTTACTGATCGTGCCGGAGAGGGTGGTCTTGGGCACGGCGCCGACCACGGTGTCCACTTTCTGGCCGTCCTTGAACACCATCAGCGTGGGGATGCTGCGGATGCCGTACTGGCTGGCGACGTTGGGGTTTTCGTCGGTGTTCAGCTTGAAGACTTTGATCTTGCCCTCGAATTCCTTGGCAATTTCATCGACGATCGGCGCGACCATGCGGCAGGGGCCGCACCAGGGCGCCCAGAAATCAACCAGCACGGGCACATCACTCTTGAGCACATCTTGCTCGAAGGAAGCGTCGGTGACGGCAGCGGCGCTGGACATCCGAGGAAGTAACGGGATTTTCGGAATCTAGCAACCACTTTCCGGCTTGCAGCCAAGTGAAGCGGACTCGTTAACGGACTGTGCTGGGTGAGCTGGCTGCCGCCGGGTGGAGATGACAGAAAGCCCGGACGCGCCGGGCCGGGGGGTGTGAGGAGTGTGTGGGCCGAAGCCCGCACATGCGGAGGCTAACGCCGCCCTCTCACTTGCCCATGCCGAGTTGCTGAGCTTTCTGGTAAACCTTGCCTTCGGTGAGCAGTGACGGTGCCACCACCACTTCCACCTGCTGCATCTCCCTCAGGGTGCGGGCACCCAGGGTGCCCATCGAGGTGCGGATGCAGCCCAGCAGGTTCTGGGTTCCATCGTCGAGGGAGGCGGGGCCGCGCAGGATCTTCTCCAGGCTGCCGGTGGTGCCCACCTTGATGCGGGTGCCGCGGGGCAGTACCGGGCTTGGGGTGGCCATGCCCCAGTGGAAGCCGCGGCCGGGGGCTTCGGCGGATCGGGCGATCGGCGAGCCGATCATCACGGCGTCAGCGCCGCAGGCCAGGCACTTGCAGATGTCACCGCCGGTGACGATGCCGCCGTCGGCGACGATCGGCACGTAGCGGCCGCTCTCGGCGAAGTAATCGTCGCGGGCGGAGGCGCAGTCGGCCACGGAGGTGGCCTGGGGGATGCCGATGCCAAGCACCCCGCGGCTGGTGCAGGCGGCGCCGGGGCCGATGCCCACCATCACGCCGGCGGCGCCGGCACGCATCAGCTTGAGGGCCACCTCGTAGGTGACGCAGTTGCCGATGATCACCGGCACGCCGAAGTCGCGACAAAGGGCCTCGAGATCCAGCGTTTCCTGGCCCTCGGGGCCGATGTGCTCGGTGCTGACCACGGTGGCCTGCAAGAAGAACAGGTCGGCACCGGCTTCGGCGATGGCGGTGCCGAACTTCAGCGCTGCTACCGGCGTGGCGCTCACCGCGGCGACGCCACCGCGCTCCTTGATCTCGGCGATGCGCCTGCGGATCAGGTCTTCACGCACCGGCTGGCTGTAGAGCTCCTGCATCAATGGCACGAACTCCTCCTTGCCAACTGCTGCGATGCGATCCAGTGCAGGGTTGGGGTCGTCGTAGCGGCACTGAACACCCTCGAGGTTCAGCACCCCCAGGGCGCCTTGTTTGGTGAGCTCCACGCACATGCCCACATCCACAACGCCGTCCATGGCGCTGGCGATGATCGGGATCTCGCGGCTGATCCCGCCCAGGGTCCAGCTGCTGTCGGTGACAGCCGGATCAACCGTGCGTCCACCGGGAACAAGGGCGATCTCATCGATGCCGTAGGCGCGGCGAACAGTGCGGGAGCGGCCGAGCTGAATGTCCACCGAAAACCATGACGCAATCGCGCCAAGCTATCAACCGGCCCGGCGCTGCTCCCCGCGGGATTGAGCCCCTCAGTCCTGCCCGCGGAACGACTTCCAGCGTTGCTGCAGGGACTGGATCAGGCTGCGGCGCTCCTCGCTGCGCACCAGTCGGGTGAGGCTGAACTGCACCACGGCGATCAGTCCAGCCAGCTCCAGCAGGCCCGGCAGCAGGGGCAGGCTGTCGATCACCGCCAACAGGGCGCCGTAGAGGCGCAGGACCAGCAGCAGGGCAATCAGGCCCGCCAGCAGGATCAGGGGCGTGCGTGAGGCCTGCCACTGCTCCTGCAGCTGGCCGCTGCCGATCCACTGGCGCAGCTTCTCCAGCAGCAGCTCCCACTCGCCGCCCTCGCCCGACGTCCCGCCGCCGGGGGCGCTGGCCGGAACCTCGATCGTGCTGGCCACGCTGGGCATGGCTACCGGAGCCTCGCTTGGCGTAAAGACCGGTTCTGCGGGAACGACACCGGTCGCAACAGGTTCAGGCTCAGTGGGCGGTGCCGTAGTCACGACGACGTCCTCCTGGACCGGAGCCGCCTCGACTGGCGCCGCCTCAGTTGGTGCCATCTCGGTCGGTTCCATGCCGGTTGCTTCCACTGCTTCAGCAGCGGCCTCAGAAACGGTTTCGACAGCATCCACCTCTTCGGCAGCCCTCACCTCCGCAGCCGGCACAGATTCGGCGGGCGCCTCGCTCAGGCTGGTACCAGCGGCGCTCTGCGGCGGCTGCTGGTCGTTGTCCGGCGTGGGGGCGGCAACGTCAGCCATGGATCCGTGGAGGCAGCAATCGAAACGCGAGCTTACGGCGATTTTCCGAGGTGTTCATTCCAGCGGTAACAGGGCCGTGCGCTGGGGCAGCGGCTGCAGTGGCAGTCGCAGCGGGAAGTTGCCCTGTCGCAGCAGCTCAGCCAGGCACTCGCCGATCTCCGCCGTGAGCCGGGGACTGTGGCCCGGGGCGCAGGTGAGCCGGTGCCCCCGCAGGTTCAGGCTGCCGCTGTGGAGCGCGGCATAGCTGACGCCGCCGTAGCTGGGCCGCACGCGCCGGGGGATGCCGAAATCCAGCACCGGTGCCTCAAGCGCTTCATCGCAGCAGGCGGCCTGAAGCGCCACCGTGCCGTTGATCAGGGGAACGGGTGCCGCGATCGCCACCAGCAGTCCGCTGCCCCCTCCCTCAAGCCTGGTGGCCCGCAGCCAGCGGCGATCGAGGCTGTGGAGATCCACCTCCACGGCGGCACAGGCCCCGGGGCTGAGGGCATGCCCGCTGTCCTGCCGCCGGGCCTGGGGGTTGTGGCCGCTGCCGGCGCCGCTCACCTGGCCGATGGCACCGGCCACCAGCAGGGGGGATCCCGCTCCCAGCAGGGAGAGTCCGGGCATGGTGAGACCGATGCTGCCGGCGCCGCCGCAGCTGTAGAGCGCCGTGGCCATGGGGCCAAGCACCGGCCCCCAGGGGGTGGCGATGGTGCCCTCGCGGCTGTTCACCGCGACCACGCCGTTCTCCGTGATGCCGCGGTGCAGCAGCAGCCTGCCGGCGCCGATGTCCGCCAGGTTCAGCCGGGTTTCCAGCTCCTGCCGCGGTTGCTGGCCGGTGGCCTCGCCGCTGAGGCTCAGGGATAGGGTCTCGCCTGCGAGAAGGGAGGCCAGTGCCTCGGCACCTCCCTGGCCGATCGGGACCACCAGGTCCGTGTTGCCATGGCCACCGCTGCCCTCGGCGGTTCCCAGGCGGAACCGGCGCACGCGGATCGGCGGATCGCTCGGTCCCAGATGCAGCAGCAGGCTGGCCTGATCGGTGAATTCGGCGTTGGCCGCAACCACCACATCGGTGTGGCGGTAGGCCTCCGCCAGCCCATGAGCAGCCACCAGGGCGCGGTAGGCGGCGGCGCTGCGCACCTGCAGATCCCCCTGCCGCTGGCTTTCCAGCAGGTCGGCCTCGCTGCGGGCGGGGCACCGGCTGGACTCGGCGCGGAGCGATGGGGAAGACACTGACGCAGAACCCGATAAAATGGGTTTTAACGAAACGGTGGTGAATGGCGGATCCAACCGGCCCCGGTGACCTGACTCCCGGTGACGGCCCAGGCGGATCTGACGACAGGATCATCCTGGCTGACCTGCGCAACGAGATGTCTCGCTCCTATCTGGAGTACGCGATGAGCGTGATCGTGGGCCGGGCTCTGCCCGACGCCCGCGACGGTCTCAAGCCGGTGCACCGGCGCATCCTCTACGCGATGTACGAGCTGGGCCTCACCAGCGATAGGCCATATCGCAAGTGCGCGCGAGTGGTGGGCGAGGTGCTTGGTAAGTACCACCCCCACGGCGACACGGCGGTCTACGACGCGCTGGTGCGCATGGCGCAGGACTTCTCGATGCGCATGCCCCTGATCGACGGGCACGGCAACTTCGGCTCGGTGGACAACGATCCGCCGGCCGCCATGCGGTACACCGAATCGCGGCTGCAGGCCCTGACCACCGACAGCCTGCTCGAGGACATCGAGAGCGAGACCGTCGATTTCAGCGACAACTTCGACGGCTCGCAGCAGGAGCCCACGGTGATGCCGGCGCGCATCCCGCAGCTGCTGTTGAACGGCTCCACCGGCATTGCCGTGGGGATGGCCACCAACATCCCGCCTCACAACCTCACCGAGCTGATCGATGGCCTGCTGGCGCTGATCGCCAACCCTGAGATTGAGGACCGCCAGCTGACGGCGATCATCCCAGGCCCCGACTTCCCAACCGGCGGCCAGATTCTCGGCCGCCGCGGCATCCGCGAGATGTATGCCACCGGCCGCGGATCGGTGACCATGCGCGGCGTGGCTTCGATCGAGACGGTCGAGGCCAAGGGCCGCCCTGATCGCGATGCGGTGATCATCACCGAGCTTCCTTATCAGACCAACAAGGCTGCGCTGATTGAGCGCATCGCCGAGCTGGTGAACGACAAAAAGCTCGAGGGCATCGCCGACATTCGCGACGAGAGCGATCGCGACGGCATGCGCATCGTGATCGAGCTTCGTCGCGACGCCTATCCGCAGGTCGTGCTGAACAATCTGTTCAAGCTGACGCCGCTGCAGAGCAATTTCAGTGCCTACATGCTGGCGCTGGTGAAGGGCGAGCCGGTGCTGCTCACCCTGCGCAAGATGCTCGAGGTGTTCCTCGAGTTCCGCGTCGAGACGATTGAGCGGCGCACGCGCTTTCTGCTGCGCAAGGCGGAGGAGCGCGATCACATCCTGCTCGGCCTGCTGATCGCTCTCGACAATCTCGACGCGATCATCGCCTTGATCAGGGCGGCTGCGGACACGGCCTCGGCCCGCGCGGAGCTGATGGAGCGCTTCGGCCTCAGCGACGCCCAGGCGGACGCCATCCTGCAGATGCAGCTGCGGCGGCTCACGGCCCTCGAGGCCGACAAGATCCGCCTTGAGCACGAGGATCTGCTCGCCAAGATCACCGACTACAAGGACATCCTGTCCCGCCGCGAACGGGTGTTCGGCCTGATCACTGAAGAGCTGGCCGTCATCCGCTCCCGCTACGACTCGCCGCGCCGCACCGAAATCCTCGATCTTGAGGGCGGCCTTGAGGACATCGATCTGATCGCCAACGAGCGCTCGGTGGTGCTGCTCACCGAGAACGGCTACCTCAAGCGGATGCCGGTGAGTGAATTCGAGGCCACCAGCCGCGGCACCCGCGGCAAGGCCGGTACCAAGAGTCAGGGCGAAGAGGCCGTGCGGTTGTTCATCAGCTGCAACGACCACGACAACCTGCTGCTGTTCTCCGACCGCGGCGTGGTTTACACCGTGCCTGCCTATCGCGTGCCGATGTGCAGCCGCGCCGCCAAGGGCACGCCGATCGTGCAGCTGCTGCCGATTCCTCGCGAGGAGCAGATCACCTCCCTGCTGGCGGTGAGTGAGTTCACTGAGGACGCCGTCCTAGTGATGCTCACCAGCGGCGGTTATGTGAAGCGCACGCGCCTCTCGGCCTTTGCCAACATCCGCTCCAATGGCCTCATCGCCATTTCCCTGGAGGAGGGCGATGCCCTCACCTGGGTGCGGCTGGCGCAGCCGGGCGATTCGGTGTTGATCGGCTCCCGCAACGGCATGACGATCCACTTCCGCCTCAGCGATGAGGAGCTGCGGCCCCTGGGTCGCACGGCCCGAGGCGTGCGCGCGATGAACCTGCGCGCGGGCGATCAGCTGGTGAGCATGGACGTGTTGCCGG
>CAIZNP010000178.1 GCA_903934375.1 uncultured Synechococcaceae cyanobacterium
TCAGCTTCCGCCTCTTCGGGATCAGCGAGGGGGCGGCACGTCTGCCGGCAGCCCTGGCCGCCACGGCCACCGTCCTCGCTCTGTTCGCGCTGCTGCTGGTGCTTGCACCCCGGGAGGAGCCGCAGCAGCAGCGCGTGGGCCGGGCCAGCCTCTGCGCCGCCGTTCTCACCCTGAACCCCGGCTGGGTGGGCTGGGGTCGCTCCTCGGTGACCGACATGTTCCTGGCCAGCAGCATCAGCCTGGCGCTGCTGGGTTTTGCCCTGGCCTGGGGTGCTGCCGATCGTCCTGCCCTGCGCCGCCTCGGTCATACCGCGCTCGCTCTGTTCTGCGGTGTGGCGGTGCTGGCCAAGGGGCCGGTGGGGCTTCTGCTGCCTGGGCTGGTGATCCTGCTGTTCCTGCTGCTCCGGGGGCAGCTGCTGCAGGAGGTGCGTCGCACCCCCTGGCTGCCGATGCTGGCCCTGTTTCTGGGAGTGACCACCCCTTGGTACGCCGCGGCGACAGCGGCCAATGGCACTGCCTTCCTCAGCCACTTCATCGGCTTCAGCAACCTGGAGCGCTTCACCTCGGTGCTCTACAGCCACCCGGGGCCGCCCTGGTTCTATCTCCCCTGGCTGGTGGTGCTGTTGCTCCCCTGGTCGCTGTTCCTGCCGGTGGCAGTGGCCCGTCTGCGTTTCTGGCGCCCGCAGAGCTGGCGTGGTCCTGCTGGACCAGGAGATTTGCCCTTGCTGGCGCTGATCTGGCTTGTGCTGATCGTGGCGTTCTTCTCCACCGCCGCCACCAAGCTGCCGGGTTACATCCTGCCATCACTGCCCGGTGGCGCTTTGCTGGTGGGGCTGCTGTTCGCTCCCTTCCCTGCCGCCGCCGGGCAGACAGAGCCGATGCCGGGGGCGGGACTGCGCTGGAGCGGCGCGATCAATGCCTTCCTTCTGGCCGCCGCGGCCCTGGCTGCCGCCCTGGCCCCCGGCTGGATCGGCGGCGATCCCTCCTTCCCCCGGTTCGCCGCGGTGATCCAGGCCTCGCCCCTGCCGCTGCTGCTGGCGCTGCCACTGGCGCTGGCTGCTGTCGCCCTCACCATTGCGCTCCTGCGCCCGAAGCCGAAGGGGCAGCCCGGCGTCCTGACCTGGCTGTGGCTCCCCAATGCCGCTGCCTTTGCGGCCGTTCTCGCTCTGGTGGTTCCCGCCCTCACTCCGTTGCTGGATCAGGAGCGGTTGCTGCCGATCCGCTCCCTGGCGCGGCTGGCGGGGCGGGAGGCCAAGCAGGGGGAGCCCCTGCTTGTGGTGGGCTACAAGCGCTACAGCGTCGTGTACTACAGCGGTCGGCCGGTGCTGTTCGTGAATTCCCCCAGCGAGGCGCTCAAGCTTCTTTCAGGCAGGGAAGCCGGACTCGGCTCCCATGCCGGCAGCGGCACCAGCGTTCTGTTGCTGGGTAGTGATCCGGAGCTGCTGGAGTTCGGCGTCGGCCCCGGTGATTCCGCCCTGCTCGCGCGACGTGACGCTCACCGGCTGGTGCGGTTGCCGATGAACCGTCTGCATCAGCTCGTTGGACCGTGATGACGACGTTGCTCCGCCTGCTGCGGGACTGGTTGCTGGCGCTTGGTCGCTGGCGCCTGTTCGTTGCGTTTGCCACGGCCGCGGCCCTCGGCTTGAGCCGCGCAGCCCTGCAGGTCACGCCAGTCCCGCCCTTTGATCAGGCCATTCTCAACCGCGTGCATGCCGCCATTCCGGAGGCGCTGGGGCCCCTGGTGATGCGCGTTTATCAGCTCAGCGGCGTGCACGTCAGTGCCGTTCTGGTTCTGGCCGTGCTGATCTTCCTGGCCCTGCGCCGCTTCTGGGCTGACGTTGTCTGTCTGATGGTGGGCACCGGTGGCATCCTGCTGATCGTGGATCGCGCTCTCAAGCCGGCGTTCGATCGGCCCCGTCCGGAGGGCAGCCTGCTGCCTGAGATCGCCGGTCGTAGCTTCCCCAGCGGCCACGCGGCTGGCTCGGTGGTGTTCTATTTCCTCACCTGCTGCCTGCTTTCGGCCCACTACCCGCGCCTGCGCCGGCCCCTGTTCCTGGTCTCCAGCGTCTGGGTGGGCCTGGTGTGGCTCAGCACCCTCTACGTGAGGGCCCACTGGCTCACCGACATCGCCGCAGGCGCGGCCCTCGGCTATGTGTGGCTCAGCTTCTGCCTGGCGGGGTTCACCGTCTGGGAGCGGCACCACGCTCGCCGGTCGTCCCCGACCACTTCATCCCCTGCTGCGAATGGCTGACGGCCTTGTCTCCCTGCGCGCGCTCTGCGGCCTGCGCTCCGCACCGCTCCTCTCGGCCGCAGCCAGCGAGGCCCTGCGCGCCGAACTCCTGCCGTTGCTGCAACGCTGCGACTGGTTCACGATCGGGGTGATGGCGCCCTCTGCCGAGGCCGCCGTGTCTGCCCTGCGCGCCGCCGAACGGTCCAACGGCTGGGCTGGCCTGGAACTTGATCCCGCTGGCGAGGCGCTGGCGGCGATCGAGGGGCCGGTGTTTCTCAAGGGCAATCAGAACAGTGGCCGCTTTCTGGTGCGCCGGGAGACGGGCCTGGGCGAGGGCATCCTGATCAGCGGCCACAGCCTCGCCGATCCTGATGCCGAAGACACCTGGGGGCCGCTGCCGCTGGACTTCTTCGCCTGAGCAACACCGTCCTTCGCGACTGCTGATCACGACATCGACCCTACGAGTTGAGCCGGACCCTCCGGTGCCTAGGCTGGGCGGCTGTGATTCGGCGGCTGCCGCTGCCTCCCCAGCTTTCTGATGGCCGCTTCCCAACTGCGCATCGCCTCCCGCCGCAGCCAGCTGGCCATGGTGCAGACCCACTGGGTGCGCGATGAGCTGGTCAAGGCGCACCCGGGCCTGGAGATCAGCATCGAGGCCATGGCCACCCAGGGCGACAAGATCCTCGATGTGGCGCTGGCCAAGATCGGCGACAAGGGCCTGTTCACCAAGGAACTGGAGGCTCAGATGCTGGTGGATCGGGCCGATATCGCCGTCCATAGCCTCAAGGACCTGCCCACCAACCTGCCCGAGGGGCTGATGCTCGGCTGCGTCACCGAGCGGGAAGACCCGGCCGATGCCCTGGTGGTGCATGAGAAGCACAAGGACAAGACCCTCGCCACCCTGCCGGAGGGCGCCGTGGTGGGGACCAGCTCGCTGCGTCGCCTGGCCCAGCTCCGCCATCACTTCCCGCACCTCACCTTCAAGGATGTGCGCGGCAACGTGATCACCCGCCTGGAGAAGCTGGATTCCGGCGAGTTCGACTGTCTGATCCTGGCGGCCGCTGGCCTGGGCCGCCTCGGCCTCGGCGACCGCATCCACGAGCTGATCGATCCTTCCATCTCCCTGCACGCCGTGGGCCAGGGCGCCCTGGGCATTGAGTGCCGTGAGGGCGATGCCACGGTGCTTGAGCAGATCCAGGTGCTGGAGCACCTTCCCACCGCCCGCCGCTGCCTGGCGGAGCGGGCCTTCCTGCGGGAGCTGGAGGGCGGCTGCCAGGTGCCGATCGGCGTGAACACGCGCTTTGAGGGCGAGGGCGACGCTGCGGCCCTGGTGCTCACCGGCATGGTGGCCAGCCTCGACGGCCAGCGCCTGATCCGCGATGAGGCCCGCGGCCCGCAGCACGACCCCGAAGCGATCGGCATCGCCCTGGCCCACACGCTCAAGCAGCAGGGTGCTGGGGAGATCCTGGAGGAGATCTTTGCAAGCGTCCGGCCCGAGGCCTGAGCTGACTCCGCTCGGTTCCGCGGCGGCGACAGCCACCGGCCCGACCGAGAGCGGTGCGTCCAGTGAAGCCGGCGAAGCCCGGCCCCTGCCGTTTCAGTGGAGCCTGCTGGCCTGGGCAGCCCTGGTGGGGGTGCTCACCGGCCTTGCTGTGGTGGGCTTTCACGAGCTGCTTGGTTTCATCAACAACGTGCTCTTCGGGCCGGTGGTGGCCGGCCTGCTCGACCTAGTGGGTCAGGCCCAGCCCGAGCCACCGCCGCTGGAGCTGCCGCCCCCCGCTCCGGACACCGGTACGCCGCTGAGGGCACTGCTGCAGCTCGGTCTGGGTGGGCTTGGTTTTCTGCCCTCACCGCCGGCTCCACCGGAACCGATCCCCTTGCCGGAGCCGGCCATGCCGCTTTGGCTCGAATCCTGGCCGGTCGTGCTGGTGCCGCTGCTCGGCGGTCTGGCGGTTGGTGCACTGCGCAGCCTGGCCCGCGATCTCGGGCCGAGTCTGCCCAGCCTGATGGCCATGGCCGAAGGGGCCATGGCAGCGGCACCGCGCCTGCCGCTGGTGCGTCTTGTGGCGGCTTCACTGAGCCTTGGCAGTGGGGCCTCACTCGGGCCGGAGGGCCCGAGTGTGGAGAGCGGCGGCAATATCGGCCTGTGGGTTGGGACCCGCGGTGGTTTGTCGCCCCAATCGCAGAAGGCGCTGGTGGCCGCCGGTGTGGCGGCGGGCCTGGCTGCCGGCTTCAAGGCGCCGATCGCCGGCGTTTTCTTCGCCTTTGAGGGCAGCTACAGCACGATCCCCGGTCGTCCCAGCGTCCGTGCGGTGCTGGTGGCGGCGGTTGCTTCCGAGCTGGTCACCCAGCTGTTCCTCGGTGATCAGCCGATCTTCCGGCTGCCGGCCTACGAGGTGCGCTCCCTCTGGGAGCTGCCGCTCTATCTGGGCCTGGGCCTGCTGGCCAGTCTGCTGTCGCTGGCCCTGGTCACGCTCCTGTCGGCCGGGCGCAGCGGGCCGGTGCAGCGGGCCCTCAGTCGTTTGCCGGCCTGGCTGCTCACCGGCCTTGGTGGCCTGGCGGTGGGGCTGATGGCCCTCGGCTTCCCGGAAGTGCTGGGGGTCGGTTACGACACGATCGAGGCCCTGCTGGGGCGCGATGGCGGCATCGCCCTGGTCACCCTGCTGGGCCTGCTGGTGGTGAAGCTGCTGGCCACCGGCATCAGCAGTGCCACCGGCTTCGTGGGTGGGGGCTTTGCACCCTCGCTGTTCCTCGGGGCGGTGCTGGGCAGCGTCTACGGCCAGGTGCTGGGGGATGGCGGCCTGCACCTGCCGGTGGCTGAACCTCCCGCCTACGCGATGGTCGGGATGGCGGCGGTGCTGGCGGGCAGTGCCCGGGCGCCGCTCACGGCACTGCTGCTGCTGTTCGAACTCACCCATGACATCCGCATCGTGCTGCCGCTGATGGCGGCGGCCGGCCTCAGCTCCGCCCTGGTGGAGCGCTGGCAGGGCCTGGCCGATCCGGGCCTGCTGGGGCCGGATCTGATCGAGGAGCAGCGTCGTAATCGCCTGGCTTCGATCCCGGTGCTGGAGGCGCTTGAACCGGAGTCGCCCCTGGTGCTGCCGGCCTCAACGCCCGCCTCCACGGCTCTGACGCTGCTGCTGGCGGCCCATGGCCACTGCCTGATGGTGGAGGAGGACAACTGGGTGCTCGGTCTTGTGAGCCTGGAAGACCTGCAGCGGCCGATTTCGGCTGGCTCGCCGCAGCGCCCCCTGCTGGAGTGTCGCCGTTCCGATCTGCTCTGGCTCACCACCGAGGCCAATCTGTCCCAGCTGGAGGATCAGCTGCGGCCGAACGGACTGCGCCAGGTGCCGGTGTTCCGCCTGGATGATCCCGCCCTGCCGAAGTTGCCGGTGGGGCCGCCCAGTGGTGGCCTGCCGGTGGCGGCCCTGCAGGGTCTGGCCAGCCGCGATGGCATGGCACGGGCCTTGGCCCGGCTGGCCACCGCGAGCCTGCTCTCTACGGCTGGATCTACGGCTTGATGACCACCGGCGTGCCGATCTCGACGGCTGCGAACAGCTTGTCGATGTGTTCGTTGCGCATGCGAACGCAGCCATGGCTGACGGCAGCGCGAGCATCCACCCACCAGGGCCAGGGGGTGCCATGGATGCCGTAGTCATCTGGCCCCTTGCTGTGGAAGCCGATCCAGCGGTAGCCGAGCGGGCCGACCCCCTTCACCTTGCCGCTCGAGGTGCTCTGATACACAGGGTTCACCACCTTGGTCTGCACCTTGAAGCGCCCCACCGGCGTGGGGGTTGCCGGCGCACCGATCACCACCGGCCAGCGGCTCACCGTTTTGCCGTCGCGCACCAGGGCGATCTCCCGCTGGCTGAGATCCAGCAGGATCTCGGTGTTCAGGCTGACGGAGCTGACGGCCGGAGCTGCGGGGGCCGTCGCCGCCGGGTTCACGGTCGTGGCCGTTGTCGTGGCTGCGGCCTGCGGTTGGGCCTGGGTGGCATCCGCAGCGATCAGAACCTGGGCCAACAGGACAGCGGCCAGCAGAGCGGACGTGCGGCGGCAGCGCGGCATGAGGGA
>CAIZNP010000179.1 GCA_903934375.1 uncultured Synechococcaceae cyanobacterium
AGGCCGGGACACTGCTCTCGCAGTGGGCGCTAGAGGGCAACCCACAGCTGCAGGCTGATACCGCGCAGGCCGGTTCGCTGGAGCTGACGGGCCTGGAGATGCTCAAGGGGCTGGAGGGCATCCACACCCACGCCACCAGCGTCCGCCTGCCCGTACTGGCCAACGATCAGGATCTGCCGCAGCTCGCCGCGAGGGCCAGGCCGCTGCTGCCCGCGGCACCGCACGGTCTGCTGATCGCCGGCCATGGGTTGTATGCCTGGGGACGGGATCTGGCCAATGCCCATCGCCACCTCGAGATTCTGGAGTTTCTGCTGGAGCAGCGCTGGCGCCAGATGCTGCTGCAGGCGCTGAGCCAGCACCGCACGCTTCAGCCAGAACAGGTGTGAACGCAGACGCAACGTCTGCCTAGCCCCTTTTGCCTTGCCCGCACAGCCCACACACGATGGCCATCACCCACCTGCTGCTGGACATCGAGGGCACCACCTGTCCCGTGAGCTTCGTGGCAGACGTGCTGTTTCCCTATGCGCGCCAGCGGCTGGGACCGTATCTGGCCGATCACGCCGGGGAGGACGACATCACACTCCTGGTTCAGGATGTGTGGCGGGCCTGGCGCGACGATCAACACCCGGAGGCCAGGGGGCTGCTCCAGCGGGTACACGCGGAACCGGCAGATCTCTCGCCAACGGAAGCGGCTGCGGCAATCGTGCCCTATCTGGGCTGGTTGATCGATCACGACATCAAGGTCACCGCCCTCAAGGATCTACAGGGACGGATCTGGCGGGCGGGTTATTCCAGTGGCGCAATCGTGGCGCCACTGTTCGCGGATGTTCCGCAGGCGCTGAAAGACTGGCACCAGCAAGGCTTCGTGCTGGCTGTCTACTCCTCCGGCTCCGTACCCGCCCAACAACTGCTCTACGGGCACAGCCAGGCCGGCGATCTCCGCGGCCTGTTCAGCCACTGGTTCGACACGCGTACTGGCGCCAAGCAGGAGTCAGCCAGCTACACCGCAATCGCCGCTGCCATGGGCTGTGATCCAGCGCAGGTGCTGTTCATCAGCGATGCTGTGGCCGAACTGGAAGCGGCCGATCGAGCGGGCCTTGCCGGGATCTTCAGTGACCGTCCCGGCAACCCAGGCCGGGACAGCGGACCGTTTGAGAGGATCAATAATTACAACCAGCTCAAAGTCAACGATGACGAGCGCCGATCGTGATCGCGAAATCCTCCGCCTCAACCAGACCATGCTGGAGAGCGTGCTCCGAGGCGACTGGGACACCTACGCCGATCTCTGCAGCGAGGAGCTGAGCTGCTTCGAAGCCGAGACGAATGGCATCCTCGCGGAAGGCCTGCCTTTTCATCGGTACTACTTCGAACTGGCCGCCCAGCAGGGCGGAGAATCCAGCCTGTCCCAGGTCTCGATGGCACGCCCGCACCTCCGCTGGCTCGCCGATGATGCAGTGATTCTGAGCTACACGCGGCTGACGCAGCGGCTGCAGAACGGCGAACCCATCACCAGCAGCTGCTGCGAAACCAGGATCTGGCAGTGCCTAAACGGCAACTGGAAGCAGGTCCACGTCCACCGCTCCTGAGCCGGATCCGTCCCGTCTCGATCAACACCAGGGCAGAGTTTGCGGGAGCTTGCCTCCACCAATCATCAGATAATCCGGCCCTCACCAGGCAGCCGCGACACAGGCCACCCACAAAAAGCAACCCACAACAGCTCACCGACAAACAACAACCCAACACGGCAAGCCAACAAAAAAGCCACCCCACGGGTGGCTTCTTCGTAATGGGATAGGAGCGGCGGCTGCGGCGCAGCTGCAGTGCTATCACCAAAAAAGTGAGCAAAAGTTTTAACCTGGCATCGACCTATTTTCTCAGGG
>CAIZNP010000180.1 GCA_903934375.1 uncultured Synechococcaceae cyanobacterium
AGGCCGGGAAACAGGCCGCAGGGCGCAGGAGGCCAGCGGATGCGTCTTGCAGGGCCTTGGCAAACGCCTGGCTGTGGTCCTGCATGGCGGCGTACACGGCTGCCCGACGCTGGGGTTCGGGCTGAAACAACTCCTCGAGCTGTGCGTGCCAGTCGTTGCCGTGCAGCGGCCAGTTCAGCATCACCAGACCGCCGGGCAGTCGGCCGTAGCTGATCGTGCGCTCCAGCCCGAAAGCCGCCGTTGCCTGTTCGAACGGTGCCGGCAGCTGTGAAGCCGGATCCGGCAGCTGTGGTGCCTGCAGCTGCGGGACCGGTTCCGGTGGCTGCCTGTCGGGGTCGAGCTGCCCCATCACCACCCAGGTGGGCGACTGCACTGGTTGCTCCTGGAAGAAGGTGTTCGCCTCCAGATCCGCCTGGGGCGGTGCACTGGGCTCACCCCAGCGCTCGCGCGACTCCCAACCGAAGCGATGGGGCACATCACCCAAGGGGAACGTGTCGCCGCGATCGCTGCCATCGATCAGCAGCTGCAGCTCCACGCGCAGGCCCTCCTCGCCACGGCGCAGCTCGACGGCCCGGAGGCGTGTGCCTCTGCGTTCGATGGCCGTGAGGCTCACACCCGCCCACCAGCGCAGCTTCGGCTCACGGCCAACCCAGTCGCGCAGGATCGCCTCGGCAGTGGCCGGCCGATAGCCAAAGCAGCTCACCCAGTTGTGATCGAGGCCGCTCGGTTCACGCCGCGCCAGCTCGCGCAGGAACGCTCCCCATAACCCCGTCTGCCAGGGAGTGAGCTCATTGCCGTCGGGGCAGCAGACTCCGGCGGCGCTCACCATGCCGCCGAGCCAGGCACCGGGCGTGAGCAGCAGGGTGTCGGCGCCGCTGCGGGCGGCCTGCAGGGCGGCAGCCACGCCGCCGGTGCCGCCACCCCACACCACCACCTGGGCCTGGTCGCTGTGGCGGTGCATCGGCAGTGTCCGCTGGATCGTTGATCCCAGGCTCGCAGGCTCGGGTCCGTGCTGTTCAACTGGCAAGCCAGGCCCGGACACGCTGCGTAGGATCCCGCCGATGACCTACACCCTCACCACCCCGCTCTACTACGTCAACGACCGGCCGCATCTGGGCAGCGCCTACACGACGCTCGCCTGCGATGCCCTGGCCCGGTTTCAGCGGCTGCGGGGCGAGCAGGTGCTGTTCATCACGGGCTGTGATGAGCATGGTCAGAAGATTCAGCGCACCGCTGAGGCCGCCGGTCTGAGCCCCCAAGCCCACTGCGATGCCGTCAGCGCCCAGTACCGCGAGCTCTGGCAACGCTGGCAGATCAGTAACGACCGGCTCATCCGCACCACGGATCCGCGTCACCGGCGCATCGTCGAACAGTTCTTCGCGCGCGTGGAGGCCAGTGGCGACATTGTTGAGGGGCGCCAGCAGGGCTGGTATTGCGTGGCCTGCGAAGAGTTCAAGGACGATCCGCACGAGGCCCAGGACCCGGAATGTCCCACCCATCGCCGCCCGCTGGAATGGCGCGATGAGCTCAACCTGTTTTTCCGTCTCTCGCGCTATCAGGAGCAGATCGAGGCGCTGATCAGCACGCCGGGCTTCATCCAGCCCGCCAGCCGTCGCAATGAGGTGGAGAACTTCGTGCGCCAGGGTCTGCGCGATTTCTCGATCTCACGCGTGAACCTGCCCTGGGGCATCCCGGTGCCGGGCCATGAGGGCCACACCTTCTACGTGTGGTTCGATGCCCTTTTGGGCTACATCACGGCACTGCTGGAGGAGGGCGACACCCCGGATCTGGACACGGCCCTCAGCCGCGGCTGGCCGGCGGCGGTGCATGTGATCGGTAAGGACATCCTGCGCTTTCACGCGGTGTACTGGCCCGCGATGTTGCTCTCGGCAGGGCTGTCCCTGCCGGCGAAGGTCTTCGGCCACGGCTTCCTGACGCGCGAGGGCCAGAAGATGGGCAAGTCGCTCGGCAACGTGCTCGATCCGGCGGTGCTGCTCGAGCGCTGCGGCCGTGATGCCGTGCGCTGGTACCTCCTGCGCGACATCCCGTTCGGAGACGACGGCGATTTCCAGCAGCAGCGCTTCAGTGATCTGGTGAACAACGATCTGGCCAACACGATCGGCAACCTGCTCAATCGCACCAGTTCAATGGCCCGGCGTTGGTTCAACGAGAGCGTGCCGGCGGCCGGCCCAGCCAGTGCCGACGATCACCCCCTGGCCCAGGCGGCGGCAGCGGCGCGGCAGGCCGTGCTCACCAGCCTGGAGGTGCTGGACTTCCGCAGTGCAGCAGAAGCGGCACTTCATCTCGCGACTGCCGCCAATGGCTTCCTCAACGAGCAGGCCCCCTGGAGCCGGATGAAGCAGGAGGGCACCCGCGAGCAGGTGGCGGCCGATCTTTATGCCGTACTGGAGGCAGCTCGGATCGTGGCTCTGCTGCTTGCCCCGCTGCTGCCTGATCTCTCCAGCCGCATGCTGCAGCAGCTGGGCCAGCCCGATCCACGCCCAGGCAGCTGGGAAGCTGATCTGCACTGGGGCGGACTGCTGCCCGGTTTGTTATTACCCGAGCCATCGCCGGTGATGGCCCGCCTGGAGCTGGACACGCCGTTGTGAGCCAGCTGTCAGCCCCCACGCTGATCGGTGCGGCCCTTTCTGTGGGGTTGGCGGGCTGCGTCAGCAGCCCCCGTGAGCCGGCGGCACCGGAGCCCTTCGTGTTCCGCTCGCTTGATCTGCGTCAGCAGAACGGCACGGGCGAGCCCGCCTGGGATCTCACGAGCCCTGAAGCCCGCTACGACCTCATCCGCCAACTCGCTCAGGCCCGTCGTCCCCAGGGCACCATCTACCGCAACGGCAAGCCGCACATCACGATCAAGGCCCTGCGCGGCACCGTGATCGGAGATGGGCAGGCCATCCAGCTCGAAGGTGAGGTGCTGATCACCCTGCTG
>CAIZNP010000181.1 GCA_903934375.1 uncultured Synechococcaceae cyanobacterium
CCGCACCTCCAAGGATTCACCGGTGGTGGGGGCCCTGATCCGGGCGGCCGAAAACGGCAAACAAGTCATGGCCCTGGTCGAGCTCAAGGCCCGCTTCGATGAAGACAACAACATCCAGTGGGCTCGCCAGCTGGAGCGCTCCGGCGTGCATGTGGTCTACGGCGTGATCGGCCTGAAGACCCACACCAAGATCACCCTGGTGGTGCGCAAGGAGAAGGAGCGGCTGCGCAGCTACTGCCACATCGCCACCGGCAACTACAACTCCCGCACCGCCCAGCTCTACACCGATCTCGGCCTGCTCTCGGCCCGCCCCGAACTTGGCCAGGACCTGGCGGAGCTGTTCAACTTCCTCACCGGCTTCTCCAAGCAACAGAACTTCCGCCGCCTGCTGGTGGCACCGGTGACGCTGCGCCGCCGCATGGAGGAGCTGATCCGCCGCGAAACCGAGCACGCCCGCGCCGGCCTGCCCGCCTCCATCAAGGCCAAGATGAACGCCCTGGTGGATCCCCCCATCATCGCCCTGCTCTACGAGGCCTCCCAGGCCGGAGTGCAGATCGATCTGGTGGTGCGCGGCATGTGCAGCCTGCGACCAGGCGTGGAGGGTGTGAGCGAGAACATCCGCGTCTGCAGCGTGATCGGTCGCTTTCTTGAGCACTCCCGCCTGTTCTGGTTTGCCAATGGCGGTGCGAATGAGATGTACATCGGCAGCGCCGACTGGATGGAGCGCAATCTGGATCGCCGCGTTGAAGCGGTGGTGCCGATCGAGGAGCCGAGCCTGCATGCGCGTCTCCTACGTCTGGTCGACGTCTACCTGCACGACAACTGCAGCGCCTGGGACATGCGCAGCGACGGCAGCTTTCAGCGCCGCATCCCGGAGGAGGAGAGCCGCGTGGCTCAGGTCACGCTGATGCAGCATTGGCGCAGCGGACTGAACGACAGCGACGATGCAACGCCGTAGCGGCGGCGACAAACACGAAGACAATCCGCCGCTGAGGCTGCAGTAAGTCTTCCAATTCGTAGCAGTGCGATCAACGCACAAGTGCTACATTCCGGCCAAATGAATTCGGGGCCGCAGGTCATGGGCTCAACTGAGCATTCCACAGCGCCTGCAAACGGCTCCAACAGCAGCGAGATCGCCATGATCGAGAACCAGGCTTCAGCTGCTTCCAACCGGATCAGAAACAGATCAGCAGGCCGAAACACCGGGCCACGGCAGGCGGGTCGCCTCAGTGCTGATTCGATCGGCTGGTATCTGAGCAACATCGGCCGGGTGCCGCTGCTCACCGCCGCCGAGGAGATCGAGCTGGCCCACCATGTGCAGGCGATGAAGCGTCTGCAGGAGCTGCCCGCCGAGCAGCTGACGCCGCGCCAGAAGCACCAGATCCGCATGGGCACCCGCGCCCGCGACCGGATGATGGCCGCCAACCTGCGCCTGGTGGTGAGCGTGGCCAAGAAGTATCAGAACCAGGGCCTGGAGCTGCTGGATCTTGTGCAGGAGGGCGCCATCGGCCTCGAGCGCGCCGTCGACAAGTTCGATCCCGCCATGGGCTACAAGTTCTCCACCTACGCCTACTGGTGGATCCGTCAGGGCATGACCCGCGCGATCGACAACAGCGCCCGCACGATCCGCCTGCCGATCCACGTGAGCGAAAAGCTCTCGAAAATGCGGCGTATCACCCGCGAACTCTCCCACCGCTTCGGCCGCCAGCCCAACCGCCTGGAATTGGCCCATGCCATGGGAATGGCACCGGAGGAACTGGAGGAGCTGATCTCCCAGAGCGCCCCCTGTGCCTCTCTGGATGCCCACGCCCGCGGCGACGATGACCGCAGCACCCTGGGCGAACTGATCGCCGATCCGAGCAGCAATGAGTCGATGGACTCGATGGACCGCACCCTGCAGAAGGAGCATCTCGGCACCTGGCTCGCCCAGCTGAACGAGCGGGAGCGCCGCATCATCGAGCTGCGCTTCGGCCTGGCGGGCCAGGAGCCGCTGACGCTGGCGGAGATCGGCCGGCAGATCAACGTGTCCCGCGAGCGGGTGCGCCAGCTGGAGGCCAAGGCGATCCTCAAGCTGCGCCTGATGACCAACTACCAGCAGGCCGCCTGAATCAGCTCCTTGCGATCGCCGTTGTCGTTGCCTGGCTCGCCATGGTGACGGCAACGGCTCTGGTTGTGCGCCATCTGCGACCCGATCAGCGCGAATGGAGTCGCAAGGTGGTTCACATCGGCACCGGCCCGGTGGTGCTGCTGGCCTGGTGGCTGCAGATCGATCGATCGCTGGCCCTGCCGGCTGCGGCCCTGGTAACACTGGCCACCGCCTTCAATCACCGCTTCCGGCTGCTGCCCGCCGTTGAGGATGTGGGGCGCCACAGCTACGGCACGATCGCCTACGGCGGTTCAATCACTGTGCTGCTGGCGTTCTACTGGCCGCAGCAGCCGCTGCCGGTGGCCGCGGGCGTGCTGGTGATGGCAGCCGGCGACGGCCTCGCCGGCCTGGTGGGTCCGGCGCTGAACTCACCGCGCTGGCGGCTGCTGGGCCAGGGCAAGTCGCTGGCGGGCACGGCCTGCATGGCGCTCGCCAGCCTGGCGGTTCTGCTGGGGCTCACCGCCCTGGCGGCGGCCAGCGGTCAACCGGCTCCGCCGCTGCTGGCCCTGCTGCTGATCGCCGCCATTGCCACGGCCCTGGAGCAACTGAGCGCCTGGGGGATCGACAACCTCACGGTGCCACTGGCCACGGCCCTGCTCTGGCAGGCCTGCCTCAGGCCCTGAGCAGGGCTGCGCCCTGGCTCTCGGCCACCGCCGCCGCCAGCTCCGCCAGCACGCTGCGGGTGCTGGCCAGGTCGATGCAGGCATCGGTGATGCTCTGGCCGTAGGTGAGCTGGGCGAGATCAGCGGGGATCTTCTGGTTGCCGGCCACCAGATGGCTCTCGATCATCACGCCCATCACATGGCGCGAGCCCTGGCGCAGCTGCTCGGCAACCTGGGCCGCCACCTCGCTCTGACGGCGGTAGTCCTTGTTGGAGTTGCCATGACTGCAATCCACCATCAACCGGGCCGGCAGTCCCTCGCGGGCCAGGGCGGCGGCGGCGGTTTCGATGGCTTCGGCGTGGTAATTGGTGCCCTGCTTGCCGCCGCGCAGCACCAGGTGGCCATCGGGATTGCCGGTGGTGGTCACGATCGCGGCATGGCCCTGCTGGTTGATGCCCAGGAAATGGTGGGGCCGGGCCGCAGCCTCCATGGCATTGATGGCGGTGGCGGCGCTGCCGTCGGTGCCGTTCTTGAAGCCGATCGGCATCGACAGCCCTGAGGCCATCTCGCGGTGGGTCTGGCTTTCGGTGGTGCGGGCGCCGATGGCGGTCCAGCTGATCAGATCGGCGATGTATTGCGGCACCACCGGATCCAGCAGCTCGGTGGCCGCCGGCAGACCCAGCTCCGCCAGGTGCAGCAGCAGGCCACGGGCCAGTTTCAGGCCGGTGTTGATGTCGTAGCTGCCGTCGAGGTGGGGGTCGTTGATCAGCCCCTTCCAGCCCACGGTGGTGCGGGGCTTCTCGAAGTACACCCGCATCACCACCTCGAGCTGATCGCGGTGGCGCTCATGCTCCGCGGCGATGGCGGCGGCGTACTCCCTGGCGGCCCCCACGTCGTGCACGGAACAGGGGCCCACGATCACCAGCAGGCGGCGGTCCTCGCCGCGCAGGATCGCCTTGATCCGCTCGCGGGCTTCACGCACCGTGGTTGCTGCGGTGTTGCCCAGGGGCAGCTCACGGTGCAGCAGGGCGGGCGCCACCAGCGGCCTGGTTTCCACCACGTGGAGATCGGAGGTGGGAATCATGGCTGGGGCCGTCGACCGGAAGGCGGACAGACCAGCCTAGGCGTCCATTTGCAGCCGTTGTCACCAAGGGCCGGACCATCGGCACAGAACAATGGTCAGCAGATCAACGTCATCCGGGGCCCCGGGGCCCTGCGCCGCATGTCCGCCAGCAGCTTCCTCGCCG
>CAIZNP010000182.1 GCA_903934375.1 uncultured Synechococcaceae cyanobacterium
CATCCAGAAAGCCCCGCAGCACCTGAAGATCCCGACGACCCAGCAGGCAGACCGCCACGAATCCGATCAGACCGGCAAGGTCGGCAAGGATGTTCTTGGTGGCCTCGAGGCTCTCGCCGTCCGCCTCGTCCTTGAGCTCGCTGGCCTTGCCGGAGAGGGCCGTCTGCAGTTCCTCGCGGGTGAGCGGTTGCCGTCCCTCCAGCAGGGCTTGGAACTCCAGCTCCTCTTGGTAGAGACGCAATTTGTTGACCGCCTTTTCCTGAAGGTGAGGCTTGGTGTAGTTGAGGAAGGGGACCTCCGGCAACACCCGGTCGAGCAGCGGTGAAATCAGCACGGTGCGGCTCACCTGCTGCACCACAAGCGGCACCAGGATCAGCAGCAGCAGGATCCGCAGCGAGACCAGGGTTGAATCCCTGCGGCGGCGGAAGCCGGCCACAACCGACGCCTCCGCTTCCGGATCGAGCTGCCGGCGAACCCCGTCGAACACGCCCAGCAGACTGCGGGGCAGCATCTCCGGCGAGCGGGAGATCGAGGGCAGGCTGCCGGCCACGCCGTAGCGGGAGACCACGGTTTCGATCAGCGTGAGCTGGCGCAGTTCCTGGCTGTCCAGGTCCGAACGGTTCTTGGCCAGATCGGCGAGCGTGCTGCGACAGAGCTGAAGGGCCGCGCGGAAGCGTCGCAGCATCTGGGCCTGCGTCTGCCGGGGGATGCTCAGCTCGAGCTCCGGCCGCACAGGGCGATCGTTGTAGTACTCGAGCTCAAGGCTCTGGATCAGCAGGGCCGCTTCGTAGGCCTGCTCGAGCTCAAGGCTCAGATCACTGGCCCGGGCCCGGTCAAAGCTGCCCATCCAGTCGGTCAACCCCATGGCATATCAGCGGGAGAAGACCCACCAGGTGATCATCGGCACCAGTGTGCCAACCACCAGCAAGACCACCACCCAGAGCAGGGCATTGCTGGAGGCCGTTTCCTCCTTGGTGGGGATGTTGGTCTCGATCGGGAGTCGCTCCAGCAACTGAGGAGGGCCTGGATCTTCCCCTCCCTGCAGCACGGTGTCCAGACGATCGAGAGCGTCGAGCCCGGCCTGGCGGTAGCGGGCCCCCTCACGCAGGGGCAGGCCCATGGTGCTGATGGCGGTGCTCGACAACAGAGTGTCTGGCAGCTGGTTGAGCAGTTCGGCTGAGGCCACAACCGCGGCGCTGTTGTTCTGCGACTCGATCAGCAGCAGCAGCAGATTGCTGTCTGGGTCCGTGGCACCCCAGCGCTCGATCAGCTGTTGCCCAAGGCTTTCCAGACTGAGTCCATAGTCGAGACGGCGCAGCGTGAGCAGGCGGGCATCCACGTGATCCTCGTTCAGCGATTGCAGTCGCTTCTCGAGGTCATTGCTGGCGGCCCGGCTCAGAAGATCGGCGGTGTCGATCACCGCGGAGCTGGGGAGCTGAGCGGGGAAGTCCTGAACCCCGGTGGCCAGGGCTTCCAGGGGCCAGCAGAGCCCGGCCAGCAGCATGGCGGAGAGAACGCCTGCCATCAGGCCGCGGAGAGTACGCAGCAGCACCGTCACCGTGAGGAACTGGTCCCAGTCTGCCGTTAGCCGGCCAGGCTGTCGTTGTTGAGCAGTGCAATCACCTCCAGGATCGTTGCACTGCGCACCTGCGAAATCTCAAGCTGCTTCGCCAGCCGCGCCAGGAAATGCTGTTCAGCAGTGCTTTCGACGTGATCGGCGCGGGTCAGATCAGCTGCCACGGCCAGAGCCGTTTCCCGCTGACGCGCGTCGAGCAGCGGCACGGCCTGGCACACCAGTTCATCGCAACCGTCCTGACGAAGGATCAGCAGCAAGCCATCCAGCAGCCGTTCCATTGCCTCATCACTCAAGCGGCAGTAAGGCTGGCGGTACTCCAGTTGCTGGCGCAGACCGCGGACCTCGAGGCTTGCCAGTTCTCCGTCGCAGGCGACGGCCGCCAGGCAGATCGCGGCGAAGGCTTCAGCAGGTGAGCTGACCTGCACGGCAGGAGCGGCGCTGACCATCGGTCTTGATGTGGCTAATCCCATCTCACCGCCACTGCGGTTACTTGTCAGGCACCTGTGTGGCTGTGACAACGTGAAGGCCATTGGCCAGGACACGCAGGATGGGACGCGCTGCACGCCTCTGCCTCGCTGCCGGCGTGTTGGGCCTGCTGCTCTGTGTGCTGAATCAGCTCACGGCGCCCGAGCTCAGCCCGGCCCTGGAGCGGGCAGGGGTGCTCTCCAGCCTGCTCGCAGTTGGCCTGATGCTGGTGGCCATTCTCTGGACCCGTGCCGTACCGGTGGCTCCAGAGCGTGTTGCGCTCGAGGGGGAGCAAGGTGTTCGCCTGGTCGACGGTCTGCCGCAGCCCTTGGCCCAGGAACTTGGCTGGGGCAGCCAGATGCTGCTCACCGCGACCCCTGCCGCCTCGTTGCTGCTCTACTGGCGCGGCCGCACCGTGCTCCGGCGTGGGGTGCTGGCGGACGCCGCGTTCATTCCCGGTGCGATCTGTGCACGGGCCTGGAGCACCGGGAAGGCCATCGGTCTGGTGAACCTGAAGCTCTATCCCGGTCGGCAGGAATTCGTCGGTCTGCCGGAGGGCATCCCGGCGCTGATCGTGCAGCCGATCGGCACGGAGGGCCTGATCCTGCTGGCCGGCTGGTCGCCGCGCTGCTTCAGCCGCAGCGATGAGGCCTGGCTGGAGGGGTGGAGCCTCAAGCTCAGAACTGCACTGGAGCTCTGCGACGCTGCTCCTGAGGCCCCGAGGAGTCCTTCGCCGGCAGGCTGAACTGGGAGTTCACCCGAGCACCGGGGCTGGCGAATTCAACCGTGCCTTCCCGTCCGATGCGGCCGCTGAGCTGGCTGGAACGGGTGATCTGCCTGTAGGCGCTGCGGCGGAGTTCCACCGCACCAGTGGCCAGGAAACGCTCGGTATCCCAGTGCCAGAGGCAGCGCTCGGCGCTGAGCTGTTGGCCGGGCTGA
>CAIZNP010000183.1 GCA_903934375.1 uncultured Synechococcaceae cyanobacterium
GGAGCAGTTGCTGCAGGAGCCCGGCTGTGGCGGCCTGGAGATCCCGGTGGCCAAGCTGGCGCGGGTGCTGGCCGGGCCCGAGCCGGCGGCGCTGCTGGCCTCGCTGGAGCAGGCCTGGCGTGAGCAGCTGGAGCACCGGCTGGCGGCCGGATTCACGCCCGTGCTGTTCACCAGCCGCGGGGAGTTCAACTGCTCCACCATGGCCGAGCGCCGCCACCTGGGCCTGGAACTGGCGGCGTTGATGGCGCGGCTGGCGGCAGCCCTGGAGCCGCGGCTGGGCTACCTGATCAGCAAGGGGGGCATCACCAGCCACACCCTGCTGGCCGATGGCTTCGGGCTTGGGGCGGTGGAGCTGCAGGGTCAGCTGTTCGCCGGCCTGTCGCTGGTGCTCACGACCCGCCGCGGCGGCCGGGCCGGGCTGCCGGTGGTCACCTTCCCGGGCAATCTGGGCGATGCCGGCAGCCTGCGCCAGGCCTGGCGGTTGATGGAGCGGGGTCAGGCCTCGCGGCTGCCTTCTGCCGTCGCCTGAGCCTGGCGGACGGGTCGCAGCAGCACCGGCAGGCTGCCGACGGCCACCAGGCCTGCAGCCAGCAGGCTGTTGGTGGTGTCGCTGCGCAGCGAGGCCAGCAGGAACGCCAGCGACACCCCGCCCACCAGCAGCGGCGTGAGTGGATAACCCCAGCTCAGGAACGGCCGGGCCAGTTCCGGTTCACGCCGGCGCAGCTGCAGCAGGGCCGCCACGCCCACCAGCGGCAGACCCACGTAGAGAAAGGCCCCCATGCCCAGAAGCCGCTCGAAGGAGCCCGCCAGCACCAGCAGGGCGGCGCTGCCGGTGGTGATCAGCATTGCGGGCACGGGGGTGCCGCCCGGATTCACGGCAGCGGTCACAACGGGCAGCAGGCCGTCGCGGCCGAGGCCGTAGAGGATCCGCGGCGCTGCCATCACCACGGTGTTGATCAGTCCCAGCAGCGCCACCAGGGCCACGGCGGTGATCAGCTGGCCGCCGCGGGGGCCGAGCAGGGCGCGGGCTGCATCGGCTGCGGGGATGCTGGCGTGGGCCAGGAGCTGCAGCGGCAGCACATGCAGCAGGGCCAGGTTGATCAGCAGATACAGCCCCACCACGGCGAGCACGCCGCCGATCAGCGAACGGGGCAGGTCGCGGCCCGGGTCGCTGAACTCCTCGGCGAAGTACACGGGGCTGGCCCAGCCGTCGTAGGTGGTGATCACCGCCTGCAGGGCCAGCACGGCTGCCAGGGGCAGATGGTCCAGGCTGACCTGCTGCGGCCAGGTCCAGATCGGCTGCTGCTCCGGCGCGAAGGGGGCTGGCAGCAGAAAGCAGAGCAGCACCAGCCCGAGAAAGGCCGCCGCCTTGGCCAGGCTGAGCAGCTCCTGGCTGGCGCCGCCGGCCCGCACCCCCAGTAGCTGGATGGCGCTGAACAGCGCCAGGATCAGCAGGGCCAGCAGGCGCCCCGCCGTGGCCTGGTGGTCCGCGCCCAGCCATGGCACCTCCGGAAGCCGGGGCAGCACCGCCGCCAGCAGCTCACCGGCGGTGGTGGCCACCCAGGCCAGGCCGATGCAGTGGGCCAGCCAGTCGGTGGTGCCCACCAGGGCGCCGGCGCGGCGGCCGAAGGCCCGCTCGGCGTACACGTACCAGCCGCCAGCGCGTGGCAGGCTGGCGGCCAGTTCGGCGATGCACACGGCACCCAGCAGGGCATAAAGCCCCCCCAGCAGCCAGGCCCCCAGCACCAGTGGGGCGCTCGGCAGCTGGGCGGCCACCAGGCCCGGTGTACGCAGAATTCCGGCGCCGATCGTGCCGCC
>CAIZNP010000184.1 GCA_903934375.1 uncultured Synechococcaceae cyanobacterium
AGCAGCTCCTCGGCCTTGGCGTAGCCCTCATCGGTGAGGGTGCAGTTGCGCTGCTTCTCGTCGACTTCGTAGTCGCCCTCTGGATCGATACCGTCCTTGCCCAGTTCGGCCGCGCGCACCAGGGCGGCGGCTACCTCAGCGGCCTTCTGATACTTCTCCTGGGGGCGCTCCACCTGGCCGGAGATGATCAACGGCGTGCGGGCCTCATCGAGCAAGATCGAATCGACTTCGTCGATCACGCAGTAGTGGAACTCGCGCTGCACCACCTCGGCGATGTCCGCCGCCATGTTGTCGCGCAGGTAGTCGAAGCCGAGCTCCGAGTTGGTGGCGTAGGTGATGTCGCAGGTGTAGTTGCGGCGGCGGGTGGCGGGATCCATGTCCTGCTGGATCAAGCCAACGCTCAGGCCGAGGAAGCGATGCACCTGGCCCATCCACTCGGCGTCGCGCCGGGCCAGGTAGTCGTTCACCGTGACCACGTGCACGCCGCGGCCTGTGAGGGCGTTGAGGTATGCGGGCAGGGTGGCCACGAGAGTCTTGCCCTCGCCGGTCTTCATCTCGGCGATTTGGCCGTCGTGCAGCACCATGCCGCCGATCAGCTGAACATCGAAGTGGCGCATGCCGAGCACGCGCTTGCCGGCCTCGCGCACCACGGCGAAGGCCTGGGGCAGCAGCTCATCGAGGAGCTTGCGCTCCCGCTCCAGGGTGGTGTCGAGGCTCAGGCCCCGGCTGCGGCACTCCTCCTGCAGGGCTGAGAGCTTCTGGCGGAATTCCGTGGTGAGGCCACGCAGCTCCTCGTCGCTGAGAGAGGCCACCTCCTCCTCAATCAGGCTGATGTCGGAGACGATCGGCTGGTAGCGCTTCAGCTTGCGGGCATTGGGATCACCCAGCAGCAGCTTGAGCATGGAGAAAGGGCCGGATCGTGCTGGCAGCCAGCCTACTGAGGGCGGTTACCGGCCAAGGGTGAGGATTTGCTCTGCACCGATTGCGAAGGTGACCCGTTGAGCGCGGCAATCCAACTGATCTGCCACCGGGCCGGGGCGTTGCGACTGCGCTGGGGGCCGGGACAGCTGCGACAGCTCCGAGCCCTGCTGGATGACCACAGCTTCTGGGCCCAGCGGCGCTCGCCGGCCCAGCTGCGACGGATGCTGGCGGGCAGCCAGGCGGTGGTGAGCGCCTGGCGAGGCAGACGCCTGGTGGGCTTCGGCCGGGCGACGAGTGATGGCGTGTTCCGGGCCGTTCTCTGGGATGTCGTGGTGGCTGACGACGAGCAGGGCCAGGGGCTGGGGCGGCAGCTGGTGCAGGCGCTGCTAGCCAGCCGGAAGCTGAACGGAGTGGAGCGGGTCTACCTGATGACCACGAACAGCACCGGCTTCTACAAACGGCTTGGATTCGAAATGATCACCAACCAGAAGCTGATGATTCTGAATCAGTCAAGCGGATGAAGAGATTCGAACTCTCGACCCTCTCCTTGGCAAGGAGATGCTCTACCACTGAGCTACATCCGCATCCGACTGGTGACATCACCGATGGTGGCGTGTCCGTCGACCGGCAGTTCCACCGGTTGAATGAGCATGCACCACAGAGGTGCCCGAGGTCAAATCGCTGCCAGGTGGATCCAGCTAGCGAATCCAGGCGCTCAGCCGGCAGCCGGTCTGACCGTGGCCTGGCCGATGCGCTGACCGTGGTAGCCGGCCCGGGCCCGTACCTGGCTGCACCAGTCCTGGTGCTCCAGATACCAGCGCACGGTGGCCTCCAGGCCGGCCTCAAAGCTGTGGCGGGGCTGCCAGCCCAGCTCGCTGCTGATACGGGCCGGATCGATGGCATAGCGGCGATCGTGGCCGGGGCGATCCGTCACCGGCGTGATCAGGCGTGCGTGGGGGGCGCCGGCGGGCAGCAGCTGATCAAGCAGGGCGCAGATCGATTCCACCACCTGCTTGTTGGTGCGCTCGCTGGCTGTTCCGTTTGAACCAGATCCACCCACGCAATAGCTGCGGCCCAGCTCACCGCGGGTAGCCGCCAGTAGCAGGGCATCCACGTGGTCATCCACGTAAAGCCAGTCGCGCACGTTGGCACCGTCGCCGTAGAGCGGGATCGGCTCGCCGGCGGCGGCCTTGAGGATCACCACCGGGATGAGTTTTTCGGGGAATTGCCAGGAGCCGTAGTTGTTGGAGCAGTTGGTGAGCACCACCGGCAGGCCGTAGGTGTGGTGCCAGGCATTCACCAGGTGATCACTGGCGGCCTTGCTGGCCGAATAGGGGCTGCGCGGGTCGTACGGGGTGGTTTCCGAGAAGCGGCCCGTGGCACCCAGCGAGCCGAACACCTCGTCGGTGGAGATGTGGTGGAAGCGGAAGCCATCACGACGCGCAGCCGGCAGGCCCTCCCAGTGGGCACGCACCGCCTGCAGCAGGTGGAAGGTGCCGCTCACGTTGCTGTCGATGAAGGCAGCCGGCCCATCGATCGAGCGATCCACATGGCTCTCGGCAGCCAGATGCAGGACCAGATCGGGATCGGCCTGACGCACGGCCTCGGCGGTGGCGACCGCATCCGTGAGGTCCACCCGCAACAGGGTGTGGCGCTCTGCAGCCTGCGGCAGCGCCTCGATGCTGGTGAAGTCGCTGGCGTAACCCATCTTGTCGAGGTTGAACACCTGGGCGTCGCTGTCGGCCAGCAGGCGCCGCACCATCGCCCCGCCGATGAAGCCGGCGCCGCCGGTCACCAGGATGCGGCGGCGGCCGGCGAGGAGCTCAGCGGCAGAAGGCATGGGGGTCATGACGCGGGAGGGTCGTTAGGGACGGGAGGGCGACTGTGATGTGCTGGTCTCAGACGCTGCTCAGGCGCTGGCAGCAAGCAGCTGCCGCAGGGCTGTACGCCAGTGCGTGGGCTCAAGCGCGAGAGCCAGACGTGTGTCCGTGCAGTCGAGCAAGGAGTAGCTGGGGCGCTGCGCTGGGGTGAGGTAGTCGACCGTGGTGATGGGGTTCACCGCTGCAGCGCGCTCCAGCAGACCCAGGTCCACACCGAGCTTCCCCACCGCCACCGCCACGTCGTACCAGCTGGCGGCACCGGCATCGCTCCAATGCAGG
>CAIZNP010000185.1 GCA_903934375.1 uncultured Synechococcaceae cyanobacterium
AACCGGCCTCGTTGAAGCGCAGCTGCGCGGGATCCGGCGGATGAAAGGATGCCTGCAAGGGCCTGATGGCCAGCTGACACGATCCTCCCCCAGCACGCTCCTCACCAACCAGCCCGGGCATGACCGCCGCCTTCACCTGCTCGAAGACCTTCCGCGGCTATCCCTGCTGCCATCGCCAGTGGCGCCACAGCGGCCACTGCCGCTTCGTGCACGGCTACAGCCGCAGCTTCACGGTGTGGTTCCGGGCGCGTGAGCTCGATGAGCACGGCTTCGTGGTCGACTTCTCCAGCCTCGGCGCGCTGGAGGCCCAGCTGGCGGAGCAGTTCGACCACACCTTTCTTGTGAATGCCGACGACCCGCTGCTGGAGCAGTGGCGGAGCCTGCACGCGCAGGGAGCCCTCAACCTGCGGGTGATGGACAACGTGGGCATGGAAGCCAGCGCCCAGCTGGTGTGGGCCTGGGCCAACACCCTGCTGCATCACCGCGACGGCGGACGCAGCTGCTGCTGGAAGGTGGAAGCCCGCGAAAACGAGAAGAACGCCGCCTGCTTCGAAGACCTGCCCGCCTGGTTCACGATCTGATTGGGATCATCACGATCCCCATCCGCTGACAAGGCCGCCTCGATGGCCTCGACCTCCGGGATCATGGCTCCACCACGGTTTCGCAGCGGCGAGGAAGGAGCACCGAGATGACCGAATCACCCCGGCCGTTCGATTGGCTCCGCCGCCTCAACCCCTTCGCCTCCGGCTCCGGCGACAGCCCGGCGGCCAGCACCCCTGGCGAAGCGGGCGTCAGTGCTGCTGCCCCGGCGCCAGCGGCGCAGGCCGCACCTGCTGGTGCTCCGGCACCCCTGATCCCCACCACAACGGTGAACACCGAGGTGGTGTTCCTGCCCCGGGATCCCCAATGGGCCTACTGCTTCTGGAGCATCGCCCCCGCCGATCTGGAACGGGCCCGGGCAGCCGGTGCCGGCAGCCTCTGCCTGCGGGTGGCGGATGTCACCGGCCTGGTGAATCCCCAGGCCCAGCCCCATGCCCTGCAGGAGCTGGTGGTGGATGCCCACGCCAGCGAATGGTTCCTGCCGGTGCCGCTGGCGGGCCGCGACTATCGCGTGGAACTGGGTTTTCGCCTGCCCGGTGGTGGCTGGTTCTCCCTGGCCTTCTCCACCGTGGCCCGGATCCCGGAGCTCGAGCCGAGCGCCACGATTGCCGATGCCTTCGTTCCCTTCTCGCTTGAGAGTCCGCTGACTCTTACCCCGCAGAGTGCGCCCGCCGGTGGCGTGCAGCACGAGCGTCTGTACCAGATGGCCACCATGGCCTCGGCACGGCTGCGGCGCGTGGGATCGGAAACCCTGCATGAACAGGATTTCGCCCTCGATTCCTCCTTCAGCGATTCGGGCGCCGGCGTCTGGGCCAGCGGCCGCAGCGATTCCGGCAGTGGGCTGGTGCGCAGCCGCTCCTTCTGGCTGGTGGCTGACGCCGAACTGATCGTGTACGGAGCCACTGAACCCACCGCCACGCTCACGATCGGTGATCAGCTGGTCCCCCTCAACGAGGACGGCGGCTTCAGGGTGCACGTGCCCTTCCCCGACGGGGGCCAGACCTACCCGATCCGTGCCATCGCCGACGACGGCGAACAGGAGCGCTCGATCACGCTCGACTTCGAGCGCAACACGCCCGAAGCTCACGTGAACACACCCGAGCAGGCCGTGCAGGAGTGGTTCTGAGGCCGCCAGGCCAGAGCCCCATCCGCATACCCTCAACCCGGGTCCAATCGATCGCAACGTAAGTTCGCCTCGATTTTCAGGCGGATTAGCCGTTGCCCATCGCCCTGCTCCTCCCGGTCCTGCAACTGCTGCAGCCGATCCCGGGCGTCATCACGCAGGGGGTTCGCCCAGGCCATCCCGCCCTCGACATCGCCTGCGCCCCGGGTACCCCCGTCCGCGCTGCCCATGACGGGATCGGCCAGGTGCAGCGCAGTCACACCCACGGCATCACGCTGGTGCTGCAGGGCAGCGGTGGGCTGATCACCAGCTACAGCCATCTCCAGAGCGCAGCCGGCCCCGGCAGCTTCAACCGAGGGGATGTGATCGGCAGCTGCGGCAACACCGGTATCTGGAGCAGCGGCCCGCACCTGCACTTCGAAAGCAACCGGCCGGAGCTGCTCAGCACGCTGGAGCGGCTGGATGATCAGCGGCAGCCGCAGCCGACGCTGCCACTGGGCAGCATCGGGGCCATCGGCGGTTCTGCCAACGCCCTGAACGCGCCGCGATGATGGGACCAGCTGCCTCTGGGATGTGGAACGGCTGGCCACCGCCTGGGCCATCTTCCAGGGTCTGCTGCTGGAAGCACTGCCGTTTCTGCTGATCGGTGTGCTGATTGCCAGCCTGGCCCGCTGGCTGGCCCCCGATGGCGCCTGGTTGCGCGATCTGCCGGATCATCCGCTGCTGGGTCCGCTGAGCGGAGCAGCCCTGGGGTTTGCCCTGCCGGCCTGTGAGTGCGGCAACGTTCCCGTGGCACGGCGGCTGCTGGCCGGGGGCGCTCCCCTCGGCACAGCCCTCGGCTTTCTGTTCGCTGCCCCGGTGCTGAATCCGATCGTGCTGGCCAGCACCTGGGCCGCCTTCCCCAACCAGCCCTGGCTTCTGGCCGCTCGTCCCCTGGGGGCCCTGGTGCTGTCGCTTGCACTCAGCCGTCTGCTGAGCCTGATCCCGGAGAGCGAGCTGCTGGCCATCCCCCTGCTGGAGGAGCGACGGCTCGTGCAGCCCCTCAGCCAGGTCGGCCTGCTGGAGCGCCGCAGCGGTCTGGTGGGAGTGCCGGCGGCTGCAGCCGTTGCCAACCCCGCCGGGGCTCCATCCCCGACGCGCCCAACCCTCGCGACGGTGCTGGAGCACGGCAGCCGCGAGTTTCTCGATCTGGCCGCCCTGCTCGTCCTCGGCTGCGTCATCGCCGCACTGGTACAAACCCTGCTGCCGCGCCAATGGCTGCTGGCGGTGGGCAGCGCACCCACCCTCTCGGTGCTGAGCCTGATGCTGCTGGCGGTGGTGGTGTCGGTCTGCTCGAGTGTGGATGCGTTTCTGGCCCTCGGCTTCGCCGCTCAGATCACGCCCGGAGCCCTGCTGGCATTCCTCGTGCTGGGTCCGGTGGTGGACCTCAAGCTGCTGGGCCTGCTGGGGGTGGTTCTGCAACCGAGGGCCATCGCCCTCACCGCCGGCGCCGCCTGCGTGATGGTGCTGCTGCTGGGTCAATGGCTGAATCTTGTGCTGCTGTGATCAGGGTTGTGGCGCTGGCACTGTGGGGGGTGGTGCTGCTGCAGAGCAGCCTCAGCGGCCGGCTGGATCTGCTCCTGCGCGGCGTGTTTCACCCCCTGGTGGCCCTGAGCGGTGTGCTGCTGCTTCTGCTGGCCGCCCTGCAGCTGCCAAGGGGCGGCCGGCGCCTGCGCGAACGGCTCCCCTGGCCCTGGCTGCTCAGCAGCGGTATGGCCCTGGCGGTGCTGCTGCTGCCCCCCAGCCCCTCCTTCAGCCAACTGGCGGCCAACCGGCCCGCCCAGCTCGAGGTGGAGCCATCCCTGGATTTCCTGCTGCCCCCTGCCCAGCGCAGCCTCACCGACTGGGTGCGGCTACTCCGCAGCCAGCCCGATCCTGAGCTCTATGCCGGCGATCCCGTTCGCATCAGCGGATTCGTCCTGACAGAACCCGGCCAGCCTCCCCAGCTGGCACGCCTGCTGGTGCGCTGCTGCCTGGCCGATGCCACCCCGGTGGGCCTGCCGGTGCACTGGCCCGCTGGCTTCAGGCCCCGCGCCGACCAGTGGCTCGCCCTGCAGGGGCGGATGGGGGTGGAACGGCTGGGCGGCGGACAGCCCCGCAGCGTGGTGATCGCCGAGCAGCTGCAACCGATCCCCAGGCCCCAGCGCCCCCTGGAGCCATGAAGGCAACCTCCGGTCACGGTCAGCACAGAATCGCGCTGCTGCTGGCCGGGAGCCTTCTGCTGGCCGGACTGCAGCAGCAACTGCTGCTGCGGCGGCCGCCACGGCTGCTGGAGATCCAGGCCAGCGGCGCCAGCTCGGGGCCGGCAGCCCTCGATCTGCGCTTCAGCCGTCCGATGCAGCGCACCAGCCTCAGGGATCAGAGCCGGCTGCAGCCGGCCCTGGCCCACCAGTGGCTGGGAGAGGCCAATCCGCTGCGCCTGCTGCTCGCAGGCGGGCAGCGCCTCACCCAACCGATTCAGTTGCTGCTCCAGGGCCGCGACCTGCGCCAGCAGACCCTGCCCCCCCAGCGCTGGCAATGGGATCCCAGACCCCGGCTGCTGGCCGTGGTGCCGGTTGGCCGTGGCGAGCAGCTGCAGCTGCGGGGCCATGACGGCCGCTGGCGCGCTCTCACCCCGGAGCTGCCGCGGCTACTGAACGTGCAACCGCTGGGCGATGGTTCCGGCATCGCCCTGGTGAGCGGCGGCAGCGAGGAGACGGCAACGGCGGGGCAGGATCTATGGCTGCTGCCGCTGCAGCAGCGCAACCTCAGCCGCACGGCGCTGGCCGAACCGCAGCCGGGCCGGCTGCAACGGCTGAACCGCGAGCCGCTGCTCTTCGCCCATCTGAGCAGCAACCGCCGTGGTGATCTGCTGATTCAGGCCAGCAGCCGCTC